>JAGWQN010000109.1 GCA_028869995.1 Rhodospirillales bacterium
GACCGGCACGGCGCTGCTGCATTCGGCGATCGTGGTGGAGAAGCGCGAGGCGCTGAAGACCTGGACGGTGCTGCTGGCGATCGGCACGTTCTCGCTGTCGCTGCTGGGCACGTTCCTGGTCCGCTCGGGCATTCTCAACTCGGTGCACTCCTTCGCCGCCGCACCGGGGCGCGGCGTCTTCATCCTCATCCTGCTGGGCATCCTGGTCGGCGGATCGCTGCTCCTCTTCGCGCTGCGCGCGCCGGCGCTGGCGCCGGTCGGCATTTTCGCCCCGCTCTCGCGTGAGGGCGCGCTGATCCTCAACAACATCATGATCTGCTCGATCGCTGCCGTGGTCCTCACGGGCACCGCCTATCCGCCGTTCGCCGACCTGCTGTTCGGCATCAAGATCTCGGTGGGGCCGCCCTTCTATGCCGCGACCGTGTTTCCGTTGGCCTTCCCGCTGTTCCTGGCGATGAGCCTTGGTACCGCGCTGTCCTGGAAGCGCGCCTCGCTCGCGCCGGTGTTCCGCCAGGTCTGGTGGGCGGCGCTGATCTCCGCGGTGATCGGGGTCTTTGCGGCGCTGCGGATGCAGGCCTTGCCGGCGCTGGGCATGGCTGCCGCGGCCTGGCTGATCCTCGGCGCTGTCGCCGACATCGCCTCGCGCATCGCGCTTTTCAGCCAGCCCCCACGGCGCTCGCTGGCACGTCTGCTCGGCTTGCGGCGCGCGGCGATCGGCGCGGCGATGGCGCATGCGGGCCTGGGGGTGACCATCGCCGGCATCGCCGGCATGTCGCTCGCCGCGAGCTCGGTGGTTTTCCTCAAGCCCGGCCAGAGCACCACGGTTGGTGGCTACACCTGGACCCTGCAGAGCCTCGGTGAGCGCAACGGCAGCAACTACAAGGCCGCGGTGGCGACGGTCGAGGTCAGCCACGACGGCCGGGTCGTCACCACGCTGACGCCGGAGCGGCGCCACTTCCCGATCCAGGGCATCACCACCGACGAGGCGAAGATCTCGACCAACGGCATGCGCGATCTCTACGCCGTGTTCGGCGAGGCGCGCGACGGCGGTGCGGTGCTGCGCCTGCACGACAACCGCTTCGCCCCATGGATCTGGTTCGGTGGCGCCATCATGGCCTTCGGCGGCCTGTTGTCGCTGTCCGATCGTCGCCTCAGGGTCGGCGCACCGCGCCCCGCGGCGGCCGCCCTTGCCGCGGCGGCCCGATGAAACGTCCGGCCAACCGCCCGCCGCGTCCCTCGCCGCCGCGTCCCGCTCCCGCTCGTCAGGCCGCCCTTCGCCAGGGACCGGGCGAGCCCGCTGCGGGTCGTCCGGTGCTGCGCCGCACGCTGCTGTTCGGCATTCCCGCCATCGTCGCGCTCGCGGCTGGCGCGGGCTTTTTCTTCATGCTGCGCGGGCTGCGTCGCGGCACGTTCAATCCGCATGGCGTGCCCTCTCCGCTGGTCGGGCATCGCATTCCGCCCTTCAGCCTGCCGGGGATCGACGCGGGCGGCTTCAGTTCGACCGAGATCTTCGCTGCCGGCCGGCCCCTGGTCATCAACTTCTTCGCCTCCTGGTGCATCCCCTGCCGCGAGGAGCAGCCGGTGCTGATGGCGCTGCAGGCGCAGGGCATTCCGATCTGGGGCATTGCCTATAAGGACACCACGCCGGCCGCCTCCGCGTTCTTGCACAAATTCGGCAATCCCTATGCCCGCACCGCAAGCGACGCGCCGGGCCGGGCCTCCATCGACTGGGGCCTCACCGGCGTCCCCGAGACCTTCATCGTCAACAACAAGGGCGTCGTGGTCTGGCACATGGCCGGGCCGCTCACGCGGCGGCTCGCGACCGAGGTGGTCGAGCCGATGATGCGCAAGCTCAGCCAATGACGCTGCCCAAGCCATGATGGGGCCGCAATGAAACGTGCCGTCCTCAAGCTGTTGCTCGCCGCCATGCTGCTGGCGCCGGTTGCCGCGCATGCGATCTCCGATCCTTCGGAGATGCTCGCGAACCCAAAGCTCGAGGCGCGCGCGGAGGCGCTTGGCCGGCGCCTGCGCTGCCTCGTCTGTCAGAACGAGAGCATCGAGGAGAGCAGCGCCGGCCTTGCGCAGGATCTGCGCGCGCTGGTGCGCCGGCACATCATGCGCGGCGAGAGCGACAAGCAGATCATTGCCTTCCTGGTCGCGCGCTACGGCAATTTCGTCCGCCTCGATCCGCCGTTCGATCCCGCGACCTGGCTGCTCTGGGGCTCCCCGGTGGTCGCCATCGTCGCCGGCCTCGGCGTGGTCGCCTTCCGCGTCGTGCGCCGGGTTCCCCCGGCGGCGCCGGCGCCGCTCGACCAGGCGGAGCGCGATCGCCTGGCCAGGCTGCTTGCCGATAACGCCGGGAGCTGAGCGCCGTATGCTGTTTGCCGCATCGCTGGTCGTGGTCGCTGCCATCGTCATGGCGCCCTTGCTCATCGTGCTCGGACGCCACGCCGCGCGCGGCCGGCGTGACAGCGCGATGGCGCTGTACCGCGCCCAGTTGCGCGAGCTCGAGCGCGACTCCGCGGAAGGGCGGCTCGATGAGCGCGAGCGCACCGCAGCCAGGCTGGAGATCGAGCGGCGCCTGCTGGCCGAGGCGGAGGCCCAGGAGCCGCCGATGCGACCCGGGCGGGTCAGTGCCGCGCTGGTGTTGTTGTTGGCGATCCCGCTGGCCGGGGGCCTGCTCTACCTGGTGCGGGGCCAGCCGCAGATGCCGCCCGAGCCCTATGCCAAGGTGGCCGCGCAGGCGAAGCGCGAGCAGGCGCAGGCCGACGCGCTGATCGCCCGGCTGCGCGCTCGCCTTGCCACGCTCGATCCGCATACCGAGCAGGCGCGCGTCGGCTATGTGCTGCTGGGCAATGCGGAGGCCGCGCAAGGCCAAGACGCCGCCGCCGCGGCTGCCTGGCGCACGGCGCTGGCAGTGCGCTTCGAGCCCAACCTCGCGGTGGAGATCGTGGCGGCGGTTCTGCGCTCGGGCCAGCATCTGCGCCCGGCCGATGTCCGCGCCCTGCGCCGCGCGCTAGCCGAGGCTCCCGCCAACGTGCCGTGGCGCGCCGCGGCCGCGGCCGCGCTCAAGGCGGCGGGCGGCTGAGGGCCCACCTCGAGCATGCTCCGACCGGCCCCCACCACCTCAGGTTGATCTAGAAAACGTATCATCCGGAGCAACTTATCTCCGGCTTGGCTGAGCCGGGCAGGCTCAACCAAGCCGAAGGTTGCTCTATGGCGCGGTGGTCCAGCCGGGACGGATCACCAGGTCGGGACTGGCGCAGAAATCGATGCCGGGCCGCTCCTCGGCCGCGGCGTTCGCGAACACGACGCGCAGATCCGCGAGGCATCCGCCGCGGTAGGTCAGCTCCCGCGCTGCGCCCACGGCAACCGGCCGGCGCAGCCGGTCGGCCCCCCAGCGCCCCGCCTGGATGGGCGAGATGAAGATCCGCACGATCGGCAGCGGGCTCGCATCCGTGATCGTCACCGTGTGCTCGCGGGGCTTCGCGTCCGCTGGCAGCACGGCCCGCCGGGCTTCGGTCGCCAGCCGGGCGCCGCCGCAGAGGTCGAGCCCGCGATATTCTTCGCGCGAGGCGTCCTCGAACACGATCAGCACATCGAAACGGCACTGCGCGCCGTGACCGAGCTCGACGCGCAGCGTCGTGCCCGGCGACAGCGTACGGTCGCCGAGGCGGTCTGGGCCCCAGGTGCCGGCCCCGACCGGGGAGACATAGACCTGGTTCATCGCGAGGCGTGCCTGGTTCACGACCTCCAGACTGCGCGGTGCCGCACCGGCTCCGGCCAGCAGGGGAACGGCGCACAGCAACGCCAGCAACCGCCGCCCGAGGCGGCGCGATCCCTTCGGCGTGGGCACGATCACGAGACCGTTGACTCCTCGCATCACCGTGCCATGTCGATACCATGACGGTTTCAGACAAGGGCTCGCGGCCCGCTCCGGATGCAGCGAAGGTGCCCGCGGAGGAAAAGGCCGCGGGCGGAGCGGACGCGGGCGGAGCGGACACGGGTGGAGCGGACCAGGCGGCCGCGGCGCCGCTGCCGCGCGAGATCGGCGGCGCGCCCGGCCCCGAGCCGACGCGCTATGGCGACTGGCAGCACAAGGGGCGGGTGACCGATTTCTGACGCGACACCCCTACGGGTGGCGCCGTCGCGCCGGACGCTGCTTCAGGCGCCTCGGGCGATCGCGGCTTCCAGCGTGTTTTCGAGCAGGCAGGCGATGGTCATGGGGCCGACGCCGCCCGGGACGGGCGTGATCGCGCCGGCGACCGCGGCGGCCTCGGCGTAGGCGACATCGCCGACGAGCCTGCCGTCCGCGGTGCGGTTGATGCCGACGTCGATCACCGTCGCGCTTGGCGCGATCCAGTCGCCACCGACCATCTCGGGCCGGCCGATCGCGGCGACCAGCACCTCGGCACGGCGGCACAGCGTCACGAGATCGCGGGTGCGGGAGTGGGCCAGTGTCACCGTGGCGTCGGCCGCGGTGAGCAACGCCGCCACCGGCCTGCCGACGAGCACCGAGCGGCCCAGCACCACGGCGCGCGCACCGGTCAGCGGCGTTTCCGCCAGCAGCCGCATGATGCCCTTGGGCGTGCACGGCACCAGACCCTTGCGCCCGCTTGCGAGCAGGCCCGCGTTCGTCGGTGTCAGCCCGTCGACGTCCTTGGCGGGGTCGATCGCGTCCAGCACGGCTTCCGTCCGCAGGCCTTGGGGCAGCGGCAGCTGCACCAGGATGCCATCGACCAGCGGGTCCTCGTTCAGGGTCCGGATCTCGGCAAGCAGCGCCGCCTCGCTGGTTGCCGCCGGCAGGTGGATGGTGCGAGCAGCAATCCCCGCCTGGCGCGCTGCGCGGTCCTTGCTGCGCACATAGACCGTGCTGGCCGGATCGTCGCCCACCAGCACCACGGCGAGTCCCGGCGACCTGCTCCGGGCGGCGACACGGGCGGCCACGTCCGCGCGCACCCGCGCCGCCAGCGCTTTCCCGTCGAGGAGCCGGGCCGTCGCCGGCGCGCTCAGAACAGCAATCCCTGCATGTTACCGAACATCAGCGCCCCATAGATCCGCCCGAGCAGCATCTGCGCGACCCAGATCAGCAGCAGGAGGATGATCGGCGAGATGTCCACGCCGCCGAAGTCCGGGAGCATGTTGCGGATCGGTCGCAGAGCCGGCTCGGTGATGCGGTAGAAAAAATCGCCAACGGTCCAGACGATGCGGTTGCGCGTGTCGAGCACGCCGAACGCGACGAGAATGCTGAGGACGGCAGCGATGATGACCGCCCAGCGATAGAGCGAGAGGAGCTCATTGGCGACCCAGAAGAGAATACTGATCACGCGCGAATCCCGGGAACTGTCGGCCCAGGCTAGCGGCCGGGCCGGCCAGCGGCAATGCCGCCCGCGTCAGGCGGGCGCTTGACCTGCCGCCCCCCCTCTGTCATCACCCGCGCCGCTCCCGGCGCCGACGCCCCGGGGCAAACCGGCGGCGGGGGCTGTAGCTCAGCTGGGAGAGCGCCTCGTTCGCAATGAGGAGGTCAGGGGTTCGATCCCCCTCAGCTCCACCACCGCCGATCCTTTTGCT
The DNA here is from genome assembly GCA_028869995.1 of Rhodospirillales bacterium. Lineage (GTDB taxonomy): Bacteria > Pseudomonadota > Alphaproteobacteria > Acetobacterales > Acetobacteraceae > JAJXXT01. The sequence goes on from JAGWQN010000109.1 coordinate 5,572, forward strand.
CGAACCTGGTTTCCCTGCTGGGGCCGTGGCCGCGGCCGGCCGGCACCACGTGCCACATACAGAGCGCCGGCAGCCCGAATCGCGCATGGTCGCACAGCCGCCTCTTGCGGCGCCGACGCAGGTGTGCACGCAGTCAACAATGACAACATGGTGACAATGCCGCCGATTTCCCGTCGTGCCGTGTTGGCCGCGCCCTTGTTGCTCGTGGCCGCCGGGCCGGCGCTGCCGGTTCCGGCCGGCCGGCGCATCGCTTTCGCCATCTATCGCAAGGGCAGCCGGATCGGCACCCACCGGGTCGACTTCACCGGCACCCAGCAGGCGCTCGACGTGCGCATGGCGGTCGACATCAGGGTCGGGTTCGGCCCGTTCACGCTCTACCACTACTCGCTGCGCGGCCTCGAGGAATGGCGTGGCGGCGTGCTGATCCATGCGGCCGCCAACACCAACGATGATGGCACCCGCCGCTTTGCCCGCGCCGCTCGCGTGGGCGATCGTCTCTATGTGCGGGGCAGCTCGGTGCACCCCTATCTGGCACCGCCCGGCTGCCTGCCCGCGTCGCACTGGAACGAGGATGAACTCCGCCATCCCATGATCAACGCCGAGAACGGCGAGCTGATGGAGACCACGGTCGTGGATAAGGGGATGGAGACCGTGACGGACAACGCGCGGCGGCCGATTGCCGCGCGCCATTTCGCCCTGACCTGGTGGGAACAGCACACGCGGCCGCGGGCGCTCGATCTCTGGTACGAGCCCTCCGGCCTTTGGGCGGCGATGACGGCCGTCGCGAAGGACGGCTCGTTGATCATCTACCGCCGCCTGGTGCCCTGACGGGCCGGGCAGGTCCGGGCGGGTATGGATTTAGGAGATGCGGTTCGCGCGCGCGACCACCGCCTCGAACAGAACCTGGCAACCGGCCCGGGCCTGTTCGGGCAGGATGCTTTCCTCCTCGTTGTGCGAAAGCCCGTCCTTGCAGGGGGTGAAGATCATCGCGGTCGGGACATGGCGGGCGACATAGACCGCGTCGTGACCCGCGCCGGAGACGATCCGGCGCGATGACAAGCCGAGCCGGTCCGACGCTTCCTGGACGAGCGCCACGCAGGCGGGATCGAAGGGCTGCGCCGGAATTCGGAACTTTTCCCTCAGCTCCAGCCGGCAGCCCGACGCCTTGACCAGGGTCTCGGCCTCGAGCGGGAAGACCGCGGCGATCCGCCCGATCTCCGCCTCGTCCGGGTGGCGGAACTCCGCGGTGAAGCGCACCTCACCCGGCACGACGTTGGTGGAGTTGGGCAGCACCTGCAGGAAACCCACGGTGCCGCGCCCGTCCTCGCCGCGCGCACGCATGGTGCGGTCGACCAGGCGGATCACCTCCGCCATCGCCACCAGCGCGTCGCGCCGGGTCGAGGTCGGGGTCGTTCCCGCGTGCGAGTCGCGGCCATGCACCGCCCCCTCGTACCAGACCTGCGCCTGCGCGCCGGTGACGACGCCGATCTCCCTTTGCTCGCGTTCCAGGATCGGTCCCTGCTCGATATGCAGCTCGAAATAGGCGTCGGCCGGGAAGGGCCGCGCGGGCTCCGGCCCGTCGGCACCGATCGATCGCAGCGCGTCGCCGACCGAAATCCCGTCGACGTCACGCAGCGCCTTGACCGCGCCTTCCTGGTAGACGCCGCTCCATACCCCGGAGCCCATCAGTGAGTGGCCGAAGCGGCTGCCTTCCTCGTCGGTCCAGTTGACCAGCTCCAGGGGAGCCTCGGTGACCAGGTTGAGATCGGCGAGGGTGCGCATCACCTCGAGCCCGGCGAGCACGCCGAGCGCGCCGTCGAACTTGCCGCCGGAGGGCTGGCTGTCGAGATGGCTGCCGAACATCACCGGCAGGCGCGCCGGATCGCGGCCCTCGCGGCGGGCAAAGACGTTGCCCATCGCATCGACCCGCACCTTGAGGCCCAGCGCCTCGCACCATTGGCGGAAACGTGCCCGTCCCTCGCGGTCCACCTCGGAGAGCGCGAGCCGCCGCACGCCGCCCTTCGGCGTGGCGCCGATGGTGGCCATGTCCATCAGGCTGTCCCAGAGCCGCTTGGCGTCGATGGGCCGGTTGGTCTGCATCGTGTCCGTCCTCTCTTGTCCGATGCCCGGGTTCCTGCAACGCTTGGGCATGCTCCGCAATGCTCTCTCCGGAATTGACCGCGACGCGCTGACCGAGGCGCGGCTGGATCTGGCCGCCTGCCTGCGCCAGGCCGCGCGGCTCGGCATGCACGAAGGCATCTGCAATCACTTCTCCGCCATGGTGCCGGGCAGCGACCAGCTTTTCCTGGTCAACCCCCTCGGCTACGGGTTCCACGAAGCGACCGCCTCCCGCCTGCTCGTCTGCGACCTCGAGGGCAACGTGGTGGAAGGCGAGGGGCAGGTGGAAGCGACGGCGTTCTACATCCACGCCCGCCTGCACCGCCGTCATGCCCATGCCCGTGTCGCCTTCCACACGCATATGCCCAACGCGACGGCGCTGGCGATGCTGGAAGGCCCGCCGCTTTCCTTCGCGATCCAGAGCGCGTTGAAATTCTATGATCGGCTTGCGGTCGACGAACACTACAACGGGCTGGCGCTCGACAACGCCGAGGGCGATCGCATTGCCGTGGCGATGGGCGACAAACCCATCATCTTCCTCAAGAACCATGGCGTGATGGTGACCGCGCCCTCGATCGCCGAGGCGTGGGACGATCTCTACTACCTCGAGCGTGCCTGCGAGGCCGAGTTGCTGGCGCTGGCCACGGGGCGCCGGCTGCTGCCGGTGCTCCCGGGGGTGGCCGCGCATACCGCGAGGCAGATGCGCGCCGACGCGGCGGAAGCCGCGCGGCTGCATCTCGCGAGTGTCCGCCGGACGCTCGACCGCGAGGTGCCGGATTACCGGCATTAGGCCCGTCATGCGGGCCGCGTGGTTGCTGTCGGCCTTCCTGCTCGCAGGCTGTGCACTGATCGACCAGCGGACGTTCGAGGCGCGTCGCAGCGTGCCTGCGAGCGCGGCCCTCACCGCCGGCGCCGCATCGCGCCCGCTGGCGATTTCCGATGGCAGCGCGGGCTGGCCCGCGCGGCTGGCTGCGGTGGCGCGCGATGCGTCGATCCGCGATCCCGCGGTGCGCTTCGACCTCCTTGCCCGGGTACCGCTCGGCGGCACCCAAGCCGCACGCGCCGCCGCGCGCGCACGCCAGGAGGGGCAGTTGCAACAGGCGGCGACGGCCCTCGAAGCCGTGGGGATCGATGCCTCGCGCATCCGTCTGGGGCTGCGCGGCGACCCTGGAAACCCGGGCGCTCTGATCGAGCTTTACGCGCGCTGAGCCGCGGCGCGCCTCTTTGACCGTCATCCGGCGGCTCGTTACGCTGGCTTGCATGAGCGGGCGTGCCGACCTCTCCGTCCGGGCCCTGGTCTTCGACGTGTTCGGCACCGTCGTGGACTGGCGTTCGAGCCTGATCGGGCTGTTCGCCGAGTGGGGCGCGCGCACCGGCCGCGCCGCCGATTGGGCCGCCATCGCGGACGCCTGGCGGGCCGCCTATGTCCCCTCGATGGACCGCGTCCGGCGTGGCGAGGTTGACTGGACCATCCTCGACGACCTGCACCGCGCCAGCCTCGATGCGCTGCTTCCAGGCTTCGGCCTCGGCGACGTGGACGAGCCGACGCGGCGGGAGTTCGTGCGGTTCTGGCATCGTCTGCGGCCGTGGCCCGACGTGCTGACGGGACTGCATCGGCTGCGCGACAAGTATCTCCTCGGAACATTGTCCAACGGCAATGTCGGCCTGCTCGCGCGGCTGGCGAAGTCGGCCTCCCTGCCGTTCGACATCATCCTCGGCGGCGACCTCTTCCGCCACTACAAACCGGACCCGCAGACCTATCGCGGTGCCTGCGGCCTGCTCAACCTCGAGCCCGCGGAGGTGATGCTGGTGGCGGCCCATAACGGCGACCTCGCGGCGGCGCGCGCCGAAGGCCTCGCGACCGGCTTTGTCCCGCGCCGCGGGGAATACGGGCCGCACCAGACCGGGGACCTGGCTGCCAGCGCGGCCTGGGACGTGGTCGCTGACGATTTCACCGATCTCGCGGCCAGGCTCGGTGCCTGAGATCTTTGCCGGACCGGCCTTCGGCATCAACCACATCCTCGCCTACGGCCAGTCGCTGGCGACCGGCTGGGAGGGGGCGCCGCCGCTGACACGCCGGCCGTGGCACGACACGCTGATGCTCGGGCGCTCCGTGCGCGCGGCCGGGCCCGAGTGGTCGCCCGCCTGGGAGCCGCTCGGCGGTCCGGTCTTGCGCCAGCTCGTCGCCACCGCTCAGTTGCCGGACGGCACGCTGCTCGATGACGTGGCGCTGGCGGGCGTGCCGGACGGCGCGGTGGTGCTGGGCGAGACCGTGCTGGAGGCGGCGCTCGGCCATCTGCGCGGGCGGATGCTGGCGGCTGATCCCGCGGCAGGGCGCCGCCTGCTGCTCGGATCCGTCTGCGGCGTCGGCGGGCGCAGCCTCGAGCAGCTGTCGCGCGGCGCCGACCCGGAGCTGTTTGCGCGCCTGCGCAGCTGCGTCACCGTGGCTCGAACCGTGGCGCGGGCCTGGGGCAAGACCTATGGCATTCCCGCCGTCCTTTTTCTGCAGGGCGAGCAGAATTCGTGGGGTATCGACGGCGCCGCGAGCGATCGCGCGACATACCGCGCGCTGCTCGCCCGGCTGCACCGCGATATCGGCGCCGAGCTTGCGGCCGGGATTGCCGGCCAGGCGTCGCCGCCCGCGCTCGTCACCTACCAGACCGGCGGCGCCTATGCGTCCGACGACATGGCGGTGCCACAGGCGCAACTCGATGTCGCTCTCGAGACCCCCGGCGTCTTCATGGCCGCCCCGGTCTACCCGCTGCCGGACTGGCCGAGCGGGCACCTGCGCGCCGACGGGTATCGCTGGCTGGGCGTGCAGTTCGGCAAGGTCCTGGCGTCGCTGTTCGTGGACGGCGAGCCGTGGCGGCCGCTCCACCCGTTGGGCGCCGTGCGCGTCGCGGACGCGATCGTCGTCTCCTTCCATGTGCCGGTACCGCCGCTGGCGTTCGGCCGCCCCTTCCTCGGCACCCGCCGCGAGGCCGTCCCCGACCAGGGTTTCACCGTCATGGATGCGGCGGGGCCGGTGCCGATCACCGCGATCGGGATCGTCGGCCCCGACCGCGTCTTGCTGCGCCTCGCCCGCCCGCTTCTCGGTCCCGCACGGCTGCGCTATGCCGACCCCGCCCATCACGGTCGCGGCGGGTTGCATGACAGCGATGCGCGCGTGGCGGAGATGGGCTTTGCCGGCAACGACCTCGATCCCTCGGAGGCCGGCTTGCTGGGCACACCCTACCCGCTGGCGAACTGGTGCGCCGGCTTCGACATCGCGGTCGACGGCTAGGCCTGCGGCCGGCTTCTGCTTGCCTTCCTGGCGCCGAGGGTCTAGAGGCCCGGCCGCGCCCGGCACCCCTGGAGGCCGGGTATCTCATCACAGGAGCGGACCATGGCCATTATCACGACCATCGAGGCCGCGGCGCGCGAGCGTGCAGGTAAGGGGGCAGCACGCGCGACCCGCAGGCAGGGACAGATTCCGGGCGTCATCTATGGCGCCAAGTCGGAGCCGGCGCTGATCGCGCTCGACCCGCGCAACGTCATGCGCGAGGTGATCCGAGGCGGCTGGCGCTCACGGCTGTTCGAGGTAAGGGTGGGTGGCCAGACCACCCGCGCGCTGATGCGCGACGTGCAGTTCCATCCGGTGACGGATGTGCCGGAACATGTCGATTTCCAGCGGCTCGCCCCGGGCGAGAAGGTGCGCGTGGCGATCGGCGTGCACTTCAAGGGCGACGGCGTCTCCCCCGGCATCAAACGCGGCGGTGTGCTCAACATCGTCCGCCACTCGGTCGACTGCTACGTCGATCCTGAGCATGTTCCCGAGTTCTTCGAGGCTGATCTCGGCGCGCTCGACATCAACGATGCGGTGCGGTTTTCGAACCTCACGGGGACCGAGGGGGTGCGCCCGACGATCACCGATCGCGACTTCGTGATCGCGACGGTCGCGCCGCCGACCAAGATCACCGAGCCCACCGCCGAACAGGCGGCCGCTGCCGGTGCTGCCGCTCCGGCCGCTGGCGCCGCCGCGCCGGCTGCGGGTGGTGCGAAGGCCGCGTCTCCGGCTGCCGCCGCGAAGGCCCCCGCCGGCAAGAAGTAAAGCCGGCCGGGGAGGCGTCCTGGGAATCGTGTCGTGAAACTCTGGGTGGGCCTCGGCAACCCGGAGCCCGGGATGCTGCGCAACCGGCACAATGTCGGCTTCATGGCGGTGGACACGCTTGCCGCCGAGCACGGCTTCGCGCCGTGGCGGCGGCAATTCCGTGGCCTCACCGCGGACGGGCGGATCGGGTCGCAGCGCATCCTGCTGCTCAAGCCGCTCACCTACATGAACGACAGCGGCGAGTGCGTGCAGGCGGCTGCCTCCTTCCACAAGCTTGCCGCCGACGCGATCACCGTCTTTCACGACGAGCTCGACCTGGCTCCGGGCAAGGTTCGGGTGAAGAAAGGTGGTGGTGCGGCTGGACATAACGGCTTGCGTAGCATCGACCGGATGCTCGGCACGCCGGACTACTGGCGCGTGCGCCTGGGCATCGGCCATCCCGGCGACAAGGCGCGGGTGCATGGCTGGGTGCTGGGCAACTTCACCCGCGATGACGAGGAATGGCTCGCGACCATGCTGGGCGCGATCGCCGAAGCGGCGCCGATGCTGGCCCGCGGTGAGAACGAGGCGTTCATGAGCAGGCTCGCCCTGCGGATGCAGGAGAACGGGTGATGGGTTTCAACTGCGGTATCGTCGGCCTGCCGAATGTCGGCAAATCGACGCTGTTCAACGCGCTGACGGCGACCGTGGCGGCGCAGGCGGCCAACTATCCTTTCTGCACCATCGAGCCGAATGTTGGCCGCGTCGCCGTTGCCGACCCCCGGCTCGAGGTGCTCTCCGCGATCGGCAAGTCGGCGAAGATCGTGCCCACGAGCCTCGAATTCGTTGACATCGCGGGCCTGGTGCGCGGGGCCTCGCGCGGCGAGGGTCTCGGCAACCAATTCCTCGCCAATATCCGCGAGGTCGATGCCATCGTGCACGTGCTGCGCTGCTTCGAGGACACGGACGTCGTGCATGTCGAGGGTGGGGTCGATCCGCTGCGCGACGCCGAGACGGTCGAGACCGAGCTGATGCTCGCCGATATGGAAAGCCTGGAGAAACGCGAGCCGGCGCTGGTCAAGCGATCCCGCGGCGGCGACAAGGCGGCGATCGCCGAGCTGGAGCTGATCGGGCCCATTCTCGCCGCCCTGCGCGAGGGCAGGCCGGCGCGCACCGCGATCCCGAGTGGCGAGGAGCAGACAGCCAGGCGCCTGCAGCTGCTGACCACCAAGCCGGTGCTCTACGCGAGCAACGTCGAGGAGGCGGCGGCGGCGAACGGCAACGCGCTGTCGGCCAAGGTGGCGGCCAAGGCGGCGGCGGAAGGGGCGGCGCATGTCGTCGTCTCCGCGGCGATTGAGGCCGAGGTCGCACAGCTGGCGGCGGATGAGCGCGGTGAGTTTCTGGCGGGTCTCGGCCTGCACGAGTCCGGGCTCGATCGCGTGGTGCGGGCCGGCTACGGCTTGCTCGGGCTGATCACCTATTTCACCTGCGGGCCGAAAGAGACCCGCGCCTGGACCATTGTGCGCGGCACCAAGGCGCCGCAGGCGGCGGGCGTGATCCATGGCGACTTCGAGCGCGGCTTCATCGCCTGCGAGACGATCGCTTACGACGACTACGTCGCCCTCAAGGGCGAGGCCGGCGCGCGCGAGGCCGGCCGGCTGCGCGTCGAGGGGCGCGACTACACCGTCCAGGATGGCGACGTGCTGCTGTTCCGCTTCAACGTCTAGTCCATCATCCGACCAGACGATGCCATCTGATCGGATCGTTCCCTAGGCGGCGGGGCGGAGCGCCACCGTCGCGGCCAGGCTTTCGCGGATGAAGCCGACGAGCGGGTCGACCAGCGCCGAGCGCCCCTCCGCGTCGCCGAAGATCGCCATCTCCGCAACTCCGAGCGAGGGCAGTCCCGCGACCTCCGCCAGCCCGGCCGTCAGCGTGCTGCGTCCCAGCACCGTGACCGCGAGGCCCGCCTCGGCCGCCGCGATCACCCCGAGCAGGCTCGCCGAGACATAGACGATCTCGTGCGGGATGTTGGCGCGCGACAGCGTGGCCAGCGCCCGGTCGCGGAACATGCAGCCGGGCGGCAGCATCGCCAGCGGCAGCGGTGCGTTGCGCCCCGCATCCGGCAGAAAGCGCCTGGGATCGGCGTCCGCCGCGCCCACCCAGGCCAGGTTCTCGGTCCAGATCCGCGTTCCTGCCGTCTCGCCCTCGCGCCGCTTGCCGATCACCAGGTCGAGCCTGCCGCGCTCGCAGGCCGCGCGCAGTTCGTGGCTGCGACCCACCTCCACCTCGAGATGCACATCGGGGTAGGTGCGCGCGAAGCGGGCCAGGATCGGCGCCAGGTGCTGGGGGACGAAATGATCCGCGACGCCGAGCCGAAGCCGCCCCTGCACCGGCGGCGCGATCATCCGTCGCACCGCCTCGTCGTTGAGCGACAACAGCCGGCGCGCATAGACCAGCAGCATCTCGCCCTCCGGCGTCAGCGCCAACCGCCGGCTGGTGCGTGCGAAGACGCGCCGGGTCAGCACGTCCTCGAGCCGTTTGATCTTGAGACTGACCGCCGATTGCGTCAGCCCGAGCACATTGCCGGCCGCCGTGAAGCCGCCCTGTTCGGCGACCGTCGCGAAGCAGCGCAGAAGGTCGATATCGAGGTCGGGATAGCGCATCGCCGGCGCGGCCTCAGATGCTGTTCGGGTCGCCGTCGAATCCACCGGGGTCGGCCCCCGCGTCGAGGCCGGGATCGCCGCCCGGCCCGCCTGCGGCATCCGTCCATCCGCCCTGGTCGTCGGCATCGGCGCCCCCGCTCCACGGGCCGTTGCCGCCGCCAAGCAAGCCGCCGCCGAAGCCTCCATGTCCGCCGAACAGGCCCATGAGCGCGTCCGCCGCGAAGATCCCGCCGGCGACGCCCGCGGCCGTGCGCAGCGCGGAGCCGAGAAAACCGGCTCCCTGCTGCGGTGCCATGCCGGGTTGCTGGGTGGCCGGATAGGGGGGCTGCGGCGGATACCCGTGCGGCGCGGCCGCTCCCCATGGCGAGGGTGCCGGTTGCGCCTGCATCGGCGCCTGCGCCCGGGCCTGGGCGAGCTGCGCCTGCAACTGGCGGATCGTGTTCTGCGCCTCGGCCAGGGCGTGTTCCTGCGCGAAGGCGTACTGCGTCACCCGGTAGCGCGCCTGCGGGAAACGCTGGAAAAGCTCAGCGAGCAGCGCGTCCGCCGCGGCATCGATCGGCGGCAGTCCGGTCGTGGCGGGCACCGATCCGGCAAAGCTGCCGCCGGCCGGCGGACCGCCGACGCGCTCGACGAACCGGGTGATGAGGTCGCGTTCCTCGTTGGTCATGCCGCAAGCTCCATGGCGTGCCCGCAATTTGGCTTGCCGGCCGGCTGGCTTCAAGCGAGCCGGCTCACCCCCGCTGCGCCAGGCCGAGGCGGCGCGATTCGATCAGCGGGCAACGGTCCATCACCACGGTGATCCCCGCTGCCCGCGCACGTGCCGCCGCTTCCTCGTGAACCACGCCGAGCTGCATCCAGATCACCCGCGCCCCCAGCCGGATCGCCTCGTCCACGACCGGAGGCACGTGAGCGGCATTGCGGAAGATGTCCACCATCTCGAGGGGAGCTGCCTCGGCGAGGCTGCCGACCACCATCCGTCCGAGCAGCGTCTGCCCCGCGAGCCCGGGGTTGACCGGCGTCACCTCATAGCCGCGCTGCTGCAGCCAGGCCTGGATTTCATGCGCCGCCCGGTCCGGATTGGCGGAGGCACCGACCAGCGCCACCCTCCGGGTGTGGGTGAGGATGGCCGTGATCGCCGCGTCGTCGAGCCCGTCCAGCGCCATGCCACGTCCTCCCGTTGCTTCACCGGGGGGCTTGCTCCGCGTGTTGCACCGCGTCAAGAACACGGGACACCACGGAATCAGCACTGAACCCATGGCCGGCCCCTCGTTCCAGGACCTCATTCTGCGACTGCACGATTTCTGGTCACGTCAGGGCTGCCTCATCCTGCAGCCCTACGACGTCGAGATGGGGGCGGGCACCTTCCATCCCGCGACGACGCTGCGTTCGCTCGGGCCGCGCCCCTGGGCCGCGGCCTACGTCCAGCCGAGCCGCCGCCCCTCCGATGGGCGCTACGGCGAGAACCCGAACCGCCTGCAGCACTATTACCAGTACCAGGTGATCATGAAGCCCTCGCCGGAGACGGCGCAGGAACTCCTGCTCGCCAGTTACCGCGAGCTTGGTCTCGACCCCCGCCGGCACGATTTCCGGTTCGTCGAGGATGACTGGGAAAGCCCCACGCTCGGCGCCTGGGGCCTTGGCTGGGAGGTCTGGTGCGATGGGATGGAGGTCGGCCAGTTCACCTATTTCCAGCAGGTCGGCGGCATCCCCGTGGTGATCCCGAGCTTTGAGATGACCTACGGGCTGGAGCGGCTGGCGATGTATATCCAGGACGTGGAACGCGTCTACGACCTCGACTTCAACGGCCGCGGCGTCACTTATGGCGACGTGTTCCTGCGCGCCGAGCGTGAGTATTCCGCCCACAACTTCGAATATGCGGACACCGCGATGCTGGCACGGCACTTTCAGGATGCGCAGGGCGAATGCGCCTCGCTGCTGCGCGCCGGCCTGGCGCTGCCCGCCTATGACCAGTGCATCAAGGCGAGCCACCTGTTCAACCTGCTGGATGCCCGCGGCGTTATTTCCGTATCGGAACGGGCGGCCTATATCGGACGGGTGCGGGCACTGGCCCGCTCGTGCTGCGAAACGTGGGTCGCCGGCGAGGAAGCGGCCTGATGCCGGAGCTGTTCATCGAGCTGTTCAGCGAGGAGATCCCCGCGCGCATGCAGGCCGGCGCTGCGGCGGATCTGGCGCGCCTGCTCACAGCCGCGCTGGCCGAGCTGCATCCGGCCGACATCCGCACCTGGTATGGCCCGCGGCGCCTTGCCCTGGCGGCCCGCATGGCCGGCGAGGTTCCCGCCGCGGTGCAGTCGGAGCGCGGTCCGCGCACGTCAGCGCCGCCCCAGGCCGTGGAGGGCTTTCTGCGCAAGCATGCCGCGCCGAGAGAGTCGTTGCGAGAAGAAAATGGGTTCCTGGTGCTGGAGCGCAGCCTGCCGGCGCGCCCGGCCGCGGCTGTCGTCGCCGGCATCCTGCCGGACCTGCTGCGCCGCTTCCCCTGGCCGAAATCGATGCGCTGGGGTGGCGGCAGTGCGTTTGTTTGGGTGCGGCCGCTGCGTCGCATCACCTGCCTCCTCGACGGCGCGGTCGTGCCATTCGACCTGCGCCAGGGCGAGGATGACGGCCACGGCCTCGCCTCCGCGAACGTCTCGGAAGGGCACCGGTTCCTGGCGCCCGGCACCTTCCCCGTCACGGACGCGCGGCAGTGGGGTGAGGAACTGCGCCGGCGCTTCGTCATCGCCGATGCCGACGAGCGCAGGCGGCTCGTCAGGGGGGGCGTGGAGGATCTGGCGGCAGCCGAGGGCTTGGCCGTGGTCGACGACCCGGGCCTCGTCGACGAGGTCGCGGGTCTCGTCGAATGGCCGGTGTCGATGCTGGGGCGCATCGATCCTGCCTACATGGATCTCCCACCCGAGGTGATGCAGGTCTCGATGCGCGTCAATCAGCGCTACTTCGCGCTGCGCCGCGCCGACGGCTCGGCGGCCGACCGCTTTGCCTTTGTCGCGAACGTGATCCCCGACGATGGCGGCCGGGCGATCGTGGCCGGCAACGAGCGGGTTCTGCGCGCCCGCTTTGCCGATGCGCGGCATTTCTGGGATCTCGATCGTCGCGTCCGACTGGAGGATCGCCTCCCCGCGCTGGATGGTGTGACCTTCCACGCGCGGCTGGGCAGCCAGGGGGCTCGGGCCCGGCGCATCGCCGGGCTCGCGGGCACCATCGCCACGGCGCTCGGGACCGACGCCAATCTTGCCCGCCGTGCCGGCATTCTCTGCAAGGCCGATCTGGTCGCGGGTATGGTGGGAGAGTTTCCCGAGCTCCAGGGCGTCATGGGTGGCTACTACGCCGCCCATGACGGCGAAACCCCGGAGGTCGCCGAGGCCATCCGCCGCCATTACGCTCCGCGCGGCCCGCACGAGGCACCGCCGACTGGCGCGCTTGCGGCTGAGGTGGCTCTCGCCGACAAGCTCGACACCCTGGTGGGCTTCTTCGCCGTCGGCGAGAAGCCGAGCGGCGCGGGCGATCCGTTCGCGTTGCGACGGGCCGCGCTCGGGGTCGTGCGTATTCTCCGCGAGGGCGGCCTGCGGCTCGCCCTGCGCCCGGTCCTCGCCGCCGCGGCGGCGGGATATGCCGAGCTCGCGAGTCCCGAGGTGGCGGAAGAGGTGTTGGCCTTCGTGGCCGAGCGCCTGAGGGTGCAACTGCGCGGCGAGGGCGCGCGTCACGACGTTCTCGCCGCAGTGCTCGGCGCCGGCCTCGACGACGACCTCGTGCGCCTGCTCGCCCGCACCGATGCCGTGGCCAGCGTGCTGGCGACGCAGGACGGCGCCAATCTGCTGGCCGGCTACCGCCGTGCCGCCAACATTCTGCGCATCGAGGAAGCCAAGGACGGGCCGCATGACGGCCCGGTCGCGCCGGAGCTTCTGCGCCTGCCGAGCGAGAGGGAGCTTGCCGCCGCTGGCGCGGCCGCTCAGCAGGCGGTTCCCGCCGCGCTGGCGGAACAAAACTTCACCCGGGCCATGGCGGCACTCGCGCTACTACGAGCACCGTTGGATGCGTTTTTTGCCGAGGTGATGGTCAACGATCCGCAGCCAGAATTGCGCCGCAATCGTCTGGCCCTGCTCGCCCGCGTTCGCGCTACCATGAACCAGATTGCCGAGTTTTCCCGCATCGAAGGATGAGGAGCTACGTCGCTCATGACGAAATGGGTCTATAGTTTCGGCGCCGGCCACAACGAGGGCAGTGCCTCGATGCGCGACCTCCTGGGCGGCAAGGGGGCCAATCTTGCAGAGATGGCCTCGATCGGCCTGCCCGTGCCGCCCGGCTTCACGATCACGACCGAGGTCTGCACGGCGTTCTACGCTGGCGGGCGCAACTATCCGGCGGATCTGGATGGGCAGGTGCGCGCGGCCCTGGCGGGCGTGGAGCGGGCGGTGGGATTGTCGTTCGGCGATGCCGCGGCGCCGCTGCTGGTCTCCGTCCGTTCCGGCGCGCGCGTGTCGATGCCGGGCATGATGGACACGGTGCTCAATCTCGGGCTCAACGACACCACGGTCGCGGGCCTCGCGGCGGCCTCGGGCGATGATCGTTTCGCCTGGGATTCGTACCGCCGGTTCATCCAGATGTATGGCTCCGTCGTGCTTGGCGTCGATCACCATCGCTTCGAGGAGATCATCGAGTCGGTGAAGCTCGACCGCGGTGTCATCGAGGATACGGCGCTCACGGCCGCCGACTGGCAGCTCGTCGTCGAAGGCTACAAGGAGACGGTCGCAGGCGAGACCGGCAAGCCCTTCCCGATGGACCCCTGGGAGCAGCTGTGGGGTGCCATCGGCGCCGTCTTCGGCTCCTGGATGAATCCGCGCGCCAACACCTACCGCAAGTTGCACGAGATCCCGGCGGACTGGGGGACAGCCGTCAACGTCCAGGCCATGGTGTTCGGCAACATGGGCGACGATTGCGCGACCGGCGTCTGCTTCACCCGCGATCCGTCGACGGGCGAGAACGTCTTTTATGGCGAATACCTGATCAACGCCCAGGGCGAGGATGTCGTCGCCGGCATCCGCACGCCGCAGCCGCTCTCCGGCGCGCGCGCCAAGCCTGGCGAGACCAGCATGGAAGCCGCGCTGCCGGGCGCTTATCGCGAGCTGCTTGCCGTCCGCGCGACGCTCGAAAAGCACTACCGCGACATGCAGGACATCGAATTCACGGTCCAGCGCAACAAGCTGTATATGTTGCAGACACGGAATGGAAAGCGGACGGCGGCAGCGGCCCTGCGCGTCGCCGTCGAGATGGCGCAAGAGGGTCTCATCGACCGCGACGAGGCGATCCGCCGCGTGGCGCCGGCGTCCCTCGACCAGCTCCTGCACCCGACCCTCGATCCGCAGGCGAAACGCACGCAGATGGCCAGGGGACTGCCCGCCAGCCCGGGGGCCGCGGCGGGGGCGATCGTCTTTTCCGCCGACGAGGCGGAGGCACGCGCGGCGAAGGGCGAGGCGGTGATCCTGGTCCGCATCGAGACCAGCCCCGAGGATATCCATGGCATGCATGCCGCGAAGGGTATTCTCACCACCCGCGGCGGCATGACGAGCCACGCCGCCGTGGTGGCGCGCGGGATGGGCCGCCCCTGCGTCGCCGGTGCGGGCGGCATCGCGGTCGATTACGGTGCGCAAACGATATCCGCGGGCGGGCGTATCCTGCGCGCGGGCGACACGATCACGCTGGATGGTGCAACCGGGGAGGTCTTCGTCGGCCACGTGCCGATGGTCGAGCCCTCACTTTCCGGCGATTTCGCGACGCTGATGGGCTGGGCCGATGCGGTGCGCCGGCTCAAGGTGCGCGCCAATGCCGAGACGCCGCTCGACGCCGAAACGGCGCGCAAATTCGGCGCCGAGGGCATCGGGCTCTGCCGCACCGAGCATATGTTCTTCGACCCCGAGCGCATCGGCGCGGTGCGCCAGATGATCATGGCCGAGGACGAAGCCGGCCGCCGTGCCGCCCTCGCCCGGCTGCTGCCGTTCCAGCGCGACGATTTCCGCGACCTCTTCCGCATCATGTCGGGCCTGCCGGTGACCATCCGCCTGCTCGATCCGCCGCTCCACGAGTTCCTGCCGCACGGCGAGTCCGAGCTCGCCGAGGTGGCGCAGGCGCTCGGGACGGATGTCGCGACGATGTCGCGCCGGGCCGCCGACCTTGCGGAAGCGAACCCGATGCTCGGCCATCGGGGCTGCCGGCTTGGCATTTCCTATCCCGAGATCTACGAGATGCAGGCGCGGGCGATTTTCGAGGGTGCGATCGAGGTCGTGCGCGGCGGCGGCAAGGCGCCGGTGCCCGAGATCATGATCCCGCTCGTTGGTACCCGGCGCGAGCTCGAAATCACCCGGGCCCAGGTCGTCTCCCAGGCCGAGGCGGTAGCCAGGGAGACGGGCATCGCCATCGAGTACACGATCGGAACAATGATCGAGCTGCCGCGCGCGGCGCTCACCGCCGATGCCATCGCCGGCGTGGCCGACTTCTTCTCGTTCGGCACCAACGATCTCACCCAGACGACGTTCGGCCTCTCGCGCGACGACGCCGGGAAGTTTCTCCCCGCCTATGTGGAGGCGGGGATACTCCCGCGTGATCCGTTCGTTTCCATCGATGTCGAAGGTGTCGGCGCGCTGGTCCGCCTCGCGGCGGAGAAGGGCAGGGCGACCAAGCCCGCGCTCAAGCTCGGCATCTGCGGCGAGCATGGCGGTGATCCGCAATCCATTGCCTTCTGCGAGAGCGTTGGCCTCGACTATGTGTCCTGCTCGCCCTACCGCGTGCCCGTGGCTCGCCTCGCGGCCGCGCAGGCGGCGTTGCGCGGTCCCGCGGGGGACCGAACCGCCTGATGGCCGACGCGATCCCCGCGTCGATTCCGCGCGTGGCCCTGGTGACGGGGGCGGCGCGGAGGCTGGGGGCAGCGATCGCGATCGGGTTGGCCGAAGCGGGCTTTGCGGTGGCCGTTCATGCCCGCGACAGCCTGGCGCAGGCCGAGGCGACGGCGGCCGCCGTGCGCGCCAGGGGTGTCGCCTCCTGCGTCCTGCGGGCGGACCTCGCGCGAGAAAAGGAGGTGGCGGCCCTGTTGGGCGCCGCGGCGTCGGCGCTCGGTCCTGTCGGGGTGCTGGTCAACAACGCCAGCACGTTCGAGCGCGACGAATGGGCGGATGTGACGCGCACGTCCTGGGACGCTCACATGGAAGCCAATCTGCGCGCACCCTTTCGCCTGATGCAGGATTTCGCCCGTGCGCTGCCGGCCGAGGCCGAGGGTGTCATCGTCAACATGCTCGACCAGCGCGTCTGGTCGCCGACGCCGCATTTCATCTCGTACACGCTCAGCAAGGCCGGTCTTTGGACCCTGACCCAGACCATGGCCCTGGCGCTTGCGCCGCGCATCCGCGTCGTCGGGGTCGGACCTGGCCCCGCACTCGCCAACGTGCGCCAGACCGCGGAGCATTTTCGCCGCCAGGCGGAGGCCACACCGCTTGGCCGCCCGACCTCGCCCGAGGAGGTTGCGCGCGCCGTCCTGGCGGTCCTGGCGCTGCCCTCCTATACGGGACAGATGCTGGCGCTCGACGGCGGCCAGCACCTGCAATGGTCGCCCGAGACCCCTGGCCCGTTCGGCGAATAGGAGACGAAAGTGGAAACGCCGCGCTATGCTGATGCCGGGCTTGCGCTGCGCCATGTCTTCCTGCGCGACCTGACGCTCGACGCCGCCATCGGCGTCTATGCCAGTGAACACGGACGACGGCAGCGCATCCGCGTGAATGTGGACCTGGCCGTGGAGGACGACGGCGCGCGCCCCCTCTCACGCGCCGCGGTCGGGCGCGACACGCTCTCGCGGGTGGTCGATTACGCGGCGGTGGCCGAGCATGTGCGCGCGATCGTCGCAGCGGGGCATGTCCGGCTGGTCGAGACGCTGGCGGAGCGCATCGCAGAATCCTGCCTCGAAGACCGTCGCGTCGCGATTGCTCGGGTCCGGGTGGAGAAACTCGATATTCTCGCGGACGCGGCGAGTGTCGGCGTCGAGGTCGAGCGCCGCCGGCGCTAGTTTTCCACCCCCTGGGCGGGCCCTTAGCGATTTCAGGGACATGGCTGTTTTTGTTAAGATCATGACGCTCTTGTCATCATTGAAATCAATGAAAACAGACATTTACCTTTTCGGTAACGCTATTCTCAGTTTTCGCGATCGTGCCTCAATGTGGCGCCCCACCGCGATGCCGGGGATTTTTCCCACAAGGTTATCCACAGGCTTCGGTGTCATTTTTAGACGAGGTTGCACGCCAAGCGCATGATCCCGCCCGATCCTCCACAGGAGCCGGATTCAGCAGGGCCGTCGCCAAAAGGTGTCGCGGTCATCGAGGCGGCGTTGCCGACATTGCCGCTGTCGCCAGGCGTCTACCGCATGCTCGATGCCAAAGGCGACGCGCTTTATGTCGGCAAGGCGCGGGCGCTGCGCCGGCGCGTCACCGCCTATACGCAGCTCTCCCGCCTGCCTGAGCGCCTGCGGCGCATGGTTGCGGAGACCGTGCGGCTCGAGATCGTCACCACGCATACCGAGGCCGAGGCGCTGCTGCTCGAGGCCAATCTCATCAAGCGCCTCAAGCCGCGGTTCAACATCGTCCTGCGCGACGACAAATCCTATCCCTGGCTGATGCTGACCGAGGACCATCCGTTTCCGCAGATCGCCAAGCATCGCGGCGCACGCACCCGCAAGGCCTCCTATTTCGGTCCGTTCGCCTCCGCCTGGGCGGTGAATCAGACTGTGACCGCCATGCAGCGTGTCTTCCTGCTGCGTTCCTGCACCGATACGGTGTTCGCCAACCGTGCCCGGCCTTGCCTGCTGTTCCAGATCCGCCGCTGCAGCGCTCCCTGTGTCGGCCGCATTCCCGAGGCGGACTACGCCGCGCTGGTGGAGCAGGCGCGAAGCTTCCTCGCCGGGCGTGCCGGGCATGTGCAGCAGGCCCTCGCCGCCGAGATGGAGGAGGCGTCCTCGCGCCTGGAGTTCGAGCGCGCCGCCTCGATCCGTGACCGTATCCGCGCGCTGACGGCCGTGCAGGGCGGCGACGTCATCAACCCCGCGAGCCTCGGCGACGCCGATGTGATCGCCGTCTGGCAGGAAGCCGGGCAGAGCTGCGTGCAGGTCTTCTTCGTTCGCGGCGGCCGCAACAACGGCAACCGTGCGCATTTCCCGACGCATGCACGCAACGCCGAGGCAGCGGAGGTGCTCGCGGCCTTCATTGCCCAGTTCTACGACGACAAGCCGCCCCCGCCGCTCATCCTCTTGAGCCATCCGATCGAGGAATGTCAGCTGGTCGAGGAGGCGCTGACGCTGAAGGCGCCATCGATGGGCGCGCGCAGGCGCGTCGAGATCGCCGTCCCGCAGCGCGGCGAAAAGCACGATGTCGTCCAGCACGCCCTGACCAATGCCCGCGAGGCGCTGCAGCGCAAGCTCGCGGAAAGCGCGGGCCAGGCGAAGCTGCTCGCCGGTGTCGCCGAGACGTTCGGCCTGCAGGCGCCGCCCGAGCGCATCGAATGCTATGACAACAGCCATATCATGGGCACGAACCCCTATGGCGTGATGGTCGTTGCCGGCCCGGACGGTTTCCGCAAGAACGCGTACCGGAAATATTCCATTCGCGGGGCCATCACGCCGGGCGACGACTTCGCCATGATGCGCGAAACGCTGCAGCGACGCTTCTCGCGAGCGCTGAAGGAGGCGCAGGTGCTCCCCGATCTCGTGCTCATCGACGGCGGCGCGGGCCAGCTTTCCGCCGCGACGGCGGTGATGGAGGAACTCGGCCTCGGCGAGGTGAAGCTGGTCGCCATTGCCAAGGGGCCGGACCGGGATGCCGGACGGGAATGGTTCCACCAGGCGGGCCATCCGCCGATGCAGCTGCCGCCGCGCGATCCCGTGCTTTATTTCCTGCAGCGCATCCGCGACGAGGCGCACCGGTTCGCGATCACCACCCACCGTGCCGGGCGCTCGAAAGCCCTCGTGACCAGCGAGCTCGATGAGATTCCAGGCATCGGCCCCGCGCGCAAGAAAGCCCTCCTGCACCATTTCGGCTCGGCGCGCGCGGTCAAGCAGGCGGGGCTCGCGGACCTCGAGGCGACGCCCGGCATCTCCACGGAAATAGCCAACAAGATCTACCGGTTCTTCAACCCGGGGTAGGCTTCGGCGGTCTCAGCGGGCGGCCTCGACCACAAGATCGGCGATCGCGATGGCCGCGGTGAGGCCCGGGCTCTCGATGCCGAACAGGTTCACGAGCCCCTTCACCCCGTGTTCCGCCGGCCCCTGGATGACGAAGTCCTGCGCGGGGGCGCCGGGCGGCACGATCTTGGGGCGGATGCCGGCATAGCCAGGCTGGAGCGCCCCATCCGCCAGGCCCGGCCAGTAGCGGCGGATGGCCGCGTAGAAGCGATCCGCGCGCGCGGGATCGACATCGTAGTCGATCGTGTCCACCCACTCGACATCAGGCCCAAAGCGCGCCTGGCCACCCAGATCGATGGTCAAATGCACGCCGAGGCCGCCCGGCACCGGCACCGGATAGATCAGGCGGGAGAACGGCGCCCGGCCCGGCAGCGAGAAGTAGCTCCCCTTGGCCCAATATTCCTGCGGCACCCGCGCGCCGGGCATGCCGGCGATATGGCGTGCGAGCGCCGGCGCATGCAGGCCGGCCGCGTTGACGACGGTGCGGCATCCGAGCGTCACGCCGGCCGCCTCGATCGTCACGCCCTGGTCGGTGGCCTGTCCGTGCTCGACGCGGCTATGGAAGACGAAGGTCGCTCCCGCTGCCTCCGCCTCGGCCCGCAGCGCCAGCATGTAGCCGTGGCTGTCCACGATGCCCGTCCGGGGCGAATGGAGCGCGGCGACGCAGGCCAGCGCCGGTTCCATGGCCTTCGCCTCGGCTGCGGTCAGCATCCGCATGTCCTCGACGCCATTGGCCTCGGCCCGCGCCTGAATCCCGGCGAGGCGCTCCGCTTCAGCCGCGTCGGTGGCCACGATCAGCTTGCCGCAGGCCCGGGCCTCCACCCCGTGCGTGGCGCAAAACGCGTAGAGCCGCCGCCGTCCGGCCACGCAGAGCCGCGCCATCAGCGAGTCCCGCGGGTAATAGATCCCCGCGTGGATCACCTCGGAGTTGCGTGAGGAGGTGCCTGTTCCGATGGCCTCTGCGGCCTCGAGGACAAGAACCTCGCGGCCTGCCTGCGCGAGCGCCCGTGCCGCCGCGATCCCCACCACGCCCGCGCCGACGACGACACAATCAATGCTTTCCATCAGGCACGCTTCGCGCAGCAGGCTCGCGCGTGCAAGATCGTCGTGGCCCCAACCGCCAACGCGGGTTGGTGCGGCGTCGGACAACGGCCGCACCCTTGGCCGCCGCCGATCGACGGACCGCCGGCGCACGCCGCAGCCTCACCGCGGATGTCGCTCGGTCACATGGAAGCGATCGTGACCGCCGCGTCCGCCCCGGGGCGCGTCGTCCCGACGGGGGCTTGCGAGGGCGGCCTCACACCGCGCCGCACGCTCGCCGCGCGTTCGCGGGCGCAGGGCTCGATGGCCCTGCCGCGCCGCTTGCCCGGTCAGCTCTTCTCTTCGACGTAGATCCGGCTGCCGCCGGCGCGGAAGGTCTCGCTCATCTGCTCCATTCCCGCCTGGCGCTGCGCCTCGTTGCGGATATCCTGGGTGATCTTCATCGAGCAGAATTTCGGACCGCACATGGAACAGAAATGCGCGGTCTTGTGCGCTTCCTTCGGCAGTGTTTCGTCGTGGAAGGCGCGGGCCGTGTCGGGGTCGAGGCCGAGGTTGAACTGGTCCTCCCAGCGGAACTCGAACCGCGCCCGGCTGATCGCGTCGTCGCGCAGCCGTGCCGCCGGATGCCCTTTGGCCAGATCCGCCGCGTGTGCCGCGATTCGGTAGGTGATGACGCCCGTTTTGACATCGTCACGGTTCGGCAGCCCGAGATGTTCCTTGGGCGTCACGTAGCAGAGCATGGCGGTGCCGAACCAGCCGATCATCGCCGCGCCGATCGCGGAGGTGATGTGGTCATAGCCAGGCGCGATATCCGTCGTCAGAGGGCCGAGGGTGTAGAACGGTGCCTCGCCGCAGTGGGCGAGCTGCTTGTCCATGTTCGCCTTGATCTTGTGCATCGGCACATGGCCCGGTCCTTCGATCATCACCTGGCAGCCACGGTCCCAGGCGATGCGGGTCAGTTCGCCCAGCGTCTCGAGTTCGGCGAACTGCGCGGCATCGTTGGCGTCCGCCTGGCTGCCCGGGCGCAGCCCGTCGCCGAGCGAGAAGCTCACGTCGTAGGCGCGCATGATGTCGCAGATCTCGTCGAAATGCTCGTAGAGGAAGCTCTCGCGGTGATGCGCGAGGCACCAGCGGGCCATGATCGAGCCGCCGCGCGAGACGATCCCGGTGGTCCGCCGCGCCGTCAGCGGGATGTAGGCGAGCCGCACGCCGGCATGGATGGTGAAGTAGTCGACGCCCTGTTCCGCCTGTTCGATGAGCGTGTCGCGGAACACCTCCCAGTCCAGGCGATCGGGGTCGCCGCCGACCTTCTCGAGCGCCTGGTAGATCGGCACGGTCCCGATCGGCACCGGCGCGTTGCGCAGGATCCAGCTGCGGATGTTGTGGATGTTGCGTCCTGTGGAGAGGTCCATGACCGTGTCGGCGCCCCAGCGGATCGCCCAGACCAGCTTCTCGACTTCTTCGGCAGCCGACGACGTGACAGCGGAGTTGCCGATATTGGCATTGATCTTGACCAGGAAATTTCGCCCGATGATGGTGGGCTCGAGTTCCGGGTGGTTGATGTTGGCGGGGATGATCGCCCGCCCCGCCGCGATCTCCGCACGAACGAACTCGGGTGTGACGAAGGCCGGCATCGCCGCGCCGAAATCCTCGCCATCGGCCCGCCGTGCCTCGGCGCCTTCGAGCATCGTGGCGCGACCGAGATTCTCCCGGTGCGCGACGAAACGCATCTCCTCGGTGATGATCCCGGCACGGGCGAACTCGAGCTGCGTGGCCGGCCTGCCGGCCGGCGCGCGCAGCAGCGTGCGGGGCGCCGGGCAGGGGGCCACCAGCTTCTCGCCCTCGGCGCCGCCATTGTCCTCCGGCTTCACCGCGCGCCCGCCGATCACCTCGAAGCTGCGTCCGCTGATCCACGGGCCGCGCAGCGGCGCGAGTCCGGCCTCGAGGTCGATCGTCACCGCCGCGTCGGTGTACGGCCCCGACGTGTCGTAGAGCGGCAGCGGTTCCTCGCGGGCCGACGGATGCAGATCGACGACGCGGAAAGGCACGGCGATGTCCGGCCGCTCCGGCGCCGCGCTGTAGATCTTGCGCGAGCCTGCGATCGGCCCGGTGGTGACGGCGGCGGGACGCTGCTGGACAGTCATGGACATCTCCTCGCTGCGGTTCGTTCGTTCGGGCGAGGGGATTGGCGTGTTCCCGTCCCTCCGCCGGCACGAACCGGATCAGGTTCAAAGGGTTGCCGCGGATAGCGGCCTCTCAGCCCCTTCGTCGGGGCACCCCTCGGTCGATAAAGTGTGCGGCGGCATGGCCTGACCTGTCAAATGGCGAAGATCATTGCTTCAGGCAACTATTCATGTGACATGAGCAACCATGCCCGGTGAACCATCCCCGCCGCTCGACGAAGCCGTTGCCGCCGTGCGCCGCTTCAGCCGCTTCTACACGCGGCGTATCGGCGTGCTGCAGGAAGGGCTGCTCGGTGGTCCGTTGTCCCTGCCGGAGGGACGCCTTGTCTGGGAACTCGCACAGGGCGAGGAACAGACCGCGGCCCGCTTGGCGGCGACGCTCGCCCTCGATCCCGGCTATGTCAGCCGCCTGCTGCGCACGCTCGAGGAGCGCGGCTTCATCGCCCGCAGCGCCTCGCCGCGCGACGCGCGCGAGACGCTGATCGCGCTCGCCCCGGAGGGCCGAGCCGCCTACGCCGAGATCAACGCGCGCGTGCAGCAGGAAGTGGGGGCCATGCTCGCCGGCCTGGTGCCGGACGCCCGCAGCCGCCTGGTCGCCGCGCTGGCCTATATCGAACGCCTGCTTGGCGACGGACCGGAGCCGCGCGTCCCCTACATCCTTCGCCCGCCGCGCATCGGCGATCTCGGCCTCGTCGTGGCCCGCCAGGCCGCCCTGTATGCCAGCGAATATGGCTGGAACGGCGAGTTCGAAGCGCTGCTGGCGGAGATCGCGGCCGCGTTCATCCGCAACTTCGATCCCGCGCGCGAGCGCTGCTGGATCGCCGAGCGCGGGGGCGAGATGGTCGGCTCCGTCTTCGTCGTCCGTGCCGATGACGAGCTTGCCAAGCTGCGCATGCTCTATGTCGAGCCGGCCGCCCGGGGCCTGGGGATTGGCGCGCGCCTGGTCGAGGAGTGTCTGGCTTTTGCCCGTGCCGCTGGCTACCGGCGGATGACGCTGTGGACCAACGATATTCTCACCGCCGCACGCCACATCTACGAGCGGGCTGGCTTTCGCCTCGTGCAGGCGGAGCGTCACCACAGCTTCGGCCACGACCTCGTCGGCGAGAACTGGGAGCGGGACCTCTAGGGCGACCTTCGATTCGCCTCAGCCGAGCCCCCTGCCGTCCTCTCAGCCGCCCGCGACCAGTCGTGCGCCGAGCGGCCTTCCGGCGAGGATATGGACATGGAAATGGGGCACTTCCTGGCCCGAATGCGGGCCCATGTTGGCGAGGATCCGGTAGCCGGCCTCCTCGAGCCCGAGCGACTTGGCCACCTCGCCCACGGCCTGGAAGAATTGCGCCACGGTCTCGGCGGGTGCGTCGGCCGCGAAATCCGCGAACGATACATAGGCGCTCTTGGGGATCACCAGCACATGCACCGGTGCCTGCGGCGCGATGTCGTGGAACGCCAGCGCCACGTCATTCTCGAACACCTTCCGGCACGGGATCTCGCCGCGCAGGATGCGCGCGAAAATGTTCTGGGGATCATACGGGCCGCGGCCGCTGACAGGCATGGAACCTCGGTGGAGCTCAGGGAATCTTGGTTGTCCTCGCGCCGAGCAGAAGCGTCGCCGCCCGCCCGGCCTTCTCGGCGATGCCGGACATGCCCTCGCGGTGCTGCAGTTCCGCCCACACCTGTTCCGGCCGCACGTCGTTCGCCACCCACATCACCAGCATGTGATACAGCACGTCGGCACTCTCGGCGACGAGCGCCGGGCGGTTGCCGGCCACCGCCTCGATCAGGCATTCGACGGCTTCCTCGCCGAACTTCTGGGCACATTTGGCCGGCCCTCGCGACAACAGCCGTGCGGAGTGGCTCACATTCGGGTCCGCGTCGCGCCGGCTCAGCACCACGCCCCAGATCCTGTCCAGAACCTCGGCGGTGGCGCCATGCGGCGGCGGCTCGACGACACCCAGCGCGCGCAACGTCTTTGCGACCCGCTTGGGGGCAAGCTGTGCGGTCGTCTTGGTGCGTTTCGAGTCGGCTTTTTTCGCCGCTTTGCCGAGGATCGTCGTGATCGGCTTGGCCAGCTTTGCTTCGCCGCGCGCGCGCTTCTTCTTCGTTGCCTTGGCCATGTCTATGCCGCCTTCGCCCTGGGTCCGATCGGTCGGGGCATGCGAACGGGCAGCCCCGCCGCGGCCAGTGCTGCCTTGACCTCCGATATCGTAAACGTACCGAAATGAAAGACGCTCGCTGCCAGCAGCCCGGTCGCACCCGCGCGGGCACCGTCGACAAAATGCTGAAGCGTGCCGACGCCGCCCGAGGCGATCACCGGAACGCGCACCCTCGCGCACACCGCGCGCAGCAGTTCCAGGTCGAAGCCCTCGCCGGTGCCGTCGCGGTCCATGGAAGTGAGCAGAATTTCTCCCGCGCCGCGGGAGGCGACTTCCTCGCACCAGGCGATCGCATCGCGCCCGCAATCGCGCCGCCCGCCATGTGTGAACACGTGCCAGCTGTCCGAGCCCACGCGTTTGGCGTCCACCGCGACCACGACGCACTGGCTGCCGAATTTCTGCGCCGCCCGGCCCACCAGCTCAGGGTCGGCGACGGCGGCGGAGTTGATGCTGCACTTGTCCGCTCCGGCCAGCAGCAGCTTGCGGATGTCCTCCACCGCGCGGATGCCGCCGCCCACGGTCAGCGGCAGGAACACGCGCGCGGCCGTGCGTGCCACCACATCGAGAATGGTATCGCGGTTCTCGTGGCTTGCGGTGATGTCGAGGAAGGTGAGCTCGTCCGCCCCCGCTGCGTCGTACAGGGCGGCCTGCTCCACCGGGTCGCCGGCGTCGCGCAGCGAGACGAAGTTCACGCCCTTGACCACCCTTCCGTCCCGCACATCCAGGCAGGGAATGACACGCAGCTTAAGCACAGAGCCTCCTCCGACCGCACTTCTTGATCGCGGCGGGCGCGCCGATGCAAGCCTCATCGTCGCGGGGCCGCCCTGCGGTAGGGGCGGTGCATCCTGCCGCGAGCGGGCAAGCGGCCTTCCGGCTGGGCGTCGGCCTGTCAGGGGCGCCCAAGCGCGCGCGCAAGCTCCGTGCGGCAGCGTGCATCGGGAAGTGGGCAGCGATCGCAGCTCAGGCGCCGAGATAGGCCTTCGTCAGGGCCTCGTTGGCCGCGAGCGAGGCGGCATCGCCCTTGAGCACGATGCGTCCGGTTTCCATGACGCATCCGTAATGAGCGAGCCGGAGTGCGGCGCGTGCATTCTGCTCGACCAGCAGGACCGTGGTGCCCGCCTCGTTGAGGCGGCGGATGGTTCGCATGATCTCCTGCACCAGGATCGGCGCCAGGCCCATGGAGGGTTCGTCGAGCAGCAGCAGCCGGGGCTTGGCCATCAGCGCGCGGGCAATCGCCAGCATCTGCTGTTCGCCGCCCGAAAGCAGGCTGGAATCGCGGTGCCGCCGCTCGGCGAGGATCGGGAACATCGCATACGCGGCCTCGCGTCGCCGGCGCCGCTCATCGGCGCTGAGCACGCAGAAGCCACCGAGATCGAGATTCTCCTCGATCGTCATGCCCTTGAAGATGCGCCGCCCCTCCGGCACGTGCACCAGGCCGAGCTGGGCGATCCGGTGCGCCGGCATGCGGGTGATGTCCTGGCCGGCGAACGTCACCTTGCCGCGCCGTGCCGGCACCAACCCCGAAATGGTGCGCAGGCTCGTGCTCTTACCCGCGCCATTGGCGCCCAGCAGGGCCACGACCTGTCCCTCGCGCACCTCGAAGCCGATGCCGCGCAGGGCGTGGATCTGCCCGTAATAGGTTTCGACGTCCTGCAGCTGCAGCACCGCCTCGCTCATGCGGCTGCACTCGCGTCGTCGTCGTCGCGGCCGAGATAGGCTTCGATCACCAGGGGATCGTTCTGCACGCGCTCCGGCGTGCCCTCCGCGATCTTGCGGCCGTGGTCGAGGACGCCGATATGTTCGGAGACCTGCATGACCAGGCCCATGTCGTGCTCGATCAGGAGGATGGTGATCCCGAGTTCGTCGCGGATCCGCCGCATCAGCGCGACCAGCTCCTCCTTCTCGCCCACGTTCAACCCGGCCGCCGGCTCGTCCAGCAGCAGCAGCCGAGGTTCGGTGGCCAGGGCGCGGGCCCATTCGACACGTCGCTGATGGCCATAGGGAAGGGAGCCTGCGGTGCGGTCCGCGGCCTCGATGATGCCGACGAAGCCGAGCCAGTGGCGGGCCGCGGCGGCGATTTCCGCCTCCTCATGGCGGTGGCGCCTGGTTCCCAGCATCGCGTCGAGCGCGCTCGCGCCGGTGCGGCAATGGCGGCCTGCCATCACGTTTTCCGCCGCTGTCAGCTCCCGGAACAGGCGCAGGTTCTGGAACGTGCGCGCCAGTCCGAGCCGGGTGACGCGATGCGGCGCCAGCCCGTCGATGCGCGTGCCCCCGAGCGAGATGCGTCCCGCCCGCGGCCGGTAGAAGCCCGTGAGGCAGTTGAAGACCGAGGTCTTGCCGGCGCCGTTGGGTCCGATCAGGCTGGTGATCGATCCGGCCTCGACGGCGAAGTCGAAGGCGCGCAGCACCTCGATGCCGCCGAAGCCGAGCGACAAGCCGGCGATGTCGAGCAGCGCCATCGTCAGCCCCAGCGCCAGCGCTCGGGCCAGATTCCGGCCGGGCGCAGCAGCATGATGAGCAACAGGGAGAGGGCGAAGACCAGCATGCGCATGGAGCCGATGTCGCGGAACACTTCCGGCGCAACCACCACCACAATGGCGCCGAGCATGACGCCGGGGATCTTGCCGCGTCCGCCCAGCACCACGCCGAGCAGGATCAGCAGGGACTGGTTGAAGTTGAAGGTCTCGGGCGCGATCGCCGTCATCTTCGCGGCGTAGAAGCACCCGCCGATGGAAGCGAAGATGGCGCCAAGCATATAGGCCGAAAGCTTGACGGCGGCATGGTTGATGCCCATCGCCCGCGCGGCGTCCTCGTCGGAGCGGACGTATTTCCAAGCCCGTCCGATGCGCGAATTTTCGAGGCGGTGGCTTGCCGCGACGGCGAGCAGGGCCAGGGCCAGGAAGATATAGTAATAGCTTCCGATCGTATCGAGCTTGTAACCGAATAGATAAGGCCGGCTGATGCCCACCAGTCCGCTCGCCCCGCCGGTGACGGCGAGGTTGCGCACGGCGATGCGGACCATCTCACCGAAACCCAGCGTTACGATGGCGAGGTAGTCGCTGCGCAGCCGCAACGTCGGCCCACCGATGATCACGCCGGCGATCGAGGCGGCTATCACCGCAAGCGGCAGGCTGAACCAGAAGCTGAGGCCGAGCTTGAGGGTCACCAATCCCGCTGTATAGGCGCCGACCGCGAAGAAGGCGGCGTAGCCCAGGTCGAGCAATCCGGCGAAGCCCACCACGATGTTGAGGCCGAGGCAGAGCAGCACGTAGAACCAGGCCTCGGACAGCACTTCGAGCGCATAGCCGTTCGCGAACAGCGGAATCGCGAGGGCGGCGAGGATCAACACGGCGCTCAGAACCATGCCGCGCGGCGAGCGGGCGGCACGAGCGGCGATCGCTGTGCTCACATCCGCTCCACTTCTGGCTTGCCCAGCAGCCCCGTCGGCCGGAACACCAGGAACAGGATCAGGAAGGCGAATACGAAGACGTCCTTCCACTGACCGCCGATACCCGGGATCTGCGTGCCGAATGCCTCGAGGAGGCCGAGCAGGAGTCCGCCGAGCATCGCCCCGGGGATGTTGCCGATGCCGCCGATCACCGCCGCCGTGAACGCCTTCAGGCCGATCAGGAAGCCCATGAAGAAGTTGATGCTGCCGTAATAGACACCGGCCAGCACGCCCGACGCGGCGGCGAGGGCGGAACCGATGAAAAAGGTGAGGGCGATCGTGCGATTGACATCGATGCCCATGAGCCGGCACGCGTCCTGATCGATGGCGATCGCGCGCATGGCCCGCCCGTAACGGGTGCGCGAGACGAACAACTCCAGCACCACCATCAGCACCACTGAGGTCCCGACCAGCACCATCTGCGTGTAGGTGACGTGGACCAGTCCGAGGTCGATGCCGGCGAAGCCGAGATCGGTGCTGAAGGCGGTGAACTGTCCGCCGGTCGCTGCCAGCACCGTGTTCTCGAGAACCATGGACACGGCAAGAGCCGTGATCAGGACTGAAAGTTTCGGCGCGTCCCGCAGCGGGCGGTAGGCGACGCGGTCGATCAGGACCCCGAGCAGGCCGACGGCGAGCATGCTGAGCAGGATCGAGGGTACGATTCCTGCCCAGCCCGCTCCGAGCCAGCCCGAGAACAGTGCCAGCGAGCCGAACCCGGCGAAGGCGCCGACCATGTAGAGGTCGCCGTGCGCGAAGTTCAGCAGTTTGATGACGCCGTAGACCATCGAATAGCCGAGCGCCACCAGAGCGTAGAACGAGCCGAGGATCAGCCCGTTCGCCAGCTGCTGCAGAAAGATGGCTGTGAGCGACATCCCGTTTCAGGCTCCGATGCGGGATGTCGCGTTCAGGACCGCTGCCTCACCTCAGGGCATCTTCGGCGCGCCGGGGCCGGTGTAGAGCGTCCACTTGCCACCCGCGCCCTGCAGCACGACGAAGTTGCTGCGTGCCAGGGTGTTCTTGGGCGTGAAGGTGATCGGGCCGGCGACGCCCTTGAAGCCGTTCGTGCTCTTCAGCGCGGCGATGATCTTGGCCTTGTCGGTGCTGCCCGCGACCTGGATCGCGTGGGCCATCAGCATCATCCCGTCATAGGACAGCGTCGAGTAGGGGCCCGGCGCCTGGTGGAACTGCTTCCGGTAGTCGGCGGTGAAGGTTTTGGCCGAGGGCAGGAAGTTCGCCGTCGGGTTGGAGAAGCAGAAGACCCCATTGGCCGCGGCGCCGGCGAGCTGGAACAGCTTGGAGGAGTTGCTGCCGTCGCCGAGCGCGATCATGCCGCTGTAGCCGCCCTGGCGGAGCTGCTTGAGCAGCAGCGCGCCGTCTGCGTAGTAGGCGGTCCAGAACACGGCGTCCGGCTTGGCGGAGCGGATCTTGGTGACCACGGCCGAGAAATCCTGCTCGCCCTTGCTCACCACCTCGTAGTCAACGACCTTGTCGCCCATCTTCTCCCAGGCGGCGCGTGTCAGCCGCGCGAGGTCCGCGGAATACGCATCGCCCTCGTTGATGATGGCGATGGTCTTGATCCCCTTCGCCTTGAACAGGTCGACCGCGGTTTTCACCTGGTCATAGCCGGTCGAGTTGACCATGAAGGCGTTGCCGGGATTGGCGCCGATCAGCGCGGTCGAATTGGACGCGGTGATGACGAACGGCACGTGCGCGTCGCCGTAGATCTTCAGCGTCGGCAGCGTCGCACCCGAGCAATAGCCGCCGACCACGCCGGTGACACCTTGGGAGACCAGCTTGCTGGCGGCGTTCACCGCCGCCTGGGGGTCGCACGCGCTGTCGCCCGGCACGATGCTGATTTTGTCGCCGAGCACGCCGCCCTTGGCGTTGATCTGATCCGCGGCCATGCGGATGGCGTTCAGCATGTCGATGCCGTAGGGCGCCTCGGAGCCGCTGGTCGGCACCTGCGCACCGATCTGGATCGTCGCCGCCTGCGCTGGCATCGTGCCGGCGACGCCGAGGCCCATTGCCAACGCGACAACGGCGGCAGCAACGCCCCCTGTCCGCACGACGCGTTTTGTGGTGCCGATGGTCATGATTTTCTCCCTGTTCCCCCGGTTCGAGCGATGCCGGTCTTCGGTTTTGCGCGCCCTCTTGGCCCGGCATCTCGCAAGAACGATCATAAGAGCGTGGATAGAGACAAATGCCAACCCCCCAAGGCGGCCCGTGATCCGGGGAATTGCCGCCACCCTCCGCCTGCCGCACACTTGATCGATGTCCGAGCTTAAGCCGCCCGCGCCCGTCTCCCCGCTCGCTGCTGGCCCCGCGCAGCCGGTGCCGTCGCGCCCCACCCTGCCGCTGTTCTTCCGCAGCATGGAGCCGATCGCCCCCGAGCGGCATGGCGGCCTGCGGCTCGATCGCCAGTCCGGTTATGCGTTTGCCGCGCCGAGCCCCACCTTGCCCCTCGGGCTCGGCGAGTTCGAGTCCGCCTCGCGCCACTATCCCATCCTGTTCAGCGCCGGAGCGGCGCCGACGCCGGTGGTGCTGATGGGCCTGGCCGAAACCGGCAACCTGTTCATCCTGCCGGACGGCGCCTGGCGGCCGGACGCCTACATTCCCGCCTATCTGCGTGCCTATCCCTTCGTCCACGTCGAGGACCGCGGGCGCAACACCTCCTTTGTCGGGATCGATGCGACCGCCTCGTGCCTGCACACCGGCAAGGGCGCGGCGCTGTTCGAGGACGGGCGACCATCGGCCGCTCTCATCGAGGCGATCAATTTCTGCAATGCCGTCCGCGACAACCTTGCCGCCGCCGCCGCCTTCGGCCGCGCCATGGAGGCGGCGGGCCTGCTGCGCGAGGAAGAGGCCACCATCCGCTACACCGGCGGCGGCAGCGGGCATGTGCGCGGCTTCAAGGTGCTGCAGGCCGAGCGCCTCGATGCGGTCGACGACGAGACCTTCCTCGACTGGCGCCGCCGCGGCTGGATCGGCCCGATCTACGCTCATCTCAACTCGGCGGGCCGCTGGGCGCGGCTGATGGAGCTCGCCGCCCGGCAACCGCAGGCGGCCGCCGTTCCGGCTTCGCAATCCGCGATGCCGCCGCACCAGGAGGCGCAAACCCAACCATGACCCCGGCTCAACTGGCTGATCTGCGAGCGCGCTTCGCCGGCCGCGACCGTGCCACCGAGGCGGTGGACGATCCCGCCTTTCGCCGCGCCTTCGAGTTGTCAGCCGGGCGCGGCGCGGCCCGGCCCGGCGGCAAGCCCTATGCGGGCATCCCGACCCTGCTCGGTGCGCCGGCACGCCCGGACGGCGACATCGCCGGGCTCGAGGTCGCCTTGTTCGGCGTGCCGATGGATCTCGGCGTCACCAACCGCGCCGGCAGCCGGCTTGGCCCGCGCGCCATCCGCAACGTCGAGCGCATCGGCCCTTATCATCATGTCCACCGGCTCGCCCCTGTCGGCGAGCTCGCCTGCGCCGATATCGGCGATGTGCCGTTGCGCAGCCGTTACAGCCTCGAGCAGTCGATGGAGGACATCGAGTCCTTCGTGGACCGCCTGCGCCGCGCCCGGGTGCGCCCGCTCGCGATCGGCGGCGACCACTCGATCTCGTACCCGATCCTGCGCGCGCTCGGCCGCGAGCGCCCGCTCGGCATGGTGCACATCGATGCGCACTGCGATACGTCGGGGCTCCTCGAAGGCAGCCGCTTCCACCACGGCGGACCGTTCCGTCAGGCCGTCCTCGATGGCGTTCTGGATCCGCAACGAACGATCCAGATCGGCATCCGCGGCTCGGCCGAGATGCTCTATGAGTTCTCCTATGTCTCCGGCATGACCGTGATCCACGCCGAGGAGGTCGATACGCTGGGCATCCCGGCGATCGTCGCGCGGGCCCGCGCGGTCGTCGGCGACGCGCCGTTCTACCTCAGCTTCGACATCGACAGCCTGGATCCGGCCTTTGCGCCGGGCACCGGCACGCCCGAAGTCGGCGGACTGACGCCGCGCGAGGCGCTGGCCATCCTGCGCGGGCTGGCGGGGCTGGAGCTGGCGGGCGGCGACGTGGTCGAAGTCGCGCCGCCCTATGACGCCAATACCGTCACGGCGCAGCTCGGCGCGGCCATCGCCTTCGAGATCCTCGCGCTCATGGCGCTGCGGCGTCCCTGATGGCGGCAGGCCACGTCGCGGGCCGCCGCGCTGCCGGCGCGCTGTTGCATTTCGATACAAAGCGGACATCATCAGCTTACGGGTGTCCATAAGCCTTTTGTGTTCGAGTCGGCCGGCAGCCGGGGTTCCCGCAGGCCCAAGCAACAAGAGAGGGGATCGCCGCCCATGCCCAGCCCCCGCGGCGCCATGTCCGCCCGGCTTCGCCCGCCTCCCGCCACCGGCGAGCGGCGCCGCAGGCAGCGCCGCGGCCGGCCGCCGCGCGCCGTCGCCGTGGCGCTGACGTCCCAGATTGTCGAGGCGGCGATGCGCTGCTTCCTCGACGACGGTTATGCGGCCACCAGCCTCGAGCGTGTGGCCGCACTGGCCGGTGTCTCGAAACGCACGCTCTACGCTCGCTTCCGCGACAAGCCGGCGCTGTTCGGGGCCGCGGTGGCCGCCCTCATCGAACGCTGGCGCGCCCGCTACCCAGAGCCCGCCGCGATCGCCCGCGACCTCGCGTCGGCGCTCGACGCGGCCGGCGCCCAGATGCAGGAGGCCGGCCTCTCGCCCGACGGGCTCGCGCTGTTCCGCCTGCTTGTCGCCGAGGGGCCGCGGGTGCCCAACCTGCCCGGCATCCTCGACGCCGCCGGCGCCGGAGTCGGCGTCGAGCGTGTGGCCGCGTTGCTGACGGAGCACGGGGTCGCCGAGCCGATGGTGCTGGCGGAGCAGTTCAAGCGCCTGGCGATTACCGAGCCGCAGATGCGCGCCCTCGGCCTCGGTGCGCCGATGGACGCGCCGGCGCGCGCCATCTGCCTGCGCCGCGCTGTCACGACGATCCTGGCCGCCGCCGACGCGCGGCAACCTGGCGCCTGAGAGCGGGCGCTCGCTCGACCCGGGGCCTGTCGCCGGAGCCCATGCGCCGGGCGCCGATGTCCTGGCCGCGCCAACCCGTCGCGCCAACCCGTCGCGCCAACCCGTCGCCTGGGCGCGACCGGAGCGGCAAGGCCCTTGCCGGCGCCGCGCGGCGGCGTCATCACCGCGCGATGCCGACACCGAGCCCTCCGGCGCCTCGCTTCGCGCGGCCCGACCGCGCCCCGGACGACCCCACGCGCGAGGCAGCGTTCGCGCTGCTTTCGGCGGTGCTGGACCGTCGCCGCCCGCTCGACGACGCGCTCGATGCCCTGCCGCCGATGGAGGCGCGAGACCGCGCCGCCGGCCACCGGCTGGCGGCCGCGACCTTGCGCCGGCTCGGCACGCTGGATGCCGCTCTGGATCAGCACCTGCGTCATGCGCCGCCGGAGGGGGTGCGCCATGTGCTGCGTCTCGGCGCCGCCTCGCTGCTGGTGCTGGGTGACAAGCCGCACGCCGCTGTCTCCACCGCCGTTGCCTTGGCGCGCAGGCGGGGCTTCGCGCCCCTCGCTGGCCTGGTAAATGCCGTGTTGCGGCGGCTCGCCGCGACGCCCGAGGTGCTCACCGGCCTCGACGGGCCGCGCCTCGACACCCCGGCCTGGCTCTGGGCGAGCTGGGGGCAGGAGGCCCGCGCCATTGCCGAGGCGCACGCGCAGGAAGCTCCGCTCGACCTGACGCTCAAGCCCGGCAGCGCCCCCATCCCCGGCGCCGAGGTGCTGCCGACGGGAAGCCTTCGCCTGCCCGCCGGCACTGCCGTGGCGACGCAGCCGGGCTTTGCCGAGGGCGCCTTCTGGGTGCAGGACGCCGCTGCCGCCCTACCCGCGCGGCTGCTCGCCCCGCGTCCCGGCGAGCGCATCGCCGACCTCTGCGCCGCGCCCGGCGGGAAGACCATGCAGCTCGCCGCCGCCGGTGCGGCGGTGATCGCGGTCGATCGAGACCAGGCCCGCCTGGCGCGGGTCGCCGAGAATCTGGGCCGGACCCGGCTCGCGGCCACGCTCGTCGCCGCTGATGCCCGCTCCTGGACGCCCGAAACGCCGCTCGACGCCGTGCTGCTCGATGCACCCTGCAGCGCGACGGGCACGATCCGCCGCCATCCGGATATTCCCCACCTGCGCCGCCCGCGCGACGTCGCGGCGCTCACCGCGACCCAGGATCAGCTGCTCGACGCCGCCTGCCGCGTGCTGCGCCCCGGCGGGCGGCTCGTCTATGCCGTCTGCTCGCTGCAGCCGGAGGAGGGGGCGGCACGGATCGCGGCCGCCCTGGCCCGCCTGCCGCTGCGCCCCGAGCCATTCACGGCGGCGGAGCTCGCTGCCATCCCCGAGGCCCGCACGCCGCAGGGGGATCTGCGCACCACCCCCGCGCTCTGGCCCGGGCGTGGCGGCATGGACGGCTTCTTCGCCGCGCGCCTGACCCGCCTCTGACGGCGGTTTTCCGCCGGCATCTCGCCCGCGGCCAGGCGAAACTTGTGCCGGTTTCGCGCCCGCCTCTAGAACGGCTCCATGTCCGTCCGTATCGCCCCCTCCCTGCTCGCCGCGGATTTCACCCGTCTGGGCGAGGAGGTCCGCGCTGTCGCCGCTGCCGGGGCCGACTGGCTGCATCTCGACATCATGGACGGCCACTTCGTCCCCAACATCAGCTTCGGTCCCGCCGTCATCAAGGCGCTGCGGCCGGCCGCGGTCCTGCCGTTCGACGTCCATCTGATGATCGCGCCGGTGGACCCCTATCTCGAGGCCTTCGCCGCCGCCGGCGCCGACCACATCGCCCTGCACCCGGAGGCCGGACCGCATCTGCACCGCTCGCTGCAGACCATCGCCGCCCTCGGCTGCAAACCGGGCGTGGTGCTCAACCCGGCGACGCCGGTCGAGCTCGTGCTCCCCGTGCTGGACGTTGTCGGCCTGGTGTGCGTGATGACGGTGAACCCGGGCTTCGGCGGGCAGACCTTCCTGCCCAGCCAGATGTCCAAGCTCGCCGCCCTGCGACGCGCCATCGACGCCAGCGGCCGCGACATCGCGCTGCAGGTGGACGGCGGCATCACCGCGGCGACGGCGCCGCTGGCGATCGCGGCCGGCGCCGATGTCCTGGTCGCCGGCACCGCCGTCTTCGCAAGACCTGACTACGCGGCCGCCATCGCCGCGCTGCGGCCGGGTTCGGCAGACACCGAAGGTCGATGAGCGGCACCATCAGCCGCTGGTGGCGACAGGGCCGCCAACAGCTCGCGCGCGTGCCGCTCTCGATGGCCCGCGTGCCGGACGCGCCCTCGCAGACCCTGCGCGACCCATGGCCCGGCAACGCCGCCCGTGGGGCCAGCATCCTGCGTGGCCAGCTCGAGATCGCCGGCGGCAAGATCGGCCTCTGGCCCGAGGGCTTTCTCGCGCATGCCAACGCGCCCGGTGGCGGCCTGCCGCTGCTGCGCGCGGCGGCGCACGGCTTTGCTTGGCTCAGGGATCTGCGCGCGCTCGGCACCGATGCCGCGCGGGTGCGCGCCCGCGACCTCGTCGATGCCTGGCTCGATGCGCCTGCGGATGGCGAGGTCGGGCTCGCCGAGGTCGCCGGCAATCGGCTTGCCGCCTGGCTCTCGCACTACGACTTTTTCGCCGCCACCGCCGCCGACGCTTTCCGCCAGCGGCTGATGGTGCGTCTGGTGGCGGACGCGCGGGCCCTGGCAGCCGCGCTGCCGACGGAGGAGATGGACGCCCGCGCCATCGCTGCACTGAAGGGCGTCATCGCCGCCGGCGCCGCGCTGCCCGACCATGGCTCGCTGCTGGTCCGTGCCCTGCGGGTCCTGGGGCAGGAACTGGCACGCCAGATCCTGCCCGATGGCAGTCACGCCGAGCGCAGCCCGGCGCAGATGCTGGCGGTGCTGGCGGACCTCGTCGAGATCCGCCAGCATCTCGCCACCGCGCATATCGAGGCGCCGCCTTTTCTGGCCGGCGCGATCGAGCGCCTCTCGGGCGCGCTGCGGGTGCTGCGCCACGGCGACGGCGGCATGGCGATCTTCAACGCGACGCGCGAGGACGGGCCGCGGCCGATCGAGCTCGTGCTGGCGCAGGCGGGCCGCGCCGTCCGGCCCGCCAGCGTGCTGCCGGATGCCGGGTTTTACCGGCTTGCCGCGGGGCGCAGCCTCATCGTCGTCGATGGCGGTGCGCCGGCGCCGCCCCGGCTCGACCGCCTGGCCCATGCCGGCACGCTCTCCTTCGAGTTCTCGGTCGGCCGCGAGCGCTTGATCGTGAACTGCGGCACCGCCCTCGCCGCCACCCAGGAATGGCGCCAGGGCCTGCGCTACACCGCCGCCCACTCCACACTCGTCATCGCCGATACCTCGTCCTCGGAGGTTCGCGAGGAGGGGCTTGGCCGTCGGCCGGTCAATGTGGAGGCCCGCCACGAGGAATCCATGGGCGCGCACTGGCTGCATCTCTCCCACGACGGCTGGAAGCGGGTCTTCGGCGCCGTTCATGTCCGCCGTTTCTACCTTGCCGAGAGCGGCGAGGATCTGCGCGGCGAGGACACCGTGGAGGCGGACACGCCGCAGCCTTTCGTGATCCGCTTTCACCTCCACCCCAGCGTCGACGCGAGCCTGCAACAGGACGGGGAGGCGGTGCTGCTGCGCCTGCCCTCGGGGAGCGGCTGGCGCCTGCGGGCGGATGGCGCACGCATCTCGCTCGAGCCCAGCGTCTATCTCGCCGCGCCGGAACCGCGCCGCTGCGAGCAGGTGGTGCTGACCGGCTACGTCGACGGGCCGCAGCAGGTCCGCTGGGCGATCACGAAGGTGGCCTAGCCTCGTTCCATCCGGTGAGGATGCCGAGCCGCAGCGTCGCAACGATCCGTCCGTCCTGCCGCGGTAGCGCCGCGAGCGCCGCGGCGAACAGCTCGCGCGGAGGGATCGTGCGTTCGCGCAGGGCGATCGCATTCGCCTCTCCCGCCCAGCGCAGCTCGTGCAGCAGCGCCAGCGGATCGGCGTAGAGCAGCCGGATCTCCTCCGCATCCGCGACCGGCAGCGAAAACCCGGCGCGCAGCAGCAGCCCCGCGCAATCGCTCAGGGCGGGGAACGGCGAGACCCGCGGTGCCATGCCGCCGCGCAGCGCGCTCTCGGCTTCGCCCAGCGCCGTGCGCAGCTCCGCCAGCGTGCCGAGCACCGGGACCGAGCCGAGGAAGAGCCCGCCCGGCTTCAGCATCCGGCGGATCAGCACCAGCGCGCCCGGCAGGTCGTTCGCCCAGTGCAGGGCGAGCGACGCCACCACCAGGTCGAAGCTCGCGTCGGCAAACGGCAGGAATTCCTCGTCCGCCGCGACCGCTCCCGGGCTGAGCGCCGCCATGCGCGCCGAGAGGTCGCAGCTCACCGTGCGGATGCCGCGCGCACGCAGCAGCGGCGCCACCACCCCGCGGCCGCCGATGTCGAGCGCGGTGGCGAAGCGCCGGGTGGTGTCGTCGAGCCGCTCCAGCAGCCGCTCCGCGGCCTCCCCGAGCACCGGCGCCACGCGCCCGACGGTGGCGGCGGCGCGGTCGCGGTGGCGACGCACGCCGGTACGGTCGAACACGATCTGCATCAGCCCTGCGTGCCGCAACCCGCCCCGCAGGGCAAGCGACGATGGACGCAACCCGCGAGCGCGGCCTATCCTGCGCCCCTGTCCCGGCATCGGAAGGAACTGCCATGAACGCAACCGATATCCGTGCCGCCCGCGCCGCCGCCGTGCAGGCGACGATGGGCCGTATCCGTGCGATCGAGGCCAGCGATGGCGTGACCCGCGCATCGCTGGCAAAAATCGAGGCGTTGCTGCAGGCGCTGGCACGGCAGGAACACCTCTTCCCGACCGCGGCCTTTCCGCCACCGCCGCAGGGCCAGAAGGGGGCCAACCGCTACCTGCTCGAGACGCAGCCGGACGGCCGCTTCGCGCTCTACCTGAACGCGCTCAACCCCGGCAACGAGACCCGGCCCCACGACCACACGACCTGGGCCGTGGTTGTCGCCGTCGAGGGGCAGGAGCTCAACAAGGTCTACCGTCGCGAGCCGGGGCGTCTGGTCGTCGATCATGAGATCATGGTCGAGCCGGGTCGTGGCATCGCCATGATGCCGGACGACATCCACTCCATCCACACGACGGGGGCCGTGCCGACGCGTCA
Organism: Rhodospirillales bacterium; assembly: GCA_028869995.1. Lineage (GTDB taxonomy): Bacteria > Pseudomonadota > Alphaproteobacteria > Acetobacterales > Acetobacteraceae > JAJXXT01. Next base: position 43,635 of record JAGWQN010000109.1, read on the forward strand.
CCTGCACTGTTACGGCCTGGCGCTGGAGCAGCTGGAACGGCGCATGGCCTACGACGAGAACGGCGAGGCGCTACCCTACAACCGCAACTTCATGCAGCCCAGCCTGGCGCCGCGCGACTGAGCATGGCGGACCACCCGCGATGAGACCCATCTCCGCCGCAACCTTGCGCGGCTGGATCCAGGACGGCCACGAGCTGGCCATTCTCGACGCGCGCGAGGAGGGGGAATTCGGGCGCGCGCATCTGTTCTGGTCGGTCAACGTTCCGCTGTCGCGCGCCGAATTGCTGCTGCCGGCCCTGTTGCCCAATCCCCGGACCCGCGTCGTTTGCGTCGACGACGAGACCGGTCCGGCCCATCGCCTGGCCCTCCTGGTCGAGCGGATGGGCGGCAGCGATGTCTCGGTCCTGGAGGGTGGCACCCGCGCCTGGGCCGAGTGCGGGGCGGCGGCCGGCTACGTGCTGTTCTCGGGGGTCAACGTCCCCTCCAAGGCGTTTGGCGAGTGGGTCGAGCATCATTACGGAACCGAGAGCGTCGACGCGCCGGAGCTGGACGCGTGGATGCGATCCGGCCGCAAGATGGTGGTGCTGGATTCCCGGCCGATGGAAGAGTTTCGCGCGATGTCGATTCCCTCGGGGATCGACGTGCCGGGGGGCGAGCTGGTCTATCGCATCGGCGATCTGGCGCCGGACCCCGAGACCTTGGTCGTGGTGAACTGCGCGGGGCGCACGCGCTCCATCCTCGGCGCCGAGAGCCTGCGCCGGGCGCGCATTCCCAACCGGGTCGTGGCCCTGCGCAACGGCACGATGGGCTGGCAACTGGCGGGCTTCCAGGCGGCGCGCGGCGAGAGCGCCACCTATCCCTCGGGGCGACCCGCGTCGGCCGACCTCGCGCTGCAGCGCGCCGAGGCCTTTGCGGCGGAGGCGGGGGTGCGGCGGATCGAGAGCGCGACGCTCGCCGGCTTCGCCGCCGACGAGACGCGCACGCTCCATCTTCTCGACGTGCGCGCGCCCGACGAGTTCGCCGCGGGTCATGCGCCGGGCACGCTCAGCGCCCCGGGCGGGCAGCTGGTCCAGGCGACCGATCGCTGGATCGCGGTGCGGGGCGCGCGCCTCGTGCTGGTGGACGACGACGGTGTGCGTGCGGCGATGACGGGCGCGTGGCTGCGCCTGATGGGGCATCGCGATGTCTACACGATCCGCATGGCCGACCTGCCGTCGCTGCCCCGGCTGCGGATACCCGTGCTGCCTCTCGTCGAGAGTGTCGCGCCGCAGCAGATCGGCCCGGGCACCCCCATCCTTGACGTCTCGCGCAGCCTCGCCTTCCGGGCCGGGCATGTGCCGGGATCGCTGTGGGGCGTGCGCACCCGGCTCGCGCCGGTCTGCGCGCGGCTGGCCGGCGCGGCGGAGGTGGTGGTGACCTCCGAGGACGGCCGGCTGGCGGCGCTGGCTGCAGCCGAGGTCGCGGCGCTTTCGGGCGCGCGGGTGCGGGTGATGGCGGGAGGCATGGCGGCATGGCGTGACGCCGGTCTGGCGCTCGCGGCGGACCGCACCACGCCCCCCGACGAGGCCTGCGTGGATGTCTATCTGCGGCCGTATGACCGCAACAGCGGGGTCGAGGCGGCGATGCGGGAGTATCTCTCCTGGGAGGTCGATCTGGTGCGCGAGATCGAGCGGGATGGGACTGTCCGCTTCGGCGTCTAGGCGCCTGTCCGAGCCTGTGCTGGGGCGCTGGGGACGGACGGTTCTGGATGCGTTGGTGCCGCCGCTCTGCCTCGCGTGCGACGCCCCGGTCCTGCAGGTCGGGCAGTTCTGTCCATCGTGCTTTTCCCGCGTCCACCTCATCGCCGCCCCCGTCTGCGAGCGTTGCGGCGTACCGTTTGCGGCTGCGGCCCAGGGCGGGGCGTTCGGCGTCTGCGACGCTTGCCGCCGGGATCCGCCGCCCTGGCGCCGGGCACGCGCGGCCCTCGCCTACGATGCGGTGGCCCGCCGGCTGGTGCTGCCGCTGAAATATGCGGACCGGCCCGAGACGGCGCGCCACCTGGCACCGCTGATGGCCCGCGCGGGCGCGGCGCTGCTGGCCGGGGCGGAGGTGATCGTGCCGGTTCCGTTGCACCGTCGCCGCCTGTTCGAGCGCCGCTACAACCAGGCGGCGGTGCTCGCGCGGGCGCTGGCTGGCCCGCGCGTGCCGGCGCTCGTCGATGCGCTGGTGCGCACCCGCGCCACGGCTCCGCTGGCGGAGTTGGGTCATGCGGCTCGGACCCAGGAGGTCGCCGGCGCCTTCGCGGTACGCCCCTCGCGCGTGGGGGCGCTGCGTGGCCGGGCGGTCCTGCTGGTGGACGACGTTCTGACCTCGGGCGCCACCGCCGCCGGCTGCGCCCGCACGCTGCTGCAGGCGGGCGCAGCGAGCGTGGACGTGCTGGCACTCGCGCGTGCCCTGCGCCATCCCTGAGCGGCTCTCGCGGGTCCTCGCTGCCATGTCTGCTCCGCGTCGTCGCGGCGCCCCGAGCGGGGGCTTGCGCCATCGCGGCCCTGACGCCACCTGTCGGGGACGACGAAGAAATCCGGCAAGGACCCATGCCCCAGATCGACATCTACACCCAGCCCTGGTGCCCCTACTGCATGCGCGCCGTTGGCATCCTGACCGCCAAGGGCGCCACGTTCCGAGAAATCGACGCTCCGCGCGGCACGCCGGCGAGGGCCGAGGCGGTGCAGCGATCGGGTGGGCGGACCACCGTGCCGCAGATCTTCATCGACGGGCAGCCGATCGGCGGCTGCGACGACCTTGTGGCGCTCGACCGTTCGGGAGAACTGGACCGCCTGCTCGCCGCCGACTAACCGGCCAGGGATTCGCTTGCGCCCGGGGTTGGCCCGCCCATATCCTCCTGCATGATCCACTACCAACTCCGCTGCGCCGACGGGCATGGCTTCGACGGCTGGTTTGTCGACAGCGCCGGGTTCGAACGGCAGGCGAAGGCTGGGCTGATTGCCTGTCCGCGGTGCGGCGACCTCAAGATTGAGCGGGCCTTGATGGCCCCCGCCGTGCCGCGCAAGGGTGCGCCGGCGCGCAACCGCCGCCAGCCCGATGGGGCGGCCGATGGTCCCGCGGCCGCGCCGGCCCGTTCGCCGGCGCCGCGTCCCGGCCAGGGTATGGGCCAGGGGACGGCCCAGGCCGTTGCCAGCATTCCCGAGATGTCCGCCGAAATCCGCGCCGTGCTGCAGAAGCTGCGCGCCGAGGTCGAGTCCCGCTGCGATTATGTGGGGCCCGAGTTCGCGGCCGAAGCGCGGCGCATCAAGAGCGGCGAGCGCGAGGATCGGGGCATTTATGGCGAGACCACGCCGGAGGAGGCCGAAGCGCTGGCCGACGAGGGGATCGAGGTCAGCCGCATCCCCTGGGTTCCGCGCGCCGACAGTTAGCGCGGCCGGATCGCGGCCCCGGCCTGGTCCGCCACGGCCTCGACGATGTAGTTCGTGCCCGGGCGGCGCACCGTGTGCCAGCCTGCCAGCCCCGGCGCGAGGCCGGCGATGTCGGCCACGCGCATCCCCGCCCCGCGCATCATGTCGCTCAGCTCGCCCGGCTTGATGAAGCGCTTCCAGTCATGGGTGCCGACCGGGAGCATCCGCAAGATATATTCGGCGCCCAGCTTGGCCGTGAGGAAGCTCGCGGCGGTGCGGTTCACCGTCGAGAGGAACAGCTGCCCGCCCGGCTCCAGCAAGCGCGCCAGTTCCCCGACGAAATGCGCGGGATCGTCCACATGCTCGAGCACCTCGAGGCAGGTCACGACGGGGAACCTGGCTCCCTGCGCGATCATCCCGGCGGTTGTGCCGGCGCGGTAGTTGATCCCCAGCGCCGGGTCGGCATGCGCCCGGGCAGCGGCGATCAGGGCGGCGCCGGCGTCGAGGCCGGTGACCTGGAAGCCCATGCGGGCCAGCGCCTCCGCGGCGATGCCGGCGCCGCAGCCGACATCGAGCAGGCGCGCGCCTGCAGGCGCCCGGGCCGCGATCCAGCCGACGCGCGCGGCGTTCATGGCATGCAGCGGCGCCATGGGCCCGCGCGGATCCCACCACTGCGCCGCGAGCCGTTCGAAGGCCGCGACCTCGCCTTCCTCCGCCGTGCCGGTCTCTGTCATCTCCGCCCCGATGTTGCCCCGCTGGTGCGCGTCCGTTATGTGACGCGGCCTCTGCGCTCAAGCAACCGCCGCATCGATCCATGGCCCGCATCGTGATGAAATTCGGCGGCACCTCCGTCGCCGACCTCGACCGCATCCGCAACGTGGCGGCTCGCGTCAAGCGCGCCGTGGACGCGGGGGACGAGGTCGCGGTGGTGGTCTCGGCCATGGCCGGGGTGACCAACCAGCTGGTGAAATACTGCCAGGAACTCTCGCCGCTGCACGACGCGCGCGAGTATGACGCGGTGGTTGCGACCGGC
>JAGWQN010000110.1 GCA_028869995.1 Rhodospirillales bacterium
GGATCCACCAGGTGGCGTAGGTGCTGAACTTGTAGCCGCGGCGATACTCGAACTTGTCGACCGCCTTCATCAGGCCGATGTTGCCTTCCTGGATCAGGTCGAGGAACTGCAGGCCGCGATTGGTGTATTTCTTGGCGATCGAGATCACCAGGCGCAGATTAGCCTCGATCATCTCCTTCTTGGCGCGGGTCGAATCGCGCTCGCCGCGGCTGACGGTGGCGAAGACGCGCCGGAACTCGCTGATCGGCAGGCCGCAATCCGTCGCCACCGAGGCGATCTGCGCGCGGATCGCCACGATCTCCTTCGCGTGCCTGGAGGCGAAGGTCTTCCAAGATTTGCCCGGCAGCTTGCCGATGCGGTCGAGCCAGTTCGGGTCCAGCTCGTGCCCGCGGTACTGGTTCAGGAAGTCGTCGCGGGCCACCTTCGAGCTCTCGGCCAGCCGCAGCAGCGATCCCTCGAGGCTGGTGAGCCGCTGGTTGAGCTGCTTGAGCTGCATCACCAGCTCCTCGATGCGGTTGTTATGCAACCGCACCGTCTCCACCAGGCTCACGAGTTCCTCGCGCTGGCGTTCGTAGTTCTTTTCCGAGCGGACGCTCAGCTCCTCGCCCGCGGTGAAGGTCTCAAGCCGGCGGGACTGCACCTTGTGCAGCTTCTTGTAGAGCGCCTCGATCTCCTCGAAGCGCGCGAGCACGTCGGGCTTCAGCTTTTCTTCCAGCGCCGAGAGCGAGAGGGCGGCGCCATCGGCTTCCTCCTCGTCCTCGGGGGCGTCAAACGCATCGGCGCCCGGCTCGCCCTGCGCCGCGGGATCCGCGCCTTCCGCCGCGCCCTCCACCTCGCTTTGCGGCGGGCCGCCCTGCGTGGCCTCGAGGTCGATGATGTCGCGCAGAAGCATGCGCCCGGCCTTGAGGGCGTCGTGCCAGGCGACGATGGCGCGGAAGGTCAGCGGGCTCTCGCACAGCCCGCCGATCATCATGTCGCGACCCGCCTCGATGCGCTTGGCGATCGCGATCTCGCCCTCGCGCGACAGCAACTCGACGCTGCCCATCTCGCGCAGGTACATGCGCACCGGGTCGTCGGTGCGTCCGGCGGTCTCCTCGTCGACGTTGCCGGAGGATTCCTCCTCTTCCGCCTCGGCCTTCTCGACCTTGGCGACGGCCTCGCCCTCCTCCGGCTCCTCGTTCTCGACCACCTGGATGCCCATTTCCGAGAACTGGGCCATCACGTCCTCGATCTGCTCGGAGGAGTTCTGCTCCTGCGGCAGCACGGCATTGAGCTCGTCGAACGTGATGTAGCCCCGCTCCTTGCCGCGCGCGATCAGCCGCTTGACGTTGGCCGACTGCACATCGAGCAGCAGCGTCGTCTCGGCATCGGCTTCCTGGGCGGGGGTTTCGGCGGGTTTGGTGGCCATTCGGGGCTCCGGTGGACGTCGTGCGGTCATGGTGGCGGCGCGCTTTGGCTGGTGCTCGGGGCGGGGGCGATGCGGCGGATCAGAGGTCGGTCTCGAGGCCGGTCTCGCCGCGGCGCAGCTTCGCGCGCGCGATCGAGAGCGCGACCAGGCGCTGCTCGGAAGCAGGATCAACGTGTTGTGCCATGTCGCGCGTCGCGGCCATCCACTCCGCCTCCAACCGTCCAGGGTTCATCAGGCCGAAGAAATGCCAGAACCCGGCCTCGACCTCGGCCGGCATGGCATCGGGGGCGGCGTAGCGCAGCGAGGTGACGAGAACGCGCTCCAGCTCAGCCTCCAACCCAACCTGTCGCAGGTGGGCAAGAAGTTCTGCCGTGTCAAGCGGTTCGGTGCGATTCTGACATGCGTCGGCCCAGGCGAGCATGGCGTCGCGCAGCCGCGCGTGCGGTCCCGGCAGATCCAGGAGGGCAAGCGCCTCCTCGACGCCGTGCAGCAGCCACGGATGGCGGCAGAGAATCAGCGTGAGACAATCCGCGCGGGCGAGTCGCGCCGATTCGGGGTCCGGCCGGGGGCGCGGCGGCAGCGGCACGGGCCTCGCTGCGGGCTGCAAGCGTCCGGCGCCCGAACGGCCTGGCGGCGGGCGCTCGGGACGCGAGGTGCGGCGATCGGCGAAGAAGCGGTCCAGCAGAGCGCGCCGGAACTCGGGGCCGAGGCTGCGGTCCTCGATCCGGGCGGCCGCCTCCACGAGCCGCTTGTGCAGGGCGGCGCGCGCCTCGACGCCGGTGCCCGCAGCACGAGCCATGAAGCCGAAGAGCGCATCAGCGGCGGATTCTGCCTGCTCCAGCAGGTCGGCAAACGCCGCCGCGCCTTTCGCGCGGACAAAGCTGTCGGGGTCTTCCTTGCCCTTGCCGCCGCCGAGTCGGGCGATGCGCAGGCTGCGGTCGGGGCGTAGCTGCGGCAGCGCCAGTTCGAGCGCCCGGGCCGCGGCGCGGGCGCCGGCGGCGTCGCCGTCGAAGCAGAGGACGGGCATCGGGGAGAGTTGCCACAGCTCGGCGAGGTGCTCCTCGGTGAGCGCGGTGCCCAGCGGGGCGACGGCGCCGGGAAAGCCGGCCTCAGCCAGCGTGATGACGTCAAGATAGCCCTCTACAACAATAATATTGTTGTTTTTCTCCTTGCGGGCGGCCTCGCGTGCACGATCCAGTCCATACAGCGCGCGACGCTTGGCGAAGACCGGGGTTTCCGGGCCGTTGAGATATTTGGGCTGGTTGTCGCCGAGCGTCCGGGCGCCGAACCCGATGATCCGGCCACGGCGGTCGCGGATCGGGAAGGTGACGCGGGCGAAAAAGAAGTCAGCGGCGGGCCGCTCGCCGTCGGCGGCGCGGGCGAGCCCGGCCTCGACGAGCTGGGCGAGCTCGATGCCCAGCCCCGCCAGATCGCGGATCAAGGTCTCGCGGCCTTCGGGCGCCCAGCCGAGGCCATGTCGGGCGCAGGCGGCCTCGTCGAGCCCGCGCGAAGCGAGGTAGGCGCGGCCCGCAGCGCCCTCCGGTTGCGCGAGGTGGCGCGCGAAGCTCTCCTGCGCCGCGGCGAGGACGGCAAAGATGTCGGCCCGCGCCCGCGCCTGCTCGGCGGCACGCGGCGTCGGTTCCGGCACGTCGAGGCCGGCCTCGGCGGCCAGCGCGGCCACCGCTTCCATGAACTCGAGCCCCTGCGTCTGCATGACCCAGCTGATCGCGTCGCCGCTGGCACCGCAGCCGAAGCAGTGAAAGCCATTATCGTAGACGTGAAAACTCGGCGATTTTTCCTGGTGGAACGGACACAGGCCGCGCCAGTTCCGCCCGGCGCGCGCAAGCTTGACGCGCCGTGCGACGAGAGGCGCCATCGGCGTGCGGGCCCGCAACTCCTCCAGGAAATGGGCGGGAAGCGCCATCAGCCCGCAAGCTTGGCGCGGACGACGGGGTTGGCGAGCGCCATGTCGAGTGCGGCGCCATGGCGCGCCTTCAGCAGCCCCATGACCTTGCCCATGTCCTTGACCGAGCTGGCACCCGTCTCGGCGATGGCGGCGGCGACTGCGGCCTCGACGGCGGCCTGGTCCATCGCCTGCGGCAGGAAGGACTCGATCACTGCGATTTCAGCCATTTCCTTGGCCGCGAGCTCCGGGCGCCGGCCCTGTTCGTAAAGGGTGACGCTCTCGCGGCGGGATTTCACCATGCCGCGCAGCATGGCCTGGATCTCCTCGTCGGGAATGGCGGCGACACCCTTGGGACGGGCGGCGATGTCCGCATCCTTCAATTTCGCATGGATCAGGCGAATGGCGGAAACGCGCGGGGCGTCGCCCGCACGCATGGCGGATTTGAGGGCTTCGGTGAGTTCGGTGCGCAGGGTCATCGTGGATCCGATCCTTGACGGTAAACATTCTCCCAAGCCACTCGCCCACACGAGGCGACGGGAAATCACTTCCCAGAGGCGGCTGTATGCGATAGTCTTTTATCTTATGGCAAATCACGTGGACTTGGTGTTGTCGCAACTCGGCGGCGCGGACGCCGCAGGTCGGCTCCTGGGCGTTGGCGGTGAGGCGATCCGCAAATGGCGCCAGGCGGACGCGATCCCCCCCCGGCACTGGCCGGCGATCGCGCAGGCGACGGGGCTGTCGCTGGCCGAGATCCAGGGCGAGGTCGCCGCTGCGCCGGGAGCCGCCAGCACAGCCGCTCCCGCCGGAGCGACCGCCGTGCTGGTGCTGGCCGACGGCACGGCGCTCTGGGGCGAAGGTTTCGGGGCGACGGGCACCTCGCTGCCGGCCGAGATCTGCTTCAACACCGGCATGACCGGCTACCAGGAAACGCTGACCGACCCCTCCTATGCCGGGCAGATCATCACGTTCACCTTCCCGCATATCGGCAATGTAGGCGCCAACCCCGAGGATATCGAGGCGACCAACATCGCCGCCCGCGGCCTCGTGGTGAAGGAGGACCCGACGGCTCCGGCCAACTGGCGTGCGCAGACACGGCTGGACGACTGGCTCAAGGCCCGCGGCATCGTCGGCATGGCGGGTGTGGACACCCGCGCGCTGACGCGACGCATCCGCGACCAGGGTGCGCCGAACGGCGTGCTCTGCTTCCCGGCCGACGGGCGGTTCGACATCCCCGCGCTGGCCGCGGCCGCGGCGGCGTGGCCCGGCCTGGAAGGCATGGACCTCGCCAGGGAGGTCTCCTGCTCGCAGAGCTATGCGTGGGACGAGACCGGCTGGGTCTGGGGCCGCGGCTACGGACGCCAGGACAACCCGCGCCATCATGTCGTCGCCGTGGATTACGGCGCCAAGCGCAACATCCTGCGCTGCCTCGCCGATGCCGGCTGCCGTGTGACGGTGGTGCCGGCGACGGCAACGGCCGAGGAGATCCTGGCGCACCGGCCCGATGGCGTCTTTCTCTCCAATGGCCCCGGCGACCCCGCGGCGACGGGCGTCTACGCCGTCCCGGCCATCCGCGGCGTGCTGGACGCGGGGCTGCCGGTGTTCGGCATCTGCCTCGGCCACCAGCTGCTGGCGCTGGCGCTGGGTGGGCGGACCTTCAAGCTCGCGCGCGGCCATCGCGGCGCCAACCAGCCGGTCAAGGAGCTGGCGACCGGCCAGGTTGCGATCACCAGCCAGAACCACGGTTTCGCGGTCGATCCGCAAAGCCTGCCGCCGGAGGTTTCGGTGACGCATGTCTCGCTCTTCGACGGCAGCAACGAGGGCATCGCCTGCCCCTCCAGGCGTGCCTTTTCCGTTCAGTACCACCCCGAGGCGAGCCCCGGACCGAGCGACGCGCGGCCGCTGTTCGACCGCTTCGTCGCCATGATGGAGGCCAGGTGATGCCCAAGCGCCACGACATCCACGCCATCATGATCATCGGCGCCGGGCCCATCGTCATCGGCCAGGCCTGCGAGTTCGACTATTCCGGCGCGCAGGCGTGCAAGGCGCTGCGCGAGGAGGGCTACCGGGTGATTCTGGTGAACTCCAATCCCGCGACGATCATGACCGATCCGGGCCTGGCGGATGCCACCTATGTCGAGCCGATCACGCCCGAGGTGGTGACCCGCATCATCGAGCGCGAGCAGCCGGACGCGTTGCTGCCGACCATGGGCGGGCAGACCGCGCTCAACACCGCCATGCGGCTCGCCGCGGACGGGACGCTCGAACGTCTCGGGGTCGAACTGATCGGGGCCCGCGCGGAGGTCATCGACCGTGCCGAGGACCGGCTCAAGTTCCGCGACGCGATGGCCGCGATCGGCATCGAAAGCCCGAAGAGCGCGATCGCGCACTCGATGGACGAGGCGCGCGCCGCGCTCGCCGAGGTCGGGCTGCCGACGGTGATCCGGCCCTCCTTCACCCTCGGCGGCACCGGTGGCGGCATCGCCTACAACCGCGAGGAGTTCGAGCGCATCGTCGCCGGCGGCCTCGACGCCTCGCCGACGACCGAGGTGCTGATCGAGGAAAGCGTGCTGGGGTGGAAGGAGTTCGAGATGGAAGTCGTCCGCGACCGCGCGGACAACTGCATCATCGTCTGCTCCATCGAGAATGTGGACCCGATGGGCATCCATACCGGCGATTCCGTCACCGTGGCGCCGGCGCTCACGCTGACGGACAAGGAATACCAGCGCATGCGCGATGCCTCGATCGCCTGCCTGCGCGCGATCGGCGTCGATACCGGCGGCTCGAACGTGCAGTTCGCGGTCAACCCCGCCGACGGGCGGATGCTGGTGATCGAGATGAACCCGCGCGTCTCGCGCTCGTCGGCGCTCGCCTCCAAGGCGACCGGTTTCCCGATCGCCAAGGTCGCTGCCAAGCTCGCGGTCGGCTATACGCTGGACGAGATCGCCAACGATATCACCGGCGGCGCGACGCCGGCTTCATTCGAGCCGA
>JAGWQN010000111.1 GCA_028869995.1 Rhodospirillales bacterium
GCCACCGAGGCGGACCTTCGCGGCGTCGGCCACCGGCAGCGACGGGCTCATGCCACCGAGGCGGACCTTCGCGGCGTCGGCCACCGGCAGCGACGGGCTCATGCCACCGAGGCGGACCTTCGCGGCATCGGCGATCGAACGAGCGTTCATGATGGAGATCCTTCCTCTGGTTTCTGGTGCCCCTGGGCACCGTGACTGTTGATGGGAGGATCATGTCGGACGGAACGTCCGACCACGTGTTAGCGCCGTGATCACGCCGTCAATACGCGGAGCGAACGCTGATTTAGCGGGCGGTGAAATTTTGACGCGCCGTCAACCAGACCCGAGACGCTGTCCAAAGCCCGCGTCCGGGATGGCTGTCGAAACAAAAAAGCGGCGAAACGGCTAAGTTTTTTTCAAAATCATCGAATCGGATGCGCTTGCGATACCATCCTCGCTTTGCGGAATGGAGGCTGCGTTCAGCCCGTGCCGCCGACCGTCAATCCATGAATCTTTAGCGAGGGCTGGCCGACCCCGACCGGAACGCCCTGTCCGTTCTTGCCGCAGGTGCCGATGCCGGGATCGAGCGCCATGTCGTTGCCGATCATCGCGATCCGCGTGAGCGCGTCGGGCCCATTGCCGATCAGGGTCGCGCCCTTCACCGGTGCGCCGATCCGCCCGTCCTCGATCCGGTAGGCTTCGGAGGCCGAAAACACGAACTTGCCGGAGGTGATGTCCACCTGACCGCCGCCGAAATTGACCGCGTAAAGCCCGTTCTTCACCGAGCGGATCATCGCCTCGGGGGTGTCGTTGCCGGCCAGCATCAGCGTGTTGGTCATGCGCGGCATCGGCGCATGGGCATAGGATTGCCGGCGCCCATTGCCGGAAGGTCGGGCCCCGGCGAGGCGCGCATTCTGCCGGTCCCACAGCAGGCCGGTCAGGATGCCATCGTCGATCAGCACATTGCGCTGGCTGGGCGTGCCCTCGTCGTCGACGGTCAGGCTGCCACGACGGTCGGGGATCGTGCCGTCATCGACCACGGTCACGCCCGACGCGGCGATACGCTTGCCCATGAGCCCCGCGAAGGCCGAGGTCTGCTTGCGGTTGAAGTCGCCCTCGAGCCCGTGGCCGATCGCCTCGTGCAGGAGAATCCCGGGCCAGCCGGGACCGAGCACCACGTCCATCTCGCCCGCCGGCGCCGGCCGGCTGTCGAGGTTGACCAGCGCCTGGCGCAGCGCCTCCTCCGCGCCCGCCTTCCAGGCACCGCCGGCGACCAGCCTGGCCAGGCCGTGGCGGCCGCCTTGACCATGGCTGCCGCTTTCGCGCCGCCCCCCCTGCTCGACGACGACGCCGATGTTGAGCCGCACCAGCGGCCGCAGGTCGGCGACCCGCGTGCCGTCGGGCCGCAGGATCTGCACCGCCTGGAACTCGAGCCCGATCGAGCCCATCACCTGCACCACGCGCGGATCGCGCGCGCGCAACCAGGCGTCGATCTCCATCAGCAGCGCAGCGCGCTCGGCGAAGCTGCCCTCGGCGAGCGGCGAATCCGGAGCGTACAGGCGCGCATTGGTCGGCCGGGGCGGCAGGGCCAGGGTGCCGCCATGGCCGCGCGCGACGGCCGCCACCGCTTCCGCCGCGCGGGCGAGGGCGGGTTCGGAAAGCTCGCCGGCATGGGCGTAGCCGGTCGCCTCGCCCGAGACGCCGCGCAGCCCGAAGCCCAGCGAGGTGTCGGCATTGGCGGCGCGGATGCGTCCGTCATCGAGGGACAGCGTCTCGCTCTCCCGGTATTCGAGGAACAACTCGCCGTCGTCCGCACCGGCCAGCGCCTGGCCCGCGAGCCGCTCCGCCGTCGCGCGGTCAAGCGTCGCGTCGGCCCGCTCGAAGAACAGGCGGTCGGTCGCCGTCAGCAGCGAAGGGGTGGGGGTGTTCATGCCGGCTCCGCGCGCAGCTGGTGCAGCGTGACCAGGGTGGCCCCGAGCAGGAGGGCGGCGTTCACCTGGTGGGCCACCGCCAGCGGGATGGCAACCACGCTCAACAGGGTCGCGACCCCCAACGCATATTGCACCAGGACCAGCACCCCCACGACCGCGAGCGCACGCGCCACGGCACGCGGCGGCCGCGCCGCCAGACCCACGCCCACCGTGACGACGAAGAGCGCCGCCGTGAGCGTCGCGAGCAGGCGATGGTCGAACTGAACCGCGGCAATGTTGGCGACGAGATTGCGCAGGAACGGGTGCAGCGCGCCATAAGCCGCCGGCACCAGCCGCCCGTCCATGAGCGGGAAGGTGTTGTAGTCGAAACCGGCGTGCGTCCCCGCCACCAGCCCGCCCGCGGCGATGGTGATGCTGAGCAGCACCGCGCAGGCGCCGACGAGCCGGCGCAGGCTCGCGGGCGCGCCCGGGCGTGGCCGCGGCCGGCGCACCGAGAGCGCGGTCCACAGCACACCGGCATACAGCGCCAGCGCGAACAGCAGGTGCAGCGTGAGGCGCCAGGGCGAAACGGCGATGGCGCCCTTCTCGAATCCCGAGGCGACCATGAACCAGCCGATCGCCCCCTGCAGGCCGCCGAGCACGAACAGGCCCAGCAGCCGAAGCGCGAGGGCCCGCGAGAGGGCGCGCCGCCAGACAAACCAGGCGAGCGGCACGATGAGCACGGCGCCCATCAGCCGGCCCCACAGCCGGTGCACGTATTCGAGCCAGAAAATGTGCTGGAAGCCGGCCAGATGCATATCCGGATGCATCAGCCGGTATTGCGGGATGGCCCGGTAGAGCGCGAACAGCTTTTCCCAGGCGCCGTGCGACAGGGGCGGCAGCACCCCCGCGATCGGCGCCCATTCCATGATCGAGAGGCCGGAACCCGTCAGGCGGGTGGCGCCACCAAGGCCCACCATCACCACGATCATGAAGGCGAGCGCGAACAGCCAGAGCGAAATCAGCCGCCGGTTACGGTCCTGTTCACGCAGCGCATCGCCCGCGGGGAACTCTCGCACATCGAAAGGCATACCCCGATATAGGGCGGGTCGGCGGCCAGGGACAGGGGCATCGCCGCCGCGAGGCGCGCGCGCCACGCCGCTAACCCGGCATCGCGATGCGCCCGCCCAGCCAGTCCGGCCGGGGCAGGCGCGCATGCGCGTCGCGTGCCGCCAGCAGATGGGCCAGGATCGCGGCCGGCCATGGCGCGACCCGCCGCGTCTCGAGATCGACGTGCAGGAACAGGATCTCCTGCATCGCCGCGGGCCTGCCGTCCGGCCCCAGCATCGTATGCGCCAGATGCAGGCGCTTGGCATCGACCCCGGCCACGAGCGTCTCGATCGCGACGCGCGCCCCCTGGCGCAGTTCCGCACGGTAGAGGGTATGCGTCTCCACCGCGAACGTGCCGCCGCGGTAGCGCTGCTTGTAGTCGGGGCCCATGCCGAGGGCGGTATAGATCGCGTCCGTGCCGTGATCGAACAGGACCACGTAGTAGGCGAGGTTCATGTGGTCGTTGCTGTCGATCCACTCCGCCCTCACCTCGCCGGAAAAGCGTGAGAACGGGGCGGGAAAGGTGCTGCCGGCGGTTGCCCCGTGCATGGCGTCATGCTGTCCGAACCGGCCCGGCAAGGACAAGGTCCCCGCTACCCGAGCTCGGCGAGCGCGGCGGCAATGCGCAGGCCGACGGCACGGTTGGAGAACCGGGTGAGGACCTCGCGCCGGCCACGCTCGGCAAGGGCGCGTCCGCGCGACGGATCGGCAAGGACGGGCGCGAGCAGCTCGGCCGCATGCGCGATGTCCGCCTCCGCCCAGGACTGGCCCTTGCCATGCGGGTAGGCGCCCTGCCGCACGCGCACCATCTTGTGACGAACCAACAACGAGTTCTCGGGGGTCATGAAATCGGTGTTGCCGGACCAGCCGGTGCCGAGCGCGAGCCGCCCGAGCGCCATGGCCTCGCCGAGGCCGCGGCCGAAGCCCTCGGCGCGATGCAGGGAGACAAAGACGTCGCAGGCCGCGATCAGCCCGCGCACGCCGAGCGCATCGAAGGGCGTTGCAATCACCTTGATCTGCGGCGACGGCGGGATGCCCGCCTCGCGCGCCCAGTCCTCGGCGCCGTCCTCGATGTTCTTGACCTTGAGGACGAGCTGGATATCGGCGAACGGATCGGCCTCGCGCAGGCGCTCGAACAGGGCGAGAACGGCTTGCGGGTTTTTGCGCGAGGCATAGGATGACAGATCGAAGAAATGGAGAAGGACAAAGGCGCTTTCGCGGATGCCATACGAGCGGCGCGGCAGCAGCGGCCCAGGCTCCGGCTCGACGGACTGGCCGACATAGCGGCTGTCGATTCCCGCCCGCCGCAGGGCCGCGGCGATGAAGCGCGAGAGCGCCCAGACCTGATCGAAACGCCTGAGCTTCGCTGCCCACGCCGGCGGGTAGTCCGGCAGCTCCCAGGCCGGGACGATGACATTCACCCCCGCCGCGATGTCGTTGCCGCGGGCGCTGAAGGTGGAGAGGACCTCGTCCACCTCGTCGGCGTTGACGTGAAAGACGCGCAGGCCTTCGCCGACCGCCTCGACCTCCAGGGGATCGATGAGCCTACGATACGATTCGTCGTTGCGCTGGGCATAGCGATAGATGTCGTAGACCCTGGGCACCAGCCCGACGGCGAGGCTCGCCGCCACGTGGCTGCGCAACTGCTCGCCCATGCCGATCGGCGCGAAGGGATGGCCGATGAAGGTGATCTCGCTCACGCCGCCCCCTCCGTCCGCCAGGCCGTTGCGTCCTGGGCGGCGCGCAGCGCCTCGAGCCAGCGGTGCCCATGGCCGAGATCGGGCTCGAGATGCGCCCCCTCCGCCCACTCGTTCCAGGCATTGACGAAGAGCAGGCGCTGCTCGCCGTGGAGGAAGGCGCGCGCCTGCGCGAGCTTCGCCTCGACATAGACCCGGAACGCCTCGGGGGTCGCCGCGTCGAAGTCGGTGCCTTTCAGCGGCTGGCGCGGGGTGTTGTCCCAGTCGGGGAACACCGCCGGATAGCGGGTGTAGGGAACGCTGTCGCGCCCGACAAAGGCGGCGACCGTCTCCGGGTAATCGAAACGATACCCGTCCCAGTCCTGCTTGACGATCTCGACCTCGGCCTGAGCGGGCACGGCCCGGCCGTGCGGGGGAAACTCGACCGCGGCATCGAAGCCGAGATCGGCCGGATCGATCGCCCGGTCCACGGCCTCCATGCCCTCGACGCCAACCAGGTGGACGCCCGCGAAACCGGCCCGCTCAAACGCGCTGCGCGCGCGCGCGGCGAACGCCCGCGCATCGGGCAGCAGCAGCGGACGATAGACCAGGAACATGGGCTTGCCGGCGACGCGGATGTAGCGGGGATCAGCCGCCTGTTCGACCGCGTCGGCGATGACGGCGTCGATCGTTGTGTCATCGTAACACTGTTCCAGCAGGATCTCGCGCTCGCCGCCATCCCAGTGGCGCGTCCAGTTCTCGTTGGCCCAGCAGAGGCACCAGCGGAACGCCAGCTGCGGGTTCGCGCGCACGGTGTCGAGCGGCGCGGTCAGCACGCGACGCGCACCGAAATTGTAGGAATAGACGACGAAGCCTTCGATGCCGTAGCGCGCGGCGAGTGCCGCCTGGCGCGCCAGCGCGGCCGGAGACGTGAGGTCGTAGT
Organism: Rhodospirillales bacterium; assembly: GCA_028869995.1. GTDB lineage: Bacteria > Pseudomonadota > Alphaproteobacteria > Acetobacterales > Acetobacteraceae > JAJXXT01. The sequence goes on from JAGWQN010000111.1 coordinate 5,619, forward strand.
AGCCGAGATCGGCCGGCAGATGCGGCTGGTAGTGGCGCGTGTGGCTGGGGCGTGCGCGGGTGACGTTGTGCCATTCGGTGAAGCCCGCGCCCCACCACAGATCGTTCTCCGGCGTCGGGTGGAACTGCGGCAGGTAGAAGGCCAGCACACGCACCTGATGCTGGGCCGCGAGCACCTCCCCCCAACGCTCGAGCAGCTTCTGCTGGTTGGCGCGGACCGCGGCAACACGGCGCGCCTCGCTGGTGCGGCCCGTGGTGATCGAGAGCCGATGGATGACGACGGCGCTGGCCACGTAGCGGATGCGCCAGCCCTTGTCGGCGAGCCGAAGGCAGAGGTCCGCGTCCTCGCAATAGGCCGGCGCAAAATGCGGATCGAACAGGCGTGCGCCGACCGCGGCCCGGCGGACGAGCAGCGCGGCTCCGGAACAATAGGCAACGTCGCGATCATGACAGTAGCCGGGCTCGCGCGGGTCGGCGAACAGGCCCACCATCCGGCTCTCGCCGTTGGGCAGCAGGGTGCAGCCGGCCTCCTGAAGACGGCCGTCGGCATAGAGGAGCTTGGCGCCGGCGGCGCCGATCGTCGGGTCGGCCTCGAGCGCGCCGACGAGCGCGTCGATCGCGCCGGGTTCGGGCTGGGTATCGTTGTTGAGCAACAGCACGTAGTCACCGCGGCAGATCTCGAAGCCGGCGTTGCAGGCGGCGATGAAGCCGCCGTTCCGCGGTTGGCGCAGCAGGCGCATGCCGTCCACCTCGGAGAAGGCTGCGGCAGCCGGGTCGGTCGAGGCATCGTCGACCAGAACAACCTCGAAGGGCATCTCGGGCGGGCTCGCCGCGAGCGCCATCAGGCATTCGACCGTGGTGGCGATCTCGTTATAGACCGGCACCAAAATCGAAACGCGCGGGCGCGCGGAGGAGGCGAAGGCGAGCGATTGCAGTTCCTCGAGCGGGTGCTCGCACGCAAACAGGGCCGGCGGCATGATGCGAACGCCTTCCTTGCGCGCCTGTTGGCGCTCGGCCAGCAGCGCGCGCATCGCCGCATCGTCGTGCAGCAGCGTGTCCCGGTCCTGGGCCGGCGAACGCCCGCCGGCCTGCGCCGCCGGCGTGGCCCGGGCGCCGGCGGGGGCCGCGCCCGCGGACAGGTAGCGCTTTTCCGCCCGGCCACGCGTCAGATAATGGCGCAGCGGCGGGACGCGCGCGGCGGCGACGTCCGGGTAGCGGCGCCAATAGTCGCGGGCGTCGAACCCCGGCCCGGGCGAGCGCCCCTCGCCATCGCCCGCGACAAGGAAGTGGCGCAGCGCGCCATAGGGATTGCGCGGCACGTCCAGATTGCGCTCGGCATACCAGGCCGCATCGAAATAAGGGTTGGGCCGCTGCGCCGCCCAGACGCCCTTGAGCAGGAAGGATCGCAGCAGGCCATGCGCGGGTGCGTCCGGGCCCAGCTGCTCGCGGTAAAAGACCGGATCGAAATAGGGGCTGGGCCGGGCGAGGTCGAGTTCCAGCACCTCGACCAGCTTGTCGAGCGAAGGCGGCGTGCCCAGGATCGCCGGATCCTGCTCCAGCAGCCAGGGCAGATCGACGAGCGGATGCGGCGAGCGCGCGTCGGCGAAGCCCGCCTCGAGGAAATGCAGCAGCGGATCGGTGCCGTCCTGCATCAGGGCAGGATTGGTTGCGAGATAGAAGATCGGGTCGAAATAGGGCGACAGCATCGGCCGGCGCGGCAGCGGCAGGGCGAGGTAGCGCCGCACCGTTCCGAGATCGGCGCGCGTGCCGCCGAGCGCAGCCCGGTAGGCCACCTCGTCCACGAAGGCGTTGCACAGCAGCCTGTGGACACGCATCAGCTCGTTCATGCGCCCCAGGTCCGCATCATGGTCCACGCGATCGCTCGACGCGCCGCAGCCTCAGATCCGTGTCTCGTCACGCATCACCGAAAACCAGGATTCGATCGCCTCGAGCTGCGCGGGATTGGGTACGCGACCCTCCGCGATGCCGGCGCGCATGTAATGTTCCGTGCCGGACGGAACGTCGCCGCGCAAGATCGCCTGCGCCACATCGGGGTAGGTCGTCGTGTAAAACGCCTCGTCCACCTCCGGGCGGCTGCCGATCCGACCCTCCAGAAATCCCACCTCGACGAAATGCGTGCGCAGGTCGCGGATCGCCCCCGATGCGTGCGCCTCGGCAAGATCGGGGTAGTTGGCACGGTAGAAGGTCTCATCGAAGGGCAGGGTGGAGGCCAGGGTCATCAGAAGCTTGCGCAGCAGCCGCGCGTCGATGGCGATCTTGGCGCGGCTGCCGAGCCGGTCCCGCCCGACACGCAGCGCCTGCAGGATGAGATCGATATGCGGCACATAAGGCGTCTCGTTCACGTCATCCTCGGCAATGGACTCGGGTGGTCGGACCGTCTCGCTACACGCTGCGGCTGGAATTTAGCCCCCATGCTGCATCGCCACAACGCCGCATGATCCCGGCCGGCGGCCCCTCCTGCCGCCGCGGGACCAACCTCACGCCCGGCGGCAGGCCGGCCCCGGCGTCATCCGTCGGCAAGCGGCGGCAGGCCGAGCAGGACCCGTTCGGCCTCGGTCATGCCGTAGGTCTCGCGCCCCCAGCTTACCCCCTCGCGCAGCACCCGCGCCGGCACGCCCGCCACCGCGGCAAAGCGCGGCACGCTGCCTTTGACGAGCGCCCGCGCCCCGACGATGGAGCCCATGCCGACCCGGGTGACGCCCTGCAGCAGCGCGTCCTGGCCGAGCCAGACATGGCGCTCGAGGATGGTGTTGACCGGATCGCGGCCGATCCGCCGCCCGGTCGCGATGTCGTGCATCGCGTGCATGTCGTGGTTACGGATCCAGACCCCGGCGGAAATCAGCGCATCGTCGCCGATCACCATGCCCTGCCCCGTGCCCTCGATCTCCATCGAGCAGCCGACGGCCGATCCGCCCTCGCCCCAGAGCAGGAACTGGCGGTCGGATCGGAGAAATACGTCGCCCAGCGAGACATAGGCGTTGCCGATGGCGCCAAACAGCACCGCGGCATCCGACCCGAGCATGCGGATGTTGGCGTAGAGCTGGCCACCCGCCGAACGGTTATCGAAGAACAGGACGTTGTCGTGCCCCCAGCTGCTCACCTGCACGCGCCCCACCGGCCGCTCCGGATCGGTGACCACGATGGTCAGGCCCGGGTCACCCTTCGCCTCGATGCCGAGTGCGCGGATTTCGCCGTCACCCGGGGCAAACAACGCGATCGGGCAATCGTCGTAGGAGTTGGCGCCGAGCGCGGTGACCGCCGGATCGAGCGCGGCGAGCAGGCTGGCTTCGGTCTCGGCATGCAATCCCGGAACCATTCTCGTCTCCGTCCCATGGCACGAGCGCGAATCCCGGCCGCCTCGATTTTCTGACGCATCCCGCCCCCGGGGCCAAGGGGCGCCCGGGCATTTTCGCCGATCCACGGTTGCCCGGCGTCGGGCGGGCTGCCACAAGCGGCGCTGCGACAAGAGCGGGCATGCGGGCGATGCGGATCTTGGTCACGGGAGGCTGCGGTTTCATCGGTTCGGCCGTGATCCGTCACCTTCTCGCCCACACCAGCCACGAGATCGTCACCGTCGACAAGATGACCTATGCCGCCTCGCCCGAGGCGATCGCGGTGGCGCGCGGCAGCGCGCGGCACCGGCTGGTGGTCGGCGACATCGCCGATATCGGCGCCATCCGCGCGCTGTTCGCCGAGGCGCGGCCCGATGCGGTGATGCACCTCGCCGCCGAGACCCATGTGGATCGCTCCATCGATGGTCCCGGCCCTTTCATCCAGACCAATGTCGTCGGCACCCTGACCCTGCTCGAAGTGGCGCGCGAGCACTGGCGGCAGCTCGACGAGGCCGGCCGGGCCGCCTTCCGCTTCCACCACATCTCGACCGACGAGGTGTTCGGGGCACTCGGCGCGGACGATCCGCCCTTCACCGAGGCGACGCCCTACGACCCGCGCAGCCCCTATTCCGCGAGCAAGGCCGCCTCCGACCACCTGGTGCGGGCATGGCGGCACACCTATGGGCTGCCGACGCTGATCTCCAACACCGCCAACAATTACGGGCCGTGGCAGTTTCCCGAGAAACTGATCCCGCTGGTGCTGATCGCAGCCCTCGAGGGACGCCCGATCCCGGTCTATGGCGACGGCTCGAACCGGCGCGACTGGATCCATGTCGAGGACCATGCCGCCGCGCTCGTCGCCGTGCTCGAACGCGGCGAGCCCGGCATGACCTACGCCATCGGCGCCCGCCAGCCGCGCAGCAATCTGCAGGTCGTGCAGGCGATCTGCAGCGCGCTCGACCAGCGCCAGCCGGATCCCGCCGGGCCGCGACAGCGCCTCATCCGCTTCGTCGCCGACCGGCCGGGCCACGATTTCCGTTACGAGATCGACCCTTCCCGCGCGATCGGGAAGCTGCGGCTCGCGCCGATGCGCGACTTCGAGACCGGCCTCGGCGAGACGATCGACTGGTACCTCGCCAACCGTGCCTGGTGGGAGACGCTGCGCGGGCAGGGCGCGGGCGAACGGCTCGGCCTCGGGAGTGCGGCATGAAGGGGATCCTGCTCGCCGGCGGCGCCGGCACGCGGCTGCATCCGATGACGCGGGCCGCGTCCAAGCAGATGCTGCCGATCTACGACAAGCCGATGATCTACTACCCGCTCTCGGTGCTGATGCTGGCCGGCATCCGCGACATCCTGGTGATCTCGACGCCCGAGGACCTGCCCCAGTTCCGCCGCCTGCTCGGCAGCGGCGAGGAGATCGGCGTCCGCTTCGCCTATGCCGAGCAGCCCAAGCCCGAGGGGCTGGCCCAGGCTTTTCATATCGGCCGCGACTGGATCGGCGGCGAGGCCTGCGCGCTCGCCCTCGGCGACAACCTCGTCTTCGGCGAGCATCTCTCGCGCCTGCTGCGCGCGGCCGCGGCACGACAGAGCGGCGCCACCGTCTTCGCCTATCAGGTTCGCGATCCGGAACGATACGGTGTCATCACGATGGACGCGGACGGCAAGCCGGTCGCCATCGTCGAGAAGCCACCGGTGCCGCCATCGAACTGGGCGGTGATCGGGCTCTATTTCTACGATCGCCGCGTCTGCGAGCTCGCCGCCCAGGTGCGCCCCTCGGCGCGCGGCGAGTTCGAGATCACCGATCTCAACCGCCTCTACCTCGAGATGGGCGAGCTCAATGTCGAGAAGCTGGGCCGCGGCGCGGCCTGGCTCGATGCCGGCACGCCGGACTCGCTCCTGCAGGCGTCGACCTTCGTGCAGACCATCCAGACCCGCCAGGGCATGCTGGTCGGCTGCCCGGAGGAGGCGGCCTTCCGCATGGGCTGGATCGACGCCGAGCGTCTGGCCCTCCACGCCCGGCGTCTGCACAACACCGAACTCGGCCGCGTGCTGACGCTGCTCGCACGCGGGGAGCACGAATAGCGATGCAGACCGAGCGCCTCGCCATTGCCGACGTGATCCTGGCGACACCGCCGCGGTTCGCCGATTCGCGCGGCTGGTTCAGCGAGGCGTGGAATGCAAGCCGCTTCGCCGCGGCCGGCATCGCGGGCCCGTTCGTGCAGGACAATCAGAGCTTTTCGGCGCGGGCGGGAACCGTGCGCGGCCTGCACTGCCAGGTCGGGGCGAACGCGCAGGGAAAACTCGTCCGCGTGCTGGCGGGGCGCATCTGGGACGTCGCGGTGGATCTACGCCACGGCTCGCCAACCTACGGCCGGCACGTCGCCGCCGAGCTGTCGGCCGACAACGGCGCGCAGCTTTGGATTCCGCCGGGCTTCCTGCACGGCTTCTGCACGCTCGAGCCGGCGAGCCAGGTGCTCTACAAGGTGACGGCGCCGTATGATCGGCAGGCCGAGCGCGGCGTGATCTGGAACGATCCCCGGCTCGCGCTGCCATGGCCGGTCGCGGCGGGCGAGGCGGTGCTCTCGGACAAGGATGCGGCACTGCCGCCGCTCGGCGCGGAGGCCTGGTTCAGGGTGTGAGACGGATCCTCGTCACCGGCGCGAGCGGACAGGTCGGCGGCGCGGTCGCCTTGGCGCGCCCCGATGTGGTGGCGCTCGGGCGGGAGGCGCTCGATTTCGATCGGCCGTCGACGATTGCCGCTGCGCTCGAGGCGCACGCGCCGGGCGTGGTGATCAATGCCGCCGCCTATACCGCCGTGGACCGGGCGGAGGGCGACGCCGCGGCGGCGATGCGAGCCAACCGGGACGGGCCAGCCGAGCTAGCCCGGTGCTGCGCCGAGCGCGACATCGCGCTGATCCACGTCTCGACCGACTATGTGTTCGATGGCAACAAAGGCGCGCCCTACGTCGAGACCGACCTGCCGGCACCCACGGGGGTCTATGGCGCCTCGAAGCGCGCGGGCGAGGAGGCGGTGCTCGCCACCGGCGCGAAGGCGGTGATCGTGCGCACGGCCTGGGTGTTTTCAGCGACGGGGCGCAACTTCGTGCGCACGCTGCTCGCCGCCGCGACGCGCAACCCAACGTTGCGCGTGGTGGCGGACCAGCACGGCTGCCCCACGGCGGCCCCGGACCTCGCGCAGGTGCTGCTGGGCATCGCGGACCGGCTGGAAGGCGGCTGGCGCGACGGCTATCGCGGCATCGTCCACGCCGCGGGCGGCGGGGCTTCGACCTGGCACGAGCTCGCCGTGGCGCTGTTCGAGGAGCGCGCCAAGCGTGGCGAGGCGAGGCCCGTCATCGAGCCGATTCCCACCGCCGCATGGCCGACGCCGGTGCGCCGTCCTCCCGATTCGCGGCTCGACCAGGCGCTGCTGCTGGCGCGGTTCGGCCTCGCGATGCCGCCATGGCGCGACGGCCTGGCGAGGGTGGTGGAACAGCTTTGAACGCAGCGGCGGCGGCGCGCACGGGCGGCGGCAAGGCGGCGGTCCTGCTCGCGGCGCGCGACGGGGCGCGGTTCCTGCCCGAGCAATTGGCAAGTCTCGAGGCGCAGACGTACCCCTGGGACCTGTGGTGGCACGACGATGGCTCGCAGGACGCCACGCCGACGCTGCTGGCCGGGCACGGGCACCGGATCGATGGCGGCGCGGCGCTGGGCGCGCCGGGCTCCTTCTTCGCCCTGCTGCGCGCCGCCGCCCCGACACTGGCGCCAGGGGACTGCATGGCCTTTGCCGACCAGGACGATGTCTGGCTGCCGGAGAAGCTTGCGCGCGGCGCGGCGGCGCTCGCCCGCGTGCCGCCGCCGCGCCCGGCGATCTACGCCGCCCGGCAGATCTATACCGACGCCTCGCTGCGCCGGCTCGGCGTTTCGCCACCTGTCCACGCTCCCGGTTTCCCCGCGGCACTCACTCAGAACATCGCGATCGGCTGCACCGTGATGCTCAACGCGGCGGCGGCCAAGCTGGTCGCGGCGAGCCACCCGCCGGCGCTGACGCTGCACGACTGGTGGAGCTATATCCTGGTGACTGCCGCCGGCGGCGCCTTCGTCTGGGACGACGAGGCCGTGGTGCTCTACCGCCAGCATCCGGGCAACCTGGTCGGGGTGCCGCAGGGAGTTTGGCGCCGTGGCCTGGCGGCGCTGCGGCGCGGGCCGGGGCGTTTCATGGACGTGATGCGGGCGCATCTCGCGGCGCTGGAGGCGGACGCCGCGCTCATCACACCGTCATCGCGCGCGACCGTCGCGACGCTCTCAGCCGCGCTCGCGGGTGGCGGCCTGGCGCGGGCGAGGGCGCTGGCCATACCGGGGCTGCACCGCCAGACCGCGCTCGAGGACTGGGTTTTCCGCCTCTGGTTCCTGGTCGGCTGATTCCTGGTCGGCTGAACGCGCCCCGGCGCGGGACGATCAGGCGCGCGACGATCAGGCCGGGATGCGGCGGCGCAGGCGAAGCACGCCGAGCGCCCCGAGGCCGACCGCCATCAGCGTCATCGAGGCGGGTTCGGGGACCGAGCTGTTGCCCGCACCCAGCGTCGCACCGGCGCTGACCAGCAGGACATCGCCATAGGTGCGATCCGTCACCAGGTAATAGGGGTCGCTGGCGCTCAGCAGGTTCACCGACTCGAGAGCGCAGTTGCCCTGCACGTTGCCGCAGCCACTGTTCCGGTACTGCTTGACGAGGTTCCAGCCGGTCGGCGTGCCCGAGAACGGCAGCAGCCCGGTCGCGGAATTATTCATGTCGGTGGTGAAGCTCTTCGCCTGCGCGCTCGTCAGGCCGAAAATCTTGAAGCCTTCGCCGCCGTGCCCGTTCGTCTGCAGCGAGCCGATGGTGAGGTTGGTCAGCGAATAGCCGCCCGGCAGCTTCGAGGCGTCGATCAGCACCGCCTCGTTGTGCTGGATCTCGCCATCGGGATTGCCGCCGGGGATGGCGTTGTAGGTCACGCCGATGCCCGATTCGGCATAGGGATAGGGCGGCATCGTCTTGTCCGTCAGCTGCACCGCGGTCGGCGCATTCAGCGTCCCGTTCGTGGGCGTGTTGTTGATCGAGCCGGTCGTCGAAAACGCAGAGAGGATCAGCGGCACGCCGCCGGTATTGGAGGAAAACGACGCCTGGCCGTAGCCGATGCTGCCGGTGTTGCAACCCATGGTGCAGTTCAGCGTCCCGGTGGTGCCGGTGTAGCTGTCGATGCCGAAGGTCCATGTCACCGACGTGGGCACGGCTAAGGCCGGCGTGGCCGCCAGCGCGCCAGCCAACAGCGTTCCCGCAAACAACGTCGTGGTCCGCAGAACCTTCATGACGTTTCGTCCTTGCCACCCCAGGCGGAGCATAGTCTGCCTTAAGGCGTTTGAATACCGACGTTTCAGCCTGTTGTCAAATTGATTCGAGTTTACCATTTTTGAGACGGCCACAAAAGATCGTGACCATGATGACCCCGGATGCGCCTCGCGCCGGCCCAAACGGACCGGCGCGAGGATCGGCGATCAGCGGAGGCGGGGCTTCACCCCCGCCCGGTCGACATCAGGCGCGGGAGCGACCCGCGAAGCGCAACGCGCCAAGCCCCAGCACACCCACCAGCATCAGCGCCATGGACGCCGGCTCCGGCACGCCAACATTGCCAGAACCGAGGGTCGCCGCGGCGGACTCGAGCACCACATCGGCCGCGGACGAGGTGACGAGGTAGTAGCTGTAAGAGGGCAGCACCCCGTTGTTGAACAGAAGATTGACCTGCTCCTGTTGCGAGACGTTATTGTTATTATTTGTATAGGAAGCGACTTTGTTCCAACCCGTGGGAAGATTGGCGTTGTTCGGCGGCAGGATCGCTTTCGCCGCGATTCCCCCGTCGAAGCCGGAGAGGCTGGAGAGAGAGCTCAGCCCATAGACGTTGAAGCCCTCATTCGCCTGGATCGACCCGATCATCAGGGAGGTCAGCTCCGAGCCGGTCGGCAGCAGCGATGCGTTGATCAGCACCGCCTCGTTGGTGTTGATCTCGGCCGTGCCGAGGGCGCTTTTGGGGGCCTGGGCACCGATGCCCGTCTCATTGCCCGAGCCCGGCTTCTGCGTCAGCTTCGTGTCGGAGGGGCCATAATTCCTGAAGTACGTAACAGTGTGGTGGTGGCCATCCTGGTAGATGGTTTGGCTATATTGCACCGAGGAATACGCCGACAGATCCAGCGTGTTGCCGCCGGCGGTGAAGCCGAACACCCCCGTGCCAAGCGCGCAGTTCGCGGCACAGACCGTGCCGCCATTGGCGCCGATGGTCCCGAAATTCCAGGTCACCGTGTTCGCCATCGCCGGCGCCGCGGCCAAAGCGCCCAGCAACAGCCCGCCCGCCAGAGCGTAGGTAGTCCTCGAGATCGCCATCTTCTATGTTCCTTCGCTGAAGCGGCGTCCAAAGGTCCGCTCGTTGGTTTGACCATTAAGCATCCGTATAGGAGCTGTCAAATTTCGTACAATGTCATGAATTTGGGACACCATCGCGAGGTTCTCGTCATCAACCCGGACGAGGATGATGCGTTTGCCGTCACGCCGGCGCAGTGGCATGCCGCCCTGCGGCGCGCCGGGCAGCCGCCCTTCACCGCCCGCGTCCTCGCCGAAGCCGAGGCGCGGGACGCGCTGGCAACCGCGGAGATCGTCATCACAGGCCCGGCGATCCTGGCCCGGCTCCTCGCGCTGCCGATGCCGCGGCTGCGGGCCGCCTTCCTGCTCGCCGCGGGGGTGGACCGGCTCGCCGGGCAGCCCTGGCCCGCCGGCGTGCGGCTGCTCAACAACCGCGGCGTCCACGGCGCCAAGCTGCACGACTACATCCTCTGGGCGCTGCTGGCGCTGCATCTGCGCGCGCCGGCGCTCGGCGCCGCCCAGGCGGCGCGACGCTGGCAGCCGATCTTCACCCGCGCCATTGCCGGCGGGCGCCTGACCGTGGTCGGCACCGGCGACCTGGGCGGCGCCGCGGCGGGCGCGGGCCGGACGCTGGGGATGCGGGTCACCGGGATCAGCCGCCAGGGCCGGGCGCATCCGGCATGCGAACGCGTGCTGCCCAGCGCGGCGCTCGATGCGGCGCTGGCTGAGACCGACGCCCTGGTGCTCGCCTGCCCGCTGACACCGGCGACGCGCGGCCTGCTCGACGCCAGGCGGCTCGGCCTGCTGCCGGCGGGCGCGCACGTGGTCAATGTCGGGCGCGGCGCCCTGCTCGACCAGGCCGCCCTGGTCGCCGCGTTGGCGGCGGGGCGGCTCGGCGGCGCCGTGCTCGATGTCACGGACCCGGAGCCGCCGCCGCCCGAGGATCCGCTGTGGTCCGCGCCGAACCTGATCCTCACGCCCCATGTCGCGGCCGACGACCCGGCGATCTACAACGACGCCAGCCTCGACCTGTTCTTCGCCACCATCGACCAGCCCGCGCCGCCGAACCTGGTGGATCTCAGCCTCGGCTATTAGGGCCATATCCGATCCGATGGTTCCATCCGATCGGATATGGCGCTAGCCGCCGCCGTTGATGGTCAGGATCGTCCCCGAGGTGTAGCCGCTGCGCGGGGAGGCGAGGAAGGCGACCGCGGCGCCGATCTCCTCCGGTGTCGCGGCGCGGCCGAACGGCATCGTCGCCAGCAATTCGCGCCAGCGCGCGGCATCGCCGAGCCGCTCCTGGGCGCGGCGTCGCTGCAGCATCTCCATCCGCGCCGTGGTCACCGGTCCCGGGTTGATGCCGACGACGCGGATGTTGTCGGCATGGCTGGCGCGGCCGAGGGCGCGGGTGAAGGCCATCAGCGACGCGTTCCCGGCCGAGCCGGCGATGTAGTTGGGATCGAAGCTCTCCCCCGCCGCGCCGATGACGTTGACGACCACGCCGCCGCCGGCCGCGCGCAGTGCCGGATAGATCAGCCGGGTGAGCGAGATGAAGCCGAAGACCTTGAGGTCCCAGGCGGCGCGCCAGGTGGCGTCGTCCACCGCGAGCAGGTTGCCGGGCGGGATCGCGCCGGCGTTGTTGACGAGGATGTCGATCCGCCCCGCCGCGGCGGCCAGGCGCTCCACCTCCACCTGGCGGGAAAGATCGGCGGCGATGGTCTCGACCGCGACCTGCCGGCGCGCGCGCACCCGCTGCGCCGCGGCGTCGAGCACCGCCGGATCGCGCGCCGCCAGCACGAGATCGACGCCCTCCTGCGCCAGCGTCTCCGCCGCCGCCAGGCCGATGCCCCTGGAGCCGCCGGTGATCAGCGCCCGCCTGCCCGCCAGTTGCAGATCCATGTCGTTCCTCTCCCTCCCCGGCCGCCTCGGTCAGGCGGCGCGACGCAACCCAGCCCAGGCGCGGCACGCCTCGCCGAGGGCATGGAACAGCGCGACGCTGTCGGGGTTCTCGACCGCCTTGTATTCCGGATGCCATTGCACGCCGAATGCCCAGCCGCTGGCCGCGGCGACGCGCACGCCCTCGATGGTGCCGTCGGGTGCCAGCGCCTCGACGACGAGACCGGGCGCCGGGCGGTCGATCGCCTGCTCGTGCAGGGAGTTCACCCGCGTCGTGCTGCGCCCGAGCAGCCAGGCCAGCTGGCCCGACAGCGCGATCTCGTGGCGCGGCGCGTAGCGCTCGTCGAGCGTGCCGCCGCGGCTGCGGTGGTCGTCGCGGCCGGGCATCTGCTGGACCTGCTGGATCAGGGTGCCGCCGAGAGCCACGTTGAGCTCCTGGATGCCGCGGCAGATCGCCAGCAGCGGCAGGCCGCGATCCAGCGCCGCGCGGATCAGCGGCAGCGTCGTCGCGTCGCGCGCCGGATCGTGCTTGCCGGGCGTGAGGTCCTCGCCCGCGCCGTAGCGCGCCGGCTCGACGTTGGAGGGGCTGCCCGACAGCACGATCCCGTCGAGCCGGTCGAGCACCGCGAGCATCGCCTCGCCCATCGGCGGCAGCAGCACCGGCGTGCAGCCGGCGGCGGCGAGCACCGCCTCAGCGTAGCGGGCGGGGGTGGCGTGACTCGGCGTGCCGTTGATCTCGCGGGCGCAGACAGAAATACCGACCAGTGGCGACATGAGGAACCTCGGACCCAGCTCTGAAACAATGCGCGGGCACGGCGCCCGGGCGGGGGCCGCCTAGCATCATGCGCGCGGCCTGGCGAGATCGCAGAGCACGGCGAGCACGCCGCCGGTCACCATCAGCGCCGCCATCGGCCGCGCCGTGCCATCCGCCAGCAGCCCGACCGCGAGGCCGCTGATCGAGGCGAAGACAAACTGCATCGTGCCCATCAGCGCCGAGGCGCTGCCGGCGTGCTGGGCATGGCGCGCCAGCGCGCCGACGGTGGCGTTGGGCATGATGAAGCCCTGCGTCGCCATGATGCAGAACAGCGGGATGGCGATCGCATACCAGGCGGCAGGGTTGAACGCGGCGATGACCAGCAGCGTCACCGCGACCGCCAGGAAGCCGCGTGTCGCCAACCGGACGACGCGCCAGGCGCCGAAGCGGACCAGGACCGCCGGGTTGAACTGCGAGCCGACGATGTAGGCCGCGGCGCAGGTGCCGAAGAGCATGCCATAGACCGGCGGGGCGAGGTGGTAGATGTCGATGAACACCGGCGGCGAGCCGCCGAGATAGGCGAACATCGCGAACATGGTGCCGCTGCCCATCAGCGCGTGGCTCAGAAAGCCGCGCTCGCGCAGGATGGCGCCGAAGCGCTCCGCCTGCCGGCCCGGCGAGAGGCGCGTGCGCGCCTCCTCCGGCAACGTTTCCGGTAGCAGCAGGCCCACGGCCAGGGTGCCGATGGCGCCATAGGCCGTGCAGACCCAGAAGATGAGATGCCAGTCGCCCACGGCCAGCAGCAGCCCGCCCATGGTGGGCGCCAGGATCGGCGCCACGCCCATGATCAGCATCAACCGGCTCATCATCCGCGCCGCCGCCAGCCCGTCCGACAGGTCGCGCACGATGGCCCGGCTCAGCACCATGCCGGCGGAGCCGCCGATCGCCTCGACGAAGCGCAGGCTGGCGAGCGTGGCGAGGCTGGGTGCGAGGGCGCAGCCGGCGGAGGCAATGGTGTAGAGCAGCATGCCGGCCAGTAGCGGCAGGCGGCGGCCGAACCGGTCCGCCAGCATGCCCTGGCCGACCTGCCCCACGGCCAGGCCCGCGAACCAGGTCGCCAGCGTGATCTGGGCCGACCCGGCGATGCCGCCGTAACTCGCCTCGATCGCCGGAAAGGCCGGCAGATACATGTCGGTCGAGATCGGCCCGACAGCGGCCAGGAATCCGAGCAGCAGGGGCAGCCAGGAGGGCATGCGCATCGGCGGCTTGTCGTCGATTCCGTGGCGCTTGCGAACCGGCTGCAACGCTGGCCCAGACCTGCATGGGCAGCTTCCCGCACGCCAGTCCGCGTGCGCCGCCGTCTGCCTGCGCCGGCGTCGACGGCAGGGCGAGGCCGCCATCGGGGCTCTGGCATCGGCCCGGGCGGGCGCGCTATGGGTTCGGCGCGTCCGACGGAACACGATGATGAACGGCGAATATTCCGCGACGACACGCGACATCCGCGTGAGCGTCCGCTCCTTCTACCTGACCGACCAGTCCAACCCGGACGAGCACAAATTCGTCTGGGCCTACCGCATCCGCATCGACAACACCGGCGCCGAGACAGTGCAGCTGTTGCGCCGGAGCTGGGAGATCACGGACTCGACCGGGCACACGCTGCGCGTCGAGGGGCCGGGCGTGGTCGGCGAGCAGCCGGTGCTCGATCCGGGAGAAAGCTTCGAATACACCTCGGGCACACCGCTGGAGACCGCCTCCGGCTTCATGGTCGGCCGCTACCAGATGCAGGTGAGCGGCACCGGGGAGACGTTCGACGTCGCGATCCCGGCGTTCAGCCTCGACAGCCCGCACCAGGACAGCCGGCTGCATTGAGCCCCGGATCCGGCGGCGGCGAACGCCGGCGGGTTGGCAGCGATCCGCCACGTCCCATATGCGCCGGGTGAACAGCCAGCAGGGATCGAGACCGTGAACAAGCCGCCCACCCCATCGGCACCCGCCGCCATGACGCGCCCCTCGCGCGAGGAGGCGGAGCAAGCCGTGCGCACCCTGCTGCGCTGGGCCGGCGACGACCCGACACGCGAGGGCCTGGCCGCGACGCCGGGCCGCGTCGTGCGCGCCTACGAGGAATATTTCCGCGGCTATGCCGAGGATCCCGTGAGCCTGCTCGCGACCACCTTCGAGGAGACGGACGGCTACGACGAAATCGTGCTGCTGCGCGACATCCGCTTCGAGAGCACATGCGAGCACCACATGGCGCCGATCATCGGCCAGGCGCACGTCGCCTACCTGCCGCACCGGCGCGTGGTCGGCATCTCCAAGCTCGCGCGCCTCGTCGATGCCTATGCCAAGCGCCTGCAGATCCAGGAAAAGATGACGGCGCAGATCGCCAACACCATCGCCGAAGTGCTGCAGCCGCGCGGCGTCGCCGTGATCGTCGAGGCGCAGCACCAGTGCATGACCACGCGCGGCGTGCACAAGCCGGGGTCGATGCTCGTCACCTCGCGCATGCTCGGCGCCTTCCGTGACAGCCCGGAAACGCGGCGCGAGCTGATGGCGATGCTGCGCACGGCGGCCGTTTCCGGCTGAGCCGCCGGATCAGTCGGCCCGGGCGATGAGGGTGACCGGCGCGATCAGGCCGGCCTCGACCCCCGCGATCATGTTCGCGACCTTCGTCCGCGTGGTGTCGCCCATGACGAGGTGCAGGCCCAGCGGCGGCGCGCTCGCCACGGTGGTGCGCAACCGCGCGAAGAACGCGTCGGCCAGGTCGCGCCGGCGGCGCTGGTGCGTCAGCGTGAACCCGGCCTCGGCCAGACAGGCGGCGTAGCGCGCCGCGGGCTCGACAAAGCTCGTCGCAGCCGTGCTCGCCCAGGGCTGCGGATAGGCGAGCGCCGCCAGGTCCGCCTCGGCCATGATATCGTAGATCGCGAAGAACCCGCCGGGCTCGAGCACCCGGCGCACACCGCGGAACACGGGCGCCTTGTCGGCAATGTTCATGCCCGTGTGCAGCATCGTCGCGCCGGCGAACGCGGCTGGCGGGAAGGGCAGGTCGGCGGCGCTGCCGTGGACATAGCGCACGCGCCTGCCAAGGCCCACGCGGGCGGCCAGCGCGTTGGCCACGGCCACGAAATCCTCGGTCAGGTCGATGCCGGTGACGTCGCAGCCATACCGCGCGGCGAGGTAGCGGGCCGTGCCGCCGAGCCCGGAGCCGATGTCGAGCAGCTTCATGCCCGCCGCCAGCTTCAGCTCCGCCGCCAGCACCTCGGTGGCGGCGCGACCGCCGACATGAAACTCATCGACCGGGGCCAGGTCGTCGATCCCGAGCCGTGCCACGTCCTTGCCCGCCGCCGCGAGCCCGGCGAGGATCGCCGCCTCCAGCCCCGCGCGCGCATAATGGCTCACCACATGTTCCTCGACGCCCATCTCTCCCTCCCCGGATCGCCCTGCGCGGATCTCCCGGCGCGGACGGCGATGGTTCATGACGATGCGATGGCGGCAGGCCGGCCGCCGGGCGGCTGCGGCGCGCGATCAGGGTCGCGCTGAGCGAAGACGTATCAGCTTCCGGCGGTCCCGCAAACCGCCCCGGCTGCCGGCCCAACGTCGGCCCAGGCGGCTCAGGCGGCTCAGGCGGCTCAGGCGACGGAGAGTGGCGCGGCGCCGTAGCCGCCAAACAGAAACCCGTCGGTGAACTCGGCCTGCGGTTGCGCCTCGCGCACCCGTCTCAGCGCCTCCTGCGCCGACAGCGCGCCGGCGGCAGCGGCCGCGAAGGCATGGGTCACGGCGATGAAGTCGCCCGTATGGGGCGACAGCCGCAGCGAGGTCACGCCGACGCCCGCCAGCCGATCGAGGTCGCCGACCAGGTTGGCAAATTTGTAGGACAGCGTCTGCACGCCGTTGACCGCCAGGAAATCGGTGCCGTCGGAGGTGCGCACGGGCAGCCCGTCCGGGTCCTGCTCGCAGACGAACTGGCACGAATCCTTGCTCAGCCCATGCACGCGCGCATGGTAGCAGCGCCCCGAGATCGCCAGCGGCATGCGCCCGTAGGCGAACAGCTCGAGGCCGACGCCCTGTTCCGCCGCCGCCCGCCCGAGGATGGCGACCGAGGCGAAGGGCAGTTCGGGGGGCAGACAGATTCGCCGCGCGCCGTGGCGGGCGAGGAAGCCGAGCGTCGCCTCGCCGTAGACATTGACCATCGGCCCGATGGAGAAGCGCCCGCCGGGGGGCACGAAGCCGAGCAGCGTCAGGTCGTCGATATCGACCTCGCGCGATCCGGCCTCGTCCCCGGGCGGCGCGACCATCGCCCGCGCGGCGCGCCGCTCGCGCTCCAGCGTCACCAGCGTCAGCGAAGCCAGGACGACCTTCTTGCCCGCCCGCTCGAGGCGCCCGATCGCCGCCTCGGTGACGTCGGCATGGAACGGCTCGCGCTTCGAGCACACGCTCTCGCCGATCACCACGCGGTCGACCGGCGCCTCGTCGGCGATCCGGGCATAGAAATCGGCCAGCCGTGCCGCCGGCCAGTTGAACAGCACCGGCCCGACGGTCAGCTCGAATCGTGCCTGCGTCACGACACGGCTCCCCACCGGCGGTGGCCCGTCATCGCCATGTCTTGCTGTAGGCGCCGGCGGTCGTCTGCTGCCCTTCGGTCAGGGCGCGCAGCTCGCCCGCGGCGATCGGCCGCCCCGCCGCATGGGCGTCGAGCGCGCGGCGGAAGTTGCGCACCACGGCCTGGGTATAGGCGCGGCTGCGCTGCCGCCCCTCGATCTTCAGCGCCGTGACGCCGGCGGCCGCGAGCTGGGGGATGAGGGAAGCAGCGTCGAGGCTCACCGGGTCCTCGAAGACGTGGCCGCGATAGGCGCCGGCCTCGAACGAGCCCTTGCACAGCGTCGGGTAGGGGGCGGGCGCGCCGGCCTTGACGCGATGGATGGCGAAGCCGCCGAGCCGCGAGACGAGGTCGCCGTCCTCCTCGCGATACTCCACCTGGCTGGCCGGCGAGCAGGCGCCGTTCATGTTCGGCGAGTTGCCGCACGCATAGGAGGAGAGGGAGCAGCGCCCCTCCGCCATCACGCACAGCCCGCCGAAGATGAAGACCTCGGTCTCGATGGCGATGTCGCGGTTGATGGCGGCGATCTCCTGCACCGTCAGCACCCGCGGCAGCACGACGCGCCGCACGCCGAAGCTGCGGGCATAGAAGCCGATCGCGTCGGCATTGGCCGCGGCGGCCTGGACGGAGACGTGCAGCCGCAGCGAGGGATGGGCCCGCGCCGCGTGGTCGAGCAGGCCAAGATCCGCGAGGATCACGGCGTCGGCCTGCATGCCGGCGGCATCGTCCACCGCCCGTGTCCAGAGCGCGAAGTCGCCGGCGCGGGGGAAGGTGTTGATGGCGACCAGCACCTTCGCATCGTGGCGGTGCGCATAGCCGATCGCATCGGCCATCTCGGCGCGTGAGAAGTTCAGACCGGGAAAGTTGCGGGCGTTGGTCTCGTCGTTGAAGCCGCAATAGACCGCGTGCGCCCCGGCATCGATCGCCGCGCGCAGCGCCGCGGGCGTACCCGCCGGGCAGACCAGCTCGAGTGTCATGCTCGCCTCATGCAAAAGATCCGCCGGAACGGCGCGTCAGCGCGACGCCGGCGAGCCCGCCGACCAGGGTGGCCAGGCGCGACGCGGGCAGGGCGGCCAGCGCGGCGAACGGCCCGAACAGGGCGAGGCCCTCCTCGACGAGGTCGAGCTCCTCGTTGTCGATGGCGTTGCGCAGGGCAAGCACAGCCGCCGTGTCGCCCTCGATGACGAGATCGCGGGAAAAGAACAGCGCATCGCCGTCATAGGCGCCGTGCACGAGGCCGATCAGGGCGGCGAGCGGGCCGGCGATGCGCGCATCCCACGCACCGGCCGATCCGCGGCGCTCCGCGCGCAACCGCGGCGCCTGCGGCTGGGGCGCGAGGCGGAAGACGAAGGGCATGTCGGTCGGGTCGATGACAAAATTTTTCCCGGCCTGCTCGCCCAGGCGCTCGAACAGCGCGGGGTGGCGCCGGGCCAGGCTGGTCGCCAGCCGGCCGGCGGCAAGATTCAGCGGCAGCAACGGCGCAAAACCCAGCGCGGCCGCGCCGCTGCGCGGAAAGCGGGGAATGGATGGATGCTCGGACACCCGGTTCGTCAAGCAGGCCGTCTCCCCGGCCGCCTTGACCGAAGTCAAGGCGGCCGACGTTTCTTCGCTCCACGGGGGGGCATGTCGTTGCGCGAACTGCCCGTCTTCCGCGACCTGCGGGGCTTCGCCCGGTATCTCGAGGACAGGCGGTTGCTGGCGCGCGTGGGCCAGCCGGTGAGCCTGGTGCACGAGATGACGGAGGTGCACCACCGCACCCTGCTGGCGGGCGGACCGGCGCTGTGGTTCGAGCAGGCGCAGGGCGAGGGCGGGCCCGCCGCCATGCCCGTGCTCGCCAACCTCTTCGGCACCGCCGAGCGCGTCGCCGCCGGCTTCGGCGTCGGGCCGGAGCGGATCCGCGAACTCGGCGAGGCGCTGGCGGCGATGCGCGAGCCGGCGCCGGTGGATGGCCTGGCCGATGCGATGAGCCGCTGGCCGATGCTGCGCGCCGCCCTGGCCGCGCACCCGCAGCAGGTGAGCCACCCGCCCTGCCAGGCCCAGAGCTTCCTCGGCCAGAACGTCGATCTCGGCCGGCTGCCGGTGCAGACCTGCTGGCCGGGCGAGCCGGCACCGCTGATCACCTGGCCGCTCGTCATCACCCGCCCGCCCGACGGCGGCGCCGGCGACACCGCGGGGATGAACATCGGCGTCTACCGCATGCAGGTGCTGGACCGGGACCGCGTCATCATGCGCTGGCTCGCGCATCGCGGCGGGGCGGCGCACCACCGCGCCTGGGCGGCGCGCGGGCGCGACATGCCGGTCGCGGTCGCGATCGGCGCCGACCCCGCGACGATTCTCTCCGCCGTCCTGCCGCTGCCGGAAACCGTTTCGGAACTGCATTTTTCCGGCGTGCTGCGCGGCGAGCGCCCGCGCGTCGCCCCGGCGCTGACGGTGCCGCTGCTGGTCCCGGCCGACGCGGAGATCGTGCTCGAGGGTTATGCCTCGGCCACCGAGACGGCACCGGAGGGCCCATACGGCGACCACACCGGCTACTACAACTCAGTCGAGAACTTCCCGGTGATGCGCGTCAGCGCCATCACCATGCGGCGCAACCCGGTCTACCTCACCACCTTCACCGGCCGGCCGCCCGACGAGCCCTCGGTGATCGGCGCCGTCCTCAACGACCTCGCCCTGCCGAGCATGAAGCGGCAGATGCCGGAGATCGCCGATGTCTGGCTGCCGCCGGAGGCCTGCTCCTACCGTATCGCCATCGTCTCGATCCGTAAGACCTATCCCGGCCAGGCGCGGCGGGTGATGATGGGATTCTGGGGCATGCTGCCGCAGTTCAACTACACCAAGACCATCATCGTCGTGGACGAGGACATCGACGTGCGCGACTGGCGCGACGTCGCCTGGGCGCTGGCGACGCGCCTCGATGCCTCGCGCGACGTCATGGTGACGCCGAACACGCCGATCGACTACCTCGACTTCGCTTCCCCCGAGCCCGGCCTCGGCGGCAAGCTCGGCCTCGACGCGACGCGCAAGATCGGCGCGGAGACCCGCCGCGAATGGAACCGCACGCTCGCCATGGCGCCCGACGTGAAGAAGCGGGTGGACGCGATCTGGCCGCTCCTCTCCGCCGGCTTCCAGTTCCGGGCGGCGCCATGACCGCGCGCGTCGTCGTCGGCATCAGCGGCGCCTCGGGGGCCGCGATCGGGCTGCGTGTCGTCGATCTCCTGCTCGGGCTCGGTGCGCAGACCCATGTCGTGGTGACGCCGGCGGCGGAGCGGACACTGCGCGAGGAGGCGGGGCCCGATGCCCTCGCCGGGCTGCGCGCGCGGGCCAGCGTCTGGCACGAGGCCGGCGACATCGGCGCGGCGATCGCCTCCGGCTCGTTTCCCACGCGCGGCATGATCGTCGCCCCCTGCTCGATGCGCACGCTGGCCGCGATCGCCTATGGCCAGGCGGAGAACCTGCTGGTGCGCGCCGCGGACGTGCACCTCAAGGAGCGGCGGCCGCTGGTCCTGCTGGCGCGCGAGACGCCGCTGCATCTCGGGCATCTGCGGGCGATGACGGCGGCGACCGAGGCCGGGGCGGTGATCATGCCGCCGGTGCCGGCGTTCTATCTCCGGCCGGACAGCGTCGGCGCGATCGTCGAGCAGATCGCGCGCCGCGCTGTCGACCAGCTGCGCGTCTTCGAGCCGCTGGCCGCGGCCTGGGGCGGCGGGTCGTAGAGCCGGGCGGGCGCCCGGGCCTCATCCCACCGGGCGGCGGGCCTTGAGCGCGGTCGCGAGCGTGCCGTCGTCGAGAATGTCGAGGCTGCCGCCGATCGGCACGCCATGGGCAAGCCGGGTCACGGCAATGCCTGAATCGCCCAGCTTCTCGCTCAGCCAGTGCGTCGTCGCCGCGCCGTCCACGGTCGCGGGGAGAGCGAGGATGATCTCGCGCACCGAGCCGTCGACCCGGCGCAGCAGCCGCGAGAGGTCGATATCGGCGGGCGTCACGCCGCCCAGCGCCGAGAGGGTGGCGCCGAGCACGTGGTAGAGCCCGTGATGCGTGTGCGTTCGCTCCAGCGCCCACAGGTCGGACACCGTCTCGACGACGCAGACGAGGCCACGGTCGCGCGTGTTGTCGGCGCAGACCATGCAGGGGTTGCGGGTGTCGAGGTTGCCGCAGGTGCTGCAGGCGGAGACGGCGCGCGCGGCATCCGCGAGCGCGGCCGCGAGTGGCAGCATCCGCGTCTCCGGCTCGGACAGCATCCTGAGCGCGGCGCGCCGGGCGCTGCGCGGGCCCATCCCCGGCAGCCTGGCGAGCAACGCGATCAGACGTTCGACTTCGGGTCCGCCCATGATTCTCCCGGTGATTGGCGGGCGCCAGCGGCTGCGGCCGAGGCCCGCGCGCAGCGTTCCCCGGCAGCGCCCGGGCTCAGAATGGCAGCTTGATCCCGGCCGGCAGGTCGATACCGCCGGTCGCGGCGCGCATCTCCTCGGCCGCCAGCGCCTCCATCTTGCGCCGCGCCTCCGCATGCGCCGCGACGATGAGGTCGCCCAGCATCTGCGTCTCCGCCGGGTCGGCGAGCTTCGGGTCGATGTGGATCGCACGCATCTCGCCCTTGCCCGACAGCGTGACCACCACCATGCCCGCACCGGCCGAACCCTCCACCGTCGCGGCGGCCAGGCGCTCCTGCATTGTCTCCATCGTCTTCTGCATCTGGGCGGCCTGCTTCATCAGGCCGGCGAGATTCTTCATGCGTCCTCCTCGGGAACATCGTCGTCATCGGGTGCGGCGGCGGGCGGCACATAGATGCCGAGACCGTCATCCTCGGCGTCCTGCGTGAGCCCGTAGGCGTCGGCGCGCTCGTCGCGCACAGGACCGATCGTGGCGCCGGGGAAGGCGGCCAGGATCGCGCGCACCAGGGGATGCTCGGCGGCGGCGCTGAGCCGCGCGGCCGCGGCCGCCACGCCCTGCTCGGCCAGCGTCGGCTCGCCGGCCTCGGCCGAGAGCGCAATGGTCCAGCGCCGCCCGGTCATGTCCAGCAGAAGTTTCGAGAGCCGGGCCGCGAGGTCGCGCGGGGCGTCGGGCTCCAGGCGCAGCTCGATCACCGGCGGCGCAAACCGCACCAGATGCGCCGCGTGCAGCAGATGGGCATGCAGCAGCGGCTCGCGCCCGGCGGCGAGCGCCACCACATCGCGCCAGCCGGAGAGGCGCGGCGTCTCGCCGGGAGCGGCGGCCTCGTCGGGCCCGGGCGCCGTGACCGGGGAAGGCGCCGCGGCGGGCAGGGCGCGCGCCAGCGCCGCACCCGCGGACGACACCGGGAGGGCCGACACGGGCGCGGC
>JAGWQN010000112.1 GCA_028869995.1 Rhodospirillales bacterium
CAAGCCCTTCGACCCATCCGCCGGGGCGCTGCCGCCGATACGCGCGAGCCTCGCCGAGGCCCAGGTCGGGGGTAGCGGCCTGCGCCTGCTGCGCCACGCCTGCGACGCCATCGCCTATAGCACGAGCGGAGGCCTCAACCGTCTGGCTCTGGTGATACAGCCGCGTGGTTGACCGGCGGCCACGCGGTTCGCCTCACGAGATCGCGCGTGCGGTGCGTGGGGTGGCCTGGACGGCAAGATGGAAAACCCCTCTGGCACGATCACCGTCGCCGTGCTCGACATAGATCTGGCTGAGCGCGCTGGCTCCGTGGCAAAACGGCAGCGATGAACCACGCATGAAAGAAGGCATTCCGGTGGGCGTGCACGCCGCGAAGAAGAACGCGCGGCAGGAAAAAGCGGTCGGCCTGCGTGACGTTGCGCGGATGGCGGGCGTATCCACCGCGACGGTCTCGCGTGTCCTGAACGCACCCGAACGGGTGTCGGCAACGCTGCGCGAGCGTGTGGCGGCGGCCTCCGCGAGGCTCGGGTGGGTGCCGGACGGCGCGGCCCGGGCCCTCGCGACCCGCCGTAGCGGCGCTGTCGGCGCCGTGTTCCCCACGCTATCCCACGGCGACTTTGCGCGGGCGGCGGAAGCGCTCCAAGGGGAGCTCACGAAGCGGGGTTACGCGTTGCTGCTTGCGTGCTCCCACTATGATCCTCTGCAGGAACAGCTGCTCGTGCGGCAATTCGTCGAACGAGGCGTCGATGCCGTGGTGCTTGTGGGCAACGTCCACGATCCGCGGACCATCGAGTTACTCGAGCGGCGCAATGTCCCCTATGTGAAGACCTTCAACTACGACCCGGAGTGGCGACACCATTCCGTCGGGCCGGACAACCGGCGGGCCATGCGTGACTTGACGCGCTATCTCCTGCGGCTCGGTCACCGTCGCTTCGGCATGATTGCCCAGTCGGTTGATCACAACGATCGCGCGGCGGCGCGACAACAGGGCGTGCGCGACGCGCTTTCGGAAGAAGGCCTGTCCGTGCGGCCCCACCATTTTGTCGAGGGGCGCTGGAGCATCAGCGAAGGGCGCGCCGCGTTCCGGCAGATCATCAAGAAAAAGCCGTGGCCGACCGCTGTCATCTGCGGCAATGCTTATCTTGCAATCGGCGCCGTGCTGGAGGCGATGCAGCGCGGGATCAAGCTGCCTCGGGATATGTCTATCGTCGGCTACGATGACATCGAAATGATGCAGGAATTGCCTGTCCCGATCACGACACTTCGTGTCCGGAGCGACGAGGTCGGCCGCCTGGCCGGCGACTATGTCCTCGCAAGACTCGGCGGCCATCAACCCTCGACCGATCTCGAATGCGCGGTCGAGATCATCGAGCGTTCGTCGTCCGGTCCCGCGCCGCGCGGCTCGCCGCGAAAAGTGCTGGCGTCCGTTCCAAAGGCCAAAGCATCCGCGCCCGATCGGGGTGTGGGTGGCCGCGATAGGTGAGCCGTCGATCAGGGCTTTCCGGGAGCGCTTCATGGTCCGGGCACTGCGAGCCAGGACGACATCCTGCCCGGCCCCAAGCCGGGAAGCGGGGGCACACTCGAGGCGCAACCGTCTTCCGTTACGGATGGCTGCCGCCCGTCAGCGAGAACTGCAAGGCATAGGTGCCGCGGCGCCAGCCATCCTTGTTTTTTGCACGCGCAAGAGCGCGATCCGCGCCTGCGCCCTCGCGCGTTTCGCGGAGGGTCCCAGCGTCGAGGGCTTCGACCAGAAGGATCCAATCCGCCACCTCGTCGGACGCTCCCCGCAAGGCCTTCTCCGCCGTTCTTCTCATGCTGTCCCCGGGGCGTCCGTGGAGCAAATGAACACCCGTGATTCCGGGCGTCTCCATCAACGCGCGCATCACCTCGGCCTCCATGGCCGCTCGGTATTCGGCGTGATCCGCGGCGGCGGATTGCAGGCGGATGGTTTCGATCACGCCGCCCTCACCCTGCCCGAGGCTCAGAGCCACGTCGCAGATGGTCCGGCTGGTATCGCGAAACTCGGCCACAACGCGGCGCGTCCAGGACGAGGGATCATCCAGGCGCGCAAGATACGCCGGCGAAGTCAGTGTCGCGGAGGTCTCCGTCTCGTAGAAGTTGAAATATTTCGGCGAACCTTCGATCGCCGTGTAGCGTCGCCCACGCAGGAACCCAGGCACGGCCATGCGCTCGGGTATATGCTCGCGGACATGCCACGCTGCGAATTGCGCATCGGCACCCGGTGCGACCCCGTTCCAGATGGCGAGCACGCCGCTTCCCAAAAGTCCCATCAGGCGTCCGCCGCGAGTTTCTTGGCCCACCGCATGACGTGCCGCCCGACCGCGACCGTTTCGCCGTGCTGGTTGACCGCATCCACGTCGGCCAGGCTGCGGCCGCGCAT
This sequence comes from Rhodospirillales bacterium, assembly GCA_028869995.1. GTDB lineage: Bacteria > Pseudomonadota > Alphaproteobacteria > Acetobacterales > Acetobacteraceae > JAJXXT01. The sequence continues at coordinate 2,400 of JAGWQN010000112.1, forward strand.
TTTATCGACTTCAACCACGCGATAATGCACGGTTACCGTATCGCCAAGGAGGACGGGTTTGAGGAAGCGAATCTTGTCATAGCCGGCAGAGACTGGAAAATCGGTCAGGTCTTCGCGATGGATGACGTGTGCAATGCTGATGGTCGAGGCCGTCGACATAAAACCGACAAGAAGCGCGCCATGCGCAATGCGGCCACCGAGGTTGGACTTGGCCTTCATGTACTGATCGTTCACATGGGTGTCGCTGAAATCGCCCGTAATGCCGGCGAAGAGCGTGACATCGGTCTCCCCGACGGTCTTGGCGAACGTGTAGTGCTGTCCGACCTCCACGAAATCCAGTCCTGATGGCATGACGACGTTTTCCTTATGGATCTTTTGGTTGCGATCTAAAATCGACGTGCCCCGACTGCTTTGGGCGAGCAACCCCATTCCGTCATCCTGCGGCACGATCTCAACGACGTCTGGGGTCCGCGTAGGACCGTCGGGCGGAACCGGTGGTTGGCCCCGAGCCGCAGCCCGATCGGGCTGGCGTTGACCAACCGCTCCACCTCGCCGAGCGCACGGGCCGAGCAACGTTGCGCCGCCGATCATGCCAGGGGCCGCCCGGTGAGCGTGACCTGCCTCGGAGCCAAGCGGCTGCGCGTCATTCGAAGGATACCGATCGTGTATCCGGTTACGCTTGTCGGAAGGCGACGCCCTGTCAAGCGGCTTTCTCTTGCTGGAAGCGGCGGAGATGGGCATATGTAGCCGGTTACAGAATTAGTCACAGGTAGCCGAGCCCATGCAGGTGATCACAGCCGACCAGGCCTCGGCCTTGGTTCGTTCCGGTGACAACATCCTCGTCAGCGGCTCAGGCGGCGGGCATGCGGTGCCCGAGGCCATCCTCGAGGCTCTCGAGCAACGCTTCCTGCAATCCGGGCAACCTCGCGACCTTTGCCTCATCCATGTCGTCGGCCTTGGTGACCGGGCGACCAAGGGGGCCGCGCGCTTCGCTCATGCGGGCATGCTTCGCCGCAGTATCACCAGCGCCCTGATCGACAGTCCACCGCTGATTGACCTCGCCCTGCGCGATGACATGGAATCCTACACGCTGCCGCAGGGCGTGCTGTCGCAGATCATGCGCGAGATGGCGGCGGGACGCCCGGGCCTGATCACCCGAACCGGATTGCATACCTTCGTCGATCCGCGCCACGGTGGTGGACGCCAGAGCCCCAGCGCGCGCGAGGATCTCGTCGAGGTGATCGACATCGGCGGTGAGGAATGGCTGCGGTTCAAACCCTTCCCGCTCGATGTGGTGTTCCTTCGCGGAACGACCGCGGACGAGAACGGGAACATCACCATGGAGCATGAGGCCGTCCCATGCGAAATGATCTCATGCGCGCAGGCAGCACGGCGCCAGGGTGCGGCGGTCGTCGTTCAGGTAAAGAGGCTTGCCCGGCGGGCCACGCTCTCACCGCGCCTCGTTAAAATTCCTGGTATCCTTGTGGATTATGTGGTGATCGATCCGGCTCAGCAGCAAACGTATCATACCGATTACAACGCGAGCTATGCGGGCGAGTTGCGGGTGCCGGTCGATGGCCTGCGCCGGCTGCCCTTCGATCATCGCAAGATCATTGCCCGCCGGGCGGCGATGGAACTCATCCCTGGAGCCGTCTGCAACCTTGGAGCCGGCATCAGCACGGGAATTTCGGCCATCGCGGCCGAAGAAGACATTCTCGATCTGATCGTCCTTACCAATGAACAGGGCTTCATCGGTGGAGCCCCGCTGACGGGGCCGGATTCCGGTGCGTCGCAAAACTACGATGCCGTGGTCGACCAGCCCTACCAGTTTGACTTCTACGATGGCGGTGGCCTGGACGTCGCTTTCTTGTCCGCGGCGGAGGTTGATCCGGCTGGTAACGTGAATATCAGCCGGTTCGGCTCAAAGATTGTCGGGATCGGCGGCTTCATCAATATCAGCCAACATGCGCGTAAGGTGGTCTTCAGCGGCACGTTCAGTGCCGGCGGCCTGCAGGTTGCGTGTGACAATGGTGGGTTGCGTATCATTACAGAAGGCAGGCACAGCAAGTTCGTCACTCACGTCGAACAGGTTTGCTATCACGCAAGCTTTGCCGAACAAGAAGGAAGAACGGCGCTCTTTGTCACGGAGCGCGGGGTCTTTCGATCGACGGGCGGAAGGTTGGAACTCATCGAGATCGCTCCCGGCATCGACCTCCAGCGCGACATTCTCGACCGGATGGCATTTCGACCCGAGGTGAGTGCGCGTTTGCAGCCGATGGACGCCCGGTTGTTCCGCCCTGAGCCGATCGGCTTGCGGGCCGACCTTGAAAAAGGGCAGCGATACGCCCGTACGCCGAGGCGCAGGCTCGCGGACGCCCTTCACGCTGCGCCGGGGGCCGCGCCAAGCCACTCGATATAAAACCACGGGCGGACGATCCAGGGCCACGCCCTCCCGGCTTCGTCTGTTGCCGATCGGGGAAGCGATGGGCATGTCTTCGTCGGGCATAAGGGTGAGCGACCCGTGCGGCGCGCACGTCATCGGCGTGTCTTGCTTGAAAGTCAGGTGGCTCGTTTTCGATCGGTATCGAAAAAACCGTTTTCGGAATGAAAACGTCTTGGTAAGAAGCCGTTCAAAGCGCATGGAGTGCGAGGATGACAGTCGTGCGGCTCAAAAAGCATGCGTCTGCGCAGAGCCCGGTCTGCCCGCGCCTGGCCTTTCAACCGTCGCAAGGTCTTCTTGCCGCTCTGGTATCCATGGCGCTCAGCCTCGCCTTGGCTCAGACAGCCAAAGCCGGGTACGTGGTCGATCTCTACCAGGACGGTGCCAATGTGGTGGCCACAGGCAGCGGATCGATCAATACCGCCGCTCTGACATCGGCCTTCCCACGTCCTATTCGTCCGGAAAGTCGCTGGGAACGAGCACGGCGACCTGGAACAACACCACCTTGTACAATCTGGGAGTCGTTGACGGCACATCGGTTTGGACCTGGGGCACGGGTGCGAACGCCGACAGCTTTACCCTGCATATCGGCCCGACCGCCGTTGCCGAACCCCCGACTTGGCTGATCCTGCTTCTCGCTGCCGCCTCGATCGGCGCCGCGCGATACGCTCGCCGACCCCAAGCCGCATGATCGTTCCGCTCGGGCGGAGAACCGGGGAGCCGTAGGCCCGACCTCATGCTCCCCCGTCCTGGCACGGGGGATCGGGCGAGCCGCCGGGCCGACGACACGGATGCGGGTGTGTCCGCAGAACGCCCTGCCTCGACCGTCCATGATGGGCAGCACCCGGTGGCCGGCGCCGTCAGCGGGCGGCCTCCTGCCCCGGAGCGGTCGACCCCTGCAGGGATCGTGGGCGCGGCGGGAGAACGGCGCGGAGAAGCGTGCGTGTGTAGGCGTGCTGCGGATGGGCGAGGACGGCGTCCGCCGCCCCCTGCTCCACCACCTTGCCGGCGTTCATCACCGCCACGCGATCGCAAAGCTGACGTACCACGGCCAGGTTGTGCGAGACGAACAGGAACGCCAGCCCCTCGCGCTCGCGTAGCGCGGCGAGCAGATCGATGATCTGCGCCTGCACCGATACGTCCAGCGCCGAGGTTGGCTCGTCCAGCAACAGCGCCTTCGGGCCCGGCGCCAGGGCACGCGCGATGCAGACACGCTGCTTCTGACCGCCCGACAGCTCGTGCGGATAGCGCCACAGGAACTCCGCCGGCAGCCCCACCTCGTGCAGAAGCCCCTGCACGCGGTCGGCCAGCGCGCGGCGGGACAGGCGCGCCTGGATGCGCAGCGGCTCCGCGACCGCGGCGAACACGCTGGCGCGAGGATCGAGCGCGGCGTGTGGGTTCTGGAACACCGCCTGCACGCCCCGCCGCAACGGCGCCAGGGCACGGCCGGTGGCCCGGGTGACGTCAACGCCCGCGAAACGAATGGTGCCGGACTCCGCCGCCTGCAGTCGCAGCAGGAGCCGCAGCAGCGTGGATTTGCCGCAACCGGACTCGCCCACCAGCCCCAGCGCCTCCCCCGGAGCGAGCGCCAGATCGACGCCGTCCACCGCCTTCACCCGTGCCCCGTGCGGCCGAGCGAAGCTGCAGTGCAGGGCCTGCGTCGCAAGCAACGGGGTCATGGCGTGGCCGCGTAGCAGGCGACGCGATGGTCAGGGGCGGCCTCGACCAGGGCCGGCCGGCGCTCGCGGCAGACGGGCATCGCCAGGGCGCAACGCGGGTGAAAGCGGCAGCCGGCGGGGGGCGAGCGCAGGTTGGGAATGCTGCCGGCGATGCCGGCCGGGCGATGGTCCGGACGCTCCAGATCGGGGACGGCGGCCAGCAGGCCCTGCGTGTAGGGATGCCGCGCTGCATCGAACAGCCGGTCGACCGGCGCGTCCTCCACCACGCAGCCGGCATACATCACCACCACGCGCCGGCACACCGCGCCCACCACGCCCAGGTCGTGGGTGATCAGCAGCAGCGTCAGGTGCATGCGTGCGATCAGATCGGCGATCAGTGCCAACACCTGGCTCTGCACCGTCACGTCCAGCGCGGTGGTCGGCTCGTCGGCCACCAGCAGCCGCGGCTCACCGGCCAGCGCCATGGCGATCAGCACGCGCTGGCGCATGCCGCCGGACAGGGTATGCGGGTAGCGGGCGAGCAGCGTCTCGGGCTCGGGCAGTTGCACCTGGCGCAGCAGCTCGACGGTGCGGGCGCGGATGGCGGCCTTTTCGGGCCGGCGGCCGGTGCCCGCGGCATGGGCGCGCAACACCTCGGCCATCTGCTGGCCGATGGTGAAAACCGGGTTGAGGTAGGTCACCGGGTCCTGGAACACCATGCCGATGCCGCCGCGGCGCAACGCGTCCAGCGCCGGGGGTGTCATCGTCAGCACGTCGTCGCCGGCGAAGCGGATCGCACCACCCAGCACCCGCGCGGGCGGCATCGGATTCAACCGCAGCAGGCTGCGGGCGAGCACCGACTTGCCGCAGCCGGTCTCGCCGACGATGCCGACCGACTCGCCTTCCTCGACGCGCAGGTCGATGCCGTCCAGCACCGTCGCGGTGCCCTCGAATCCGTCGAAGGCCAGGCGATAGGCTTCGATCTCCAAGAGGCTCATCCGCGCGCGCTCCGCGGGTCCAGGATGTCGCGCAGGCCGTCCCCCAGCAGATTGAAGCCGAGGACCGTGAGAAAGATGAACAGGCCGGGGAAGAGCGAATACCACCAGGAATCCGGCATGTAGCTGCGGGCGGTGGAGATCATGGCGCCCCATTCCGGCGCCGGCGGCTTGGCGCCCAGGCCGATGAAGCCCAGGCTGGCGGCGGCGAGGATCGCCATGCCCATGTCCATGCTCGCCTTCACCACCAGCGGCGACACGCAGTTGGGCAGGATGTGGGTGAGCAGGATGCGCAGGTCCGACGAGCCCATCGTGCGGGCCGCGTCGACGAAGGGTTCGCCGCGCAGCGGCAGCGCCTTGGCCTCGATCAGCCGCACATAGCCGGGCCACCAGACGATCGCCAGCGCCACCACACCGTGCAGGATGCCCGGGCCGAGCGCGGCGACGATGGCCAGGGCGAGCACGAGACCCGGCACGCACAGGAACATGTCGGTCGCGCGCATGATCACGCTGCGCACCCGGCCGCCGAAATAGCCGGCGGCGATGCCGAGCGGGGTGCCGACCACGATGGCGATGCCGGTGATGGTCAGGCCGACCCACAGGCTGGTCCGGGTGGCCAACACCACACGGGTCAGGATGTCGTCGCCCATCTCGTCGGTGCCGAACCAGTGCGCCCAGGAGGGGGGCAGGAGCTTGCTCCCCAGGTGCATCGCGCCGACGGCGTCGCGCGCGTCCGGGACAATCCAGGGGCCGATCGCGGCCAGCAGCAGGAACACGGCGACCAGGCCGAGGCCGAGCATGGTGGGCGGGTTGCGGCCGACCACCCAGGCGACGAATCGCAGCCGCCGCAGGCTGCGCCCGCGCGGGGCGCGTGCGGCCGCAGCCCTCATTCCCCGGCCTCCCGCACCCTGGGGTCCAGCAGCCCGTAGGCCAGGTCCACCAGCAGGTTGGCCACCATGAACAGCACGCCGATGATCAGCGTCGTGCCCATGACCGGCTTGAAGTCGGACGACACGGCGGAGTTCACCGCGTAGAGGCCGATGCCCGGCCAGTCGAACACGGTTTCGACCAGCACGGTGCTGCCCAGCATCCAGCCGAAGCGCAGGCCGATCATCGCCAGGGTCGGCAGCATGGCGTTCTTCAGGGCCAGGATGCCGACGATGCGGGCGCGCGAGACGCCGTGGGCGCGGGCGGCGGTGATGTAGTCGGCGTGCAGCACCTCGATCATCTCCGCCCGGTTCACCCGCACCACCGAGGCCAGGGCCGGCAGCGAGATCACCACGGCGGGCAGGATGGCATGGCGCAGCGCTGCCCAGAACAGCGCGAGCCGGCCGTGCAGCAGGGCATCGACGAGCACCATGCCGGTGATCGGTGCCGGCGGCGCGTCGGCGATGGAGAGCTGCCCGCCGATCGGCAGCCAGCCGAGCCAGCCGGAGAAGACCAGCAGCAGCAGCAGGCCGATCCAGAACTCCGGCAGCGCCATGCCTGAGACGGCGAAGATGCGGGCCACGTGGTCCACGGCCCGGTCGCGCCGCACCGCGGCCCACATGCCGAGCGGCATGCCGAGGGCGACGGCGATCAGCATGCCGAGCAGCACCAGCTCGAGCGTTGCGGGCAGGAACGTGGCGAGGTCGGTGGCGACGGCGTGGCCGGTGACGATGGAATGGCCCAGGTCGCCCCGGGCGAGGCCCGCCACGTAGCGGAGAAACTGGACCGGCAGTGGCCGGTCCAGCCCGTACTCGTGGCGGATCGTGGCGATCATGTCGGGCGTGGCGTCGGGACCGGCGGCGAGGGCCGCCGGGTCGGACGGGGCAACGTTGCTGACCAGGAACGTGATCACCACCAGGCCGGACAGCATCAGCAGCATCAACCCCAGGCGGCGGACGATGAAGCGGATCACGGCTCGCCACCCCGCGGGCGGGTCACGATGAGGCCCCTCCCCTTGCGGGTCCAGGCCGCAAGGGGAGGCGTCGCCGTTCGCGTGCCCGCCCCGCCGTCACGCCACCCACATCGGGTAGAAATCCACCTCGCCGGTGAGGCGCACCGGGCAGAACACGAAGCCGCGCACGTCGTCGCGCATCGCCCAGCGACGATCCTCCATCATGCCGAAGATCGCCGGCTGGTCGGCGACGATGCGTTTCTGGATCTCGGCGTAGAGGGCCATGCGCTTCGTCGGGTCGGTTTCCAGCCGCGCCGTCTCGACCATCTTGTCGAGCCCTGGGTCGGACAGGTGGTGCATGCCCCAATACCGGCCGGCTGCGGACGACGCGTATTGCGAGGCCACCACGTCCGGATCGGTGCTGACCGGGGTGACGTAGACGGCGATCATCGCGGGCCCTGTCTGCGGGTTGCTGCCGCGCGCGACCAGCTGCGGCCAGGGCATCGCCTGGACGTTCACCTTGATGTTCAGCGGCTGCAGCGACGACAGCACGGCCAGGCCGAGCTGCCGCTCGACCTCCAGCCCGGCGACGTAGACATAGTCGATGGTGAGCCCGCCCTTCGCCCACTTGGTCTTCGCGAGGTAGGCGCGAGCCTTTTCGAGATCGTGATGCGGCATGTCGGGCACCGCGATGTGGCCCGCCATGGCGTTGGGGAACGGGCTGTCCATCAGCTTCGCAGCCCCGTTCTCGACCTGCAGGAACGCCTTGTAGTCCATCGCCCAGGCCAGCGCCTTGCGGAAGTTGAGGTCGGCGGTGGGACCGTGCTGCGTGTTCATCATGATGGTGAACGGCGTCATGCCCGGATTGCTGGACACCTTGATGCCGGCCGTCTTCGCCAGCTGGTCGTAATCCTGCGGCGTCATGTCGGTGACCATGTCGACCTGGCCGCGCAGCAGCGCCGCCTTGCGCGGTGCCGGTTCGCGGATCACCTGGTAGATCACGCCGGCCGGACGATTGGCGTCGCCCTCGGGCCAGCCCTTCCAGTAGTTGGCGACCGCCTGCAGATCCATCACCGCCTGCGGATCCCAGCGGCGGATCTTGAAGGGGCCCGAGCCCGCCGCATGGTCGGTGAGGTATTTCTGGCCCATGTCGCCGTTCACCGCGTGCGCCATCACCTCCTTCGGGTTGACGATGAACCACCACGGCACGAAGGACAGGAAGCCGGGGAACGCCGATTTCAGCGTGAACACCACGGTGTGCGGATCGGCCGCCTTGATGCCGCTGGGATCGAGATGGTCCTTCAGCATCCACGCCACGCCCTTGTTCAGCTTCAGCCCGCGCTCATAGGAAAAGCGCACGGCCTCGGCATCCACCGGGTCGCCGTTGTGGAACGTCGCATTCTCCACCAGGTGGAAGGTCCAGGTCTTGCCGTCGGGGCTGCTCTCCCAGCTCTTGGCCAGCCAGGGGACGATGCGGGCGGGATTGTCGACGTATTTGGCCAGCGCGTCATAAATCGACTGCTGCATCATCCGCGTCGAGTAGTCATATTTCACATGCGGATCGAGCACCGGCACCGGCTGGCCGCCGGAGAACACCAGCACCTTGCGCTTGCCCTCGCGCACGAAGGCATCGGCCGGCTGGGTGTGCAGCCCGGCAGCCGCGGCGGCGGCGCTGCTGGCGATCAGGAAATTTCTGCGACGCATGAAGCCCTCCATCGGTTCTTGTTGTTGCTACTCGGCGGCGGTGGCAGTGGCCCGGCCGGCAGACGCCGGGCGGCTGGTGACGTAGCCGTCGATCAGATCGGCTTCGATCGCTTCACGCGCGCGGTCGGCAGGGTCGCCGTAGCCCGCGCCGCCGGCCAGCTGCACCTCGACGATTTCGCGCGTGCTGGTCAGTGTCACCAGTTCGCCGGTGCCGCAATCATGCAGCAGGGCGCCATCGGGATCGCGCACCAGGCCGTGCACGCCACCGCCGGGGTTGCCGCCGAACAGGCCGGGCGTCTCCACGCCCACGCCTTCCGGATAAACCGAGACCAGCATCGGCAGGCCGTCATCGTAGAGCTTGCGCAGCCGCGACCGCACGCCCAGCCCGCCGCGGAACCGGCCGGCGCCGCCGGAATCGGCCACCAGCGTCTTCTCGAGCACCAGCACCGGTGCGCGGTTCTCCATCAGCTCCACCGAGGTGTTCGCCGCCGAGGTGGGCCACAGCAGCGCCGACTTGCCGTCGCCGCGCGCCGACCCGCCCTGCCCGCCGCCCATGAAGAAATGGTCGGAATAAAGGTGGCCGTCCCCATCGCGTCCGTACAGCATCAGCGCCACGGGCAGGCCCGTGGCAGCCTGCACCTGGTTCGGTGCCGCCTCGGCCAGGGCGCGGAAGACGTTGGGCGCGAGGTACCAGCCCACCCGGGTGCGCAGGTTCACCGAGGCGGGGCGGGTGCAGTTCAGCACCGAGCCCTCCGGCACCGTCACGGTGAAGGGCCGGTAGCAGCCGGCGTTGCCGCGCACATCGGGGCTCAGCATGCATTTCAGCGGGTAGGTCGCATGGGCGGCGGTGTAGTTGAACGTGCAGTTCAGCCCGCCGCGGGCGAGCTGCGGCGGTGCCCCCTCGAAGTCCAGCGTGATGCTGTCGCCCCGAACGGTCAGTGCCAGCGGGTAGCGCAGCTTCTCGCCCAGCGGGTTGTTCCAGGCTTCCGAGTGATACGTCCCGTCCGGCAGGGCCCGGATGGCGGCGCGCATCGCCACCTCGGACCTGGTCTGAACGACCTGCGCCAGCGCGCGCAGGTCGTGCATGCCGTACTCGTCCATGAACCGCACCAGCCGGTCGGCGCCGAGCCGGTTGGCCGCCATCATCGCGTGGATGTCGCCCAGCACCTCCTCGCTCTTGCGCACGTTCTCGGCGATCAGCTCCAGCAGGTCCTGGTTCGGCTGGCCGGCGCGGTAGAGCTTCATCGGCGGGATCTGCAATCCCTCCTCATAGATCTCGCGGGCCCGCAGGGCATCTTTCGTGCCGCCGATATCCCCGACATGGCCGACCGTGCCCATCAGCGCGACCAGCCGCTCGCCGCGGAACACGGGTGTCAGCACGGCGATGTCGAACAGGTGGCCGGCGCACAGCCAGGGATCGTTGGTGACCAGCACGTCCCCGGGGCGCAGCGTCTCGGGCGGGTATTTCGCCAGCATGGCGCGCACCGCCCGCGGCAGGGTCAGGTTGAACACCGGCATTGCCCGCGGCGAGTGCGCCAGCGTCTCGCCACTGGGATCGAGCAGTTCGCAGGCGAAGTCCTGCGCCTCCGAAACGATGAGGCTGAACGCGGTGCGCACGACGGTGTGCCACATCTCCTCGACGACCGAAATCAGCCTGCTCCACATGATCTCGAGCGACACTGGGTCGCTTTCGATCAGCGCGGCGGCTTCGGCGACCGGCGTCGCGGGCGTGATGCGCGCGGCCGCGGGCTGCGGCACGCCGACCGTGATGCGCAGCGCGCCGACGTCATCCACCACGAGGGAGTCGGCCGGGCCGATCACCGTGGTGGATTCGCGCTCCTCGATCATCGCCGGGCCGGCGATGCGCGCACCCGGGGCCAGGGCGTAGCGGTCATAGACCGGGGCCTCGACCATGCCATCGCCGAAATACGCCCGGCGCGTGCCCTTGCGGGCCGCACCCGCGCCCGCCGCGCCGGCCTGGGCGAGCGAGAGCGCGGGCAGCGGGCCACGGCAGCGCACCCGCAGCGAGATCGCCTGCACGCCGACACCGTCGTAAACCGAGCTGTAGCGCGCCGTGTAGGCGTTGCGGAACGCCTCCAGGATCGCGGGGATCGACTCGTCGGTCAGGGCACCCGCCGGCAGCGGCACGTTGATCTCGTGCATCTGCCCGGCCAGGCGCATGTCCGCCGACCGCTCCACCACCTGCTGGTCGCGCGCCACGCCGGCATCGGCAAGGCGGGCGCCGGCATCCGCCTCCAGTGCTGCCAGCACCGATTCCAGTGTTGCCGCGGACCCGGGCGCGTCGAGCGAGACGGGGTGCGAGCGCACCTGCTCGAAGGACAGTGGCGCAGAGAGAAAGCCGAGCGCCGAGGCAGCGCCGGAGGCGGGCGGGATCACCACCTCGCCCACGCCCAGCAGGCGGGCGACCTCCACGGCATGCGCAGGCCCGGCGCCGCCGAAGCCCACCATGGCGTAGCGGCGCGGGTCGTGCCCCTTCTCCACGATGTGGATGCGCGCGGCGGCCGCCATGTTCTCGGTGACCATGCGGTGGATACCCCACGCCGTTGCCAGCGCCGAGAGACCCAGCCGGTCGCCGACCCCGGCAAGCGCGCGCTCGGCAGCGGGACGGTCCAGCTTCATGCGGCCGCCGAGGAAGAAGTCCGGGTCGTAATAGCCCAGCGCCAGGTTGGCATCGGTTACGGTCGGTTCCGTCCCGCCCGCGCCATAGCAGGCCGGTCCCGGATCGGCGCCCGCCGAACGCGGGCCGACCCGCAGCAGACCGACGTCATCGATCGCCGCGATCGAGCCGCCGCCGGCGCCGATCTCGATCATGTCGATCACCGGCGCCTTGATCGGCAGGCCGGAGCCGCGCTTGAAGCGGTGCACCCGCGCCGCCTCCATCATCGGCGCAATCGCCGCCTTGCCCCCCTCGATCAGGCAGGCCTTGGCGGTGGTGCCGCCCATGTCGAAGGAGATCACGTCCGCCTTGCCCGCGGCGGCACCGAAGAACGCGGTGGCCAGGCCCCCGCCCGCGGGGCCGCTCTCCAGCAGGCGGATCGGGAAGGCGCGCGCGGTGTCCACGGACACCAGGCCGCCGGCCGAGTGCATCAGCCACAGCGCCCCCGCGAAGGCTTGCGCCCGCAGCGCCGTCTCCAACCTGGCGAGGTAGCGCGCCATCAGCGGCTGGACGTAGGCATTCGCGCAGGTCGTCGTGCAGCGCTGGTACTCCCACAGCTCGGCCACCACCTCGCTCGACAGCGACACCGCAAGCTGCGGGAACTCGGCGCGCAGCAGGGCGGCGGCCTGTTCTTCGTGCACCGGGTTGCGATAGGCGTGCAGGAAGCAGATCGCCACCGCCTCCACCCCCTGTTCCACCATGCGCCCGGCCGCCCGGCGCACCGCGGCGAGGTCGAGCGGCGTCACGACCTTTCCGTCGCGGTCCATCCGCTCGGATACTTCCAGGCGGAGGCGGCGCGGCACCAGCGGGTCGGGGAATTGCAGGAACAGGTCGTAGATGTCGTAGCGCTGCTCGGTGCCCATCTCCAGGATATCGCGAAATCCCTCGGTGGTGAGCAGGCCGAGCTTCGCCCCGCGCCGCTCAATCAACGCATTGGTGACGAGCGTCGTGCCGTGCACCACATCCGCGACCTCGGCCATCGAGATGCCGGCGGCGGCGATCAGCTCCCCGAGCCCGGCCAGCGCGCCGACCGAGGGGTCGTCGGGCGTGGTGAGGCATTTGTGCAGCCGGATCTCCGAGCGCTGTGTATCGAGCAGGATGAAGTCGGTGAAGGTGCCGCCGATATCGAAGCCGATGCGGTAGCGGGGCGTGGGGGTCATCTGCGGTCCTTCCGGGGCCTAGGCGAGCAACAGGTCGATGGCCGTCGCCACCAGGCGGCGGGCCAGCAGCACCGGGCGGCCGGATTCCTGTGCCACGATACGGCGCATGGGTTCGGTGTAGCCGATGCAGTGCATGACGATCAGGCCGGTATCGGCCAGCGCCCGGCCGGCGGCGCGCAGGGCGGCATCCGGCTCGGGCCGGTAGGGCGAGGCGGCGGCAAAGCGCGTGGGCCGCGTGCCCACGGGTCCGAACGTATGGACCTGCTCGGGATCGGGCAGCATGACCCCGATCGAGGGGGCGCCGGTGGCGAGCCCCTCGGCGAAACGGTCCACCACGTGCTGCGGCTCGATGAACGGGGTCCGCAGGCGCCAGGCGGGGAAACGGCCGGTGCACAGCAGCACGATCAGGTCGAGGCCGCGGTTGTCGATGTCGGCCAGCAGCGCGGCGAGGCGGGGTTCCACCGCGGCGTGACGCATCACCACCTGGCGGCCGTCGCGCCGGCGCGAGACCAGGCGGGGCTCGTCGGCGACCGGAGCGAGCGCGGCGATCGTTCGATCGTCGAGGCCATCGAGCACGCCGAATTCGTGCGCCTCGACCGTGGTCTGGACCGCAGCCAACAGCGCGGGAACCACGTCGGTGCGCGGCGACTGCCCAATGGTGACGAAGCCGATGCGACGGCCGATAGCCCCCTCCTCGCCGGATGAAGGGGGAGCTTATGGAGCGCGGTAGGACGGGGGAAGTACGTATCGACCCTTACGTGGGCCGGCGGCGAGGCCGCGGCGGGCAGCCCGTTGCGTGTTTCCTGCCGCGACCGCGCGCCGCATCACCCGTTTGCCGGCCGCGTCCCCTTCACCGGTGCGCGCCCATCAGCGACCAGCGGAGCAGCTCGGCCGTCGAGGTGGCACCGACCTTGTCCAGCGCCCGGGCCCGATGGATCTCGACCGTCCGGTGGCTGATCCCCAAAAGCCGGCCAATGGCCTTGTTCGAGTGGCCATCGAGCACGTGCGCCAGCACCGCCTCCTCGCGCGCGGTCAGCGGGCTCGCGGGGGCTGGCAGGCGCAGCGAGAGCGCCTGCGATGAGGTCCGGTCGGCCGGGGGAAGAGGCCGGCCGGCATGCGGTCGGCCGGCATGCGGTCGGATTGAGCCCGCGATGATCCGCCGCGCGGTTACCACCGGCCGCCCGGTCACCGCGGCGACCTGCCGGGCCATCGCCTCCGTATAACCGACCGAATGCATCAGGATCAGCTCGGCCGAACTCAGCCGCGCGGCGGCTTCCTCCAGGGTGCGCGTGCCGCCGGTCGAGGCCGCGGAACTCGCCGACTGGATCAACGTGCCATGCGCGGGGTTGGTCAGCATCTGCTCGGGCAACGGGAAGATCACGCCCAGCCGGCAGTCGCCCAGAACCAGCGCCGCGATCCACGCGTCCAGCGCCCGCTGCCCGTGCACGAGCGCCGTGGTGGCGGTCAGCCGGCGGTAGATGCCGGTGGAGATCACCACGATCAGGTCGTAGCCGCCGCGGTCCAGCTCGGCGACCAGCTTCTGCAGGCGATCCTCGACGAAGCCGGCGCCGACGACGACATGGCCACCATCGGCGAGCCGTGTGTAGAGAGCCGGCTCCCTCCCCCGCGGCGCCTGGCGTTCGATCGCTGCGGCGCTCAGGCCGTCGAGGGCGCCGAACTCGTCATAGGCGGGTTGCGGGTCGAGGCTGGCGACCAGGTCGGGCACCACATCCGGCCGCGGCGCCTGGCCGATGGTGACGAAGGCGATGCGCGGCGGCGGAGTCGATGGTTCAGCTTCGTCGATGGTGGCGGTCGGGCGCATCTCGGTCCGTCGATCGGGGTGGCGAACATCAGCAGGCTAGCAGGTTGCGCAACGGCCAGGCAGAGGCGAGGCCGGCAACCCCGCTCCGAAAGCGACGCCGTCAGCCACCTCGTCCGGTTCTCACCGGAAGGAGAGGCGTCGTGACGCGCTGGCGTCACGGACGCGCCAGGACCGAACCGCTGGCGGGCGGCTGATCGTTCGATACGGGGGACCATCGTGGCTCAGGCCCCGAGACCGGGGAGGCACGCCGCGCGTTGCCGCCTCGGCTGGAAGCCCCCGGCCTTTCGTTTCGCTCCCGGTGCCGAGCGAGCCAGGATCGTCCCTCGTCTCGGCCCTTCCCGGCCCCACGGAAAGCAGCGCGGTGCCCCGGCCACCGCCGCGGCTGAGTGGGCATGCTTGCCGGACACCCCGCACGGCGCTACAACCCGCCCAACCAAAACGTTTCGGATGGCCGCGTGCCGCCGAAACCGGGGGAGGATCATGACTCTCGCACGCATCGCCGCGCGCCTCGGCCTGTCCGTGACCACTGTCTCGCGTGCGCTGGCGGGCTATGGCGACGTGGCGGCCGACACTCGCCGGCGCGTCGCGGACGAGGCGCGCCGCATCGGCTACCAGCCCAACCCGATCGCGCGCCGGCTGCAGAGCGGGCGGACCGATGCGGTGGGCATCGTGCTCCCCACCGCGCCCGGCCAGTTCGACGATCCGTTCTTCCTGCGCCTGCTCGCCGTCGTCGGGCCGCTGCTGCGCGACGCGGGGCTCGATATGCTGGTCACGACGGCACGACCCGGCGCCGAGGAGATGGAGGCCTATCGCCATCTCGTCGAAGGCCGCCGCGTCGATGGCATGCTGCTCGCCCGTACCCGCGTGCGCGATCCGCGCATTGCCTATCTGCAACAACAGGGCATGCCCTTCGCGGCGCATGGACGCTCCATCACCCGCACGCCGTTCGCCCATGTCGATGTCGACAGCGAAGCCGCGTTCGAGGACGCGACGCGGCGGCTGATCGCCCTCGGCCATACCCGCATCGGCCTCGTCGGCGCGCCCGCCGACTACATGTTCGCGCGCCTGCGCCATGCCGGCTGGCGCAAGGCGCTCGCCGCCGCAGGCCTGCCGGCGCGCCATCACGAGGCGGCGGAGCCCACCGAGGAGAACGGCGCCCTCATCGCCCGCCGGATGCTCGCGCCCGCCACCGCGCCGACCGCTCTGCTCTGCGCGACCGACCGTCTGGCCGTGGGCGCGCTGCACGCGCTGAGCCTGGCCGGCCTGCGCGCCGGCCGCGATGTCTCCGTCATCGGCTACGACGACCTGCCGCAGGCGACCTATACGGACCCGCCGCTCACCAGCATCGCACAACCGATCGATCGCGCCGCCGCCCTCCTCGTCGAGATGCTGCTGGCGCTGCGCGACGGCGCCTCGCCCGCGACGCTGCACCACGTGCTGCCGGCGCGGCTCATCCCACGCGGCTCGGACGGACCCGCCCCGCTCCGGCGCGCTGCCACGACCAAAAAGACCCAGGGAGGAATCCATGACACCGAAACGCATGCTTCTTAGGCTTGGCCCGGTCTGCGCCGTTGCGGCCCTCGCGCTCGCGGGACCGAACCTCGCGGCAGCCGCCGAACCGGTCTGGCTCTCGACCCAGCTGCGCCCGATCGAGGAAGCGCAGCAGGTGCGCACGGTCATTCTCAAGGACTCGCCGGTAAAGGCCCAGTTCATCGCCGACCAGCCAGCCTCGTTCACGGTGCGCGTCGAGGCGGAGGCCAAAACGGGCCACCACGTGGTGAGCCTGCTCGGCGCGCTGCACGGCGAGCTCGAACCCTTCGTGCCTCTCGGACTGCTGCAGCCGCTGGATAGCCTGGTGCCCCGCCTGGCTGCCGACAAGATTCCGAATTCGCTGATGCAGCTTGGAAAATTCGGGACGCAGCACCAGTACTACATCCCCTGGATGCAGGCCACCTACATCATGGCCGCCAACCGCAAGGCGCTGCCCTATCTGCCGAAGGGCGCCAATCTCGACCACCTCACCTACGACCAGCTCGAGCAATGGGCGGCGGCCATCCACAAGGCGACCGGCCAGCGCATGCTCGGCTTCCCCGCCGGGCCCAGCGGGCTGATGCACCGGTTCTTCGAGGGCTATCTCTATCCGGCCTACACGGGCGGCCTCGTCACCACCTTCCGCTCGCCGCAGGCCGTGGCGATGTGGGAGAGCTTCCGCAAGCTCTGGGCGCAGGTAAACCCGAACTCCACCAACTACGGCTTCATGCAGGAGCCGCTGCTGTCCGGCGATGTCTGGATCGCCTTCGACCACGTCGCGCGACTGCAGGATGCGCTGCGCAAGCGGCCGAACGACTTCGTTGCCTTCCCGGCACCATCCGGACCGAAGGGCCTCGCCTACATGCCGGTCGTCGCCGGCCTCGCGATCCCCAAGGGCGCGCCGCACCCGGCGCAGGCGGCAGCCCTGATCGCATATCTGTCCAAACCATCGACGCAGATCCTCACGCTCAAGGCGTCGAGCTTCTTCCCCGCCGATGCGCTGCCGACCCCGGGCAACCTCGAACCCGGCCTGAAGGCCGAGGGCGACGCTGTGGCGAAGATGCTGGCGGCGCCGGATGCCAAGCCGGCGCTGCTGCCGGTCGGCCTCGGCGCCAAGGGTGGCGAGTTTGACAAGATCTTCCTCGACACGTTCCAGCGGATCGTGCTGCGCCACGAGGATCCGGCGACGGTGCTGAAGCGCGAGGGTGACGCAATGCAGCGTATCCTCAACGACGTGCATGCGAAGTGCTGGGCGCCGGATCCGCCGAGCGCCGGCACCTGTCAGGTCGATTGACGGAAGCGTCCGCCCGCGCCTCGTGGCGCGGGCGGCACCCCGCATGCGCTCGCGCACCCTGCCCTATCTGCTGATCGCGCCGGCCTCTTTGCTGCTGGCGGTCCTGTTTCTCTGGCCGCTCGTGCAGACGGCATTTCTCGCCTTCCGTGCGCCCGGTCCGCTGGGCGTCGATGTCTGGAGCCTCGCTCACGTGCGGCGCATGGTGAGCGACTTTGACTTCCACACGGCTCTCTTCAACACTCTGGGGCTCGTTGTCGTCGTCGTGCCGCTGCAGTTCATCCTCGCCCTGACGATGGCGAGCATGCTGCGTCACATTCGCGCCGGACGCAGCCTGGTGCTGTGGATCTGGTCGATCCCGCTCGGCATTTCCGACCTCGCCGCGGGCCTGGTCTGGCTCGCGATCCTCTCCGAACGTGGCTATCTCAACACGGTGCTGCATGCCGTGGGCATCATCTCCGGACCGCGTTCCTGGCTCACCTACGAGACGCCGGGCGTGCTGTTTGCCGCCATCGTGGCGACCGAACTCTGGCGCGCGACCGCGATCGTGCTCGTGATCCTGGTCGCCGGGCTCGACATGATCCCACGCGAATACGCCGAGGCCGCCGAGGTGTTCGGCGCCACACCCTGGCAACGTTTCCGGCGCATCACCCTACCGTTGCTGCGCCCCTCGATCCAGACGGCGCTGATCCTGCGCACCGTGCTCGCCTTCGAGATGTTCGCGACCGTGATCGCGATCGGCGGCCGCAACTTCCCTGTGCTGGCGAGCAAAGCCTACAACTGGCAGTATTTCGACCAGAACACGGGCGTCGCCGCCGCCTACGCGCTCGTCATCATGGGCGCGGCGATTGGCGCCACCCTCGTCTACCTGCGCCTGCTGCGCTCACCGGAGCAGGCGCGATGACGGCGCGCCGTCTGTTCTTCCTTGCCGGCGTGGTCACGCTCTGCGCCTGGGTGCTGGTGCCGCTCTACCTCATCGCCCTGGCGGCGACCGGCGGTTCCGCGGTGGTGCATGCGTGGCCGAAGCCGTTCCTGCCGACGGGTGCCCTGGCCGCGACGCTCGCGCCGCTCGCCCGCTTCCTCAGCATCGCCGGCGTCTGGCCGGCGCTGCTGACCTCGGTCGAGACCGCGCTGGTCTGCGTCGCCATCTCGCTCACGCTGGGCCTGCCTGCCGGTTACGCGCTGGCGCGGTTTCGCTTCCGCGGGGCCGTGTTGTTCCGTGTCCTGGTGCTGATGACGCGGGCCTTCCCGGTTGCCATTCTTGCGCTGCCCCTGGCCGTGACGTTCATCCATCTCGGCCTCTACGACACGCCGGTGGGGGTGGGCCTGATGCATACGGCGCTTGCCCTGCCCTTCACGATCCTGGTCTCGGCGAGTCTCTTCCAGGCGATTCCAGCCGAGCTCGAGGAAGCGTCCTGGGTGTTCGGCTGCTCACGCCTGGGCGCGTTCCGCCGCGTGGTGATGCCGCTCGCGCTGCCGGGCATCGCCGCCGCCGCGACCTTCGCCTTCGTCATTTCCTGGAACGAAGTCTTCGCCGCCAGCGTGCTGACCGTGCGCCACCGCACGCTCACCGCCTATTTGCTCGCGATCCTGCCTGAAAGCCCGCTCGACGTGCAGTTCACGGGCGCGTTCCTGCTGGTCGTTCCCTCCGTCATCTTCATCTTCCTGGTCCGCCGCCGGCTGTTCTCCATCTGGGGCATCGCCAACCGATGAGCGGGTATCGAGCGCGGACCGCAACGGAACCGTTTCATGGCTGAAATCGTCATCGATCGCGTCCAGAAGAGCTTCGGCGCCACCCTCGCCCTCGCCTCGGTTTCGCTGGCCGTCGCCGACGGCGAGTTCGTGGCACTCCTCGGCCCGTCGGGCTGCGGCAAGACCACCCTGCTGCGCATCGTCGCGGGGCTCGAGACCCAGGATGGCGGACGCGTGCTGATCGGCGGCAAGGATGTCTCCGCCCTCCCCCCGCGCGCCCGCGGAATCGCCATGGTGTTCCAGAACTACGCGGTGTTTCCGCACATGAACGTGCGCGCCAATATCGGTTTCGGCCTGCGCATGGCCGGGGCCGAGCGCGCGCGCATCGCTCGCCAAGTGGAGCGCACGGCCGCACTGCTGCATTTGGAGCCGCTGCTCGAACGTTATCCCGCCCAGCTTTCCGGCGGGCAGCGCCAGCGTGTCGCCGTCGCGCGCGCACTCGCCGTGGAGCCGCAGGTGCTGCTGATGGACGAACCCCTGTCCAATCTCGACGCGCTGCTGCGCCTCGAGATGCGCGCCGAGCTCAAGGCCATCCTTCACGAAGCCGGCACGACGACGCTCTACGTCACACACGACCAGACGGAGGCGATGGGCCTGGCCGACCGGATCGCCATCCTCCAGGGCGGGCACATCGTGCAGACCGATCGCCCGGCCATCCTCTACCGTCGCCCGGCGACACGTTTCGTTGGCGGCTTCATCGGCAGTCCGCCGATGAACTTCCTGGCAACCGAGGCATCGGGCGGCCATGTCGGCCTCGGTGCCCTGCGCTTTGCCTGCCCGCGCGCGAATGGCCCTGTCCTGCTCGGCCTTCGCCCCGAGGATGCGACCATCAGCGAAAGCGGAATGGGCTTCGAGCTCGCCGTGATCGAACCCATGGGCTCGCACGCGCTGCTGACGGGCCGGGTTGACGGGCAGATGATGCGTGTGGTCGCACCGCCGGACCTGGCTGCGCGCCCCGGCGATCTGTTGCATCTTCGTCCCGATCCGGCGCGCGTCGTCTGGATGGACGCCACCACCGGAGAAGCGATCAACGCATGACGACCGATATCGACGCCGCGCGCGAGGTGCTCGCCGCCAATGATCGCGGCGGCTACACCGTGCCCACCGCGCGGCTCTATCCGTTCCAATGGAATTGGGATTCCGCCTTCGTCGCCATGGGCTGGGCGAGCTTCGATGCCGCGCGTGCCTGGCGGGAGATCGAACGCCTGCTGGAGGGCCAGTGGGAGGACGGGCGCATCCCGCACATCATCTTCCACGCGCCGGCCGATACATATTTCCCCGGCCCCGACGTCTGGGGCACGCACCATGCGCCGCCGACCTCCGGCATCGTGCAGCCGCCGGTGCTCGCAACCGCCGTGCGTGCCGTGTTTGCCGCCGACCCCGATCGCGCCCGCGCCGAAGGCCGCACGGCGGCGATCGTCCCGGCGCTCCTGCGCAACCATGCCTGGTGGCATGCGGCGCGCGATCCCCTGGTTACGGGCCTCGTCGCCATCCTGCATCCGTGGGAGAGCGGGATGGACAACTCCCCGGCCTGGGACGCGCCGCTCGCACGCGTCCCGACCACGACCACGACGGCGATCGTGCGCCGCGACACGGGCCACGTGGACCCGCAGATGCGCCCCCGCGCCGAGGACTACCAGCGCTTCATCCACCTCGTGGACGCGTATCGTGCCGCCGGCTGGGACGCCGGACGGATGTATGCTGCCGCCCCCTTCCGCGTGGCGGACGTGGCGACCAACGCCATCCTGCTGCGCGCCGAGCGCGATCTGCTGTCGCTGGCCGAACGTTTCGCGCCGGCACAAAGCCGTGCCATCGACGAACGCATCGTGCGGATGGAACGGGCGCTCGGCGGGTTGTGGAACGAGGCTCGCGGCCTCTTCCTCTCGCGCGACCTGGTGGCTGGCGCGGCGCTCGATGTCGCGACATCCGCCGGATTCCTGCCGGTCTGGGCGGGGGTCGGCGATGGTGCGCACCTCGCCGCGACACTCGCACGCTGGCTTACCCACGCGCGCTTCGCGGTGCCCTCGACCGACCCGGCCGAGCCCAGCTTCGAGCCGCTGCGCTACTGGCGCGGCCCGGTCTGGGCGGTCGTGAACTGGATGCTCGCCGAGGGATTCGCCGCCGCTGGCGAGGTGGCGAGTGCGCAACGTATCCGCAACGATACACAGGCGCTGATCGGCGGTGCGGGCTTCGCCGAGTATTTCGACCCGCTGACGGGCGCGGGTGCGGGGGGGAACCGCTTCTCCTGGACAGCGGCCATCGCGTTGCTCCTGTCCGGCACGTCCCGGCCCCATCGCGGCGGCGCCTGATCCGCATATCCAAGGGCGCGAGGGCGTCGCCCCGCATGCCCCTGCCATGGACGGCGCCGGTGACCTCGACGAGGCGGCGGCGATCGACCGGCACCGCTGTCAGGGCGGCCCTGGGCAGCGAAATCTCCGCGATTTGATATGAGTCAACGAAAACCGCGCACGTGTCTGCCATCAGAATCGTCGGGTTTTGAACCCTTCGAGGTGGGGATGGCCGTTGAGCGTGACGTTGCCGCCTTTGTCGGCGAGGCTCTGCGCGCCGGCGCCAGCCGGGCGAGCATTGCCGCGGCGCTGACGACCGCAGGATGGCCCGCGGCGCAGATCCAGGACGCGCTCGATGCCTATGCGCCGATCGACTTCGCCGTCCCGGTCCCGCGTCCGCGGCCGTATCTCTCGCCGTTCGAGACCTTCGCCTATCTGGTTTTGTTCACGGCGCTCTACTTCAGCGCGATGGCCCTGGGCCAGGTGCTGTTCCGCTTCATCGATCTGGCGATCCCCGACCCGACGACCAGAATTCTGGGCGTGAAGATGCAGCTCGAGGGGCTGCGCTGGTCGCTGTCCAGTCTGATCATCGCTTTTCCTGTCTTCGTCGGCATCTCCATCTATGCGCACCGTGCCACCCGCGCAGGCACGCTGCGGCGCGATTCCCGCGCGCGCAAATGGCTGACCTATTTCACCCTTTATGTCACCGTCCTCGTGCTGCTGTCGGATCTGACCTATCTGCTCTTCAACTTTCTCCAGGGAGCCCTGACGGCGCGCTTCCTCCTGCGGGTGCTCGTGGTCGGCGTCATCGCCGGCACGATCTTCGTCTATTATCTCGGTGACGCGCGGCGCGAGCGGGCCGAGTCCGCGGCGCAGATTCCGCGATGAGGTCGGGGGCCGTCCTGCTCGCGGCCTTCATTGCGGTGGTCGCCGCGTCCGTGGTCGTGGGCCTGTTTCTCATCGGTTCTCCGGGCGAGCAGCGGCTTCGCCGTCTTGACGATGCGCGGGTCACCGATCTGCAGAACCTGTCCGGGGAGATCGCAGCCTACGTCCGCACGCACCATGCGCTTCCCCCAACCGTCGAGGCAGCGAGCCGACCAGGCTATGCGATCCCGCGTGATCCTGTCAGCCGACAGCCCTACGGCTACGACGTGATCGATGCGACGCATTATCGCCTCTGCGCCGTCTTCCAGACCGCCGCCGCGGACGTCGCCGTCTACGAGGGCCGGGAGGCGCACCATGGCAAGGGCCAAACCTGCTTCACCTACGAGGTAAAGCTCCCATAGCCTGGCGGCTGGCGGCGGCGTCGCACCGCCCGTCACCTCGGGCCTGCTCCGGCGCAGGCGGACCATCGAGAGCGCCGTGTCCCGGTTTGGCCCGACGTCGTCCGTCTCAGGCAGGCCGGAGGTCGCCCGAGGAGCCGGTGCGCGCCATGGTGACCGCAGCGACGAAGCCGCTGGCGGCAGCGACGGCCCCGACAAGGAAGGCCACGGGGACGCCGAAGCGGTCCGCGAGGAGCCCGGCGAGCGGCCCGGTGGTGGCGTAGGCGAGATCCTGAAAGGCGGAGAAGCTGCCCATGGCGGTGGCGCGCAGCCGCGGGTCGACACGGCGCACCACGACGATCGCCATGCACGGATAGACGAGCGAGCAGCCGAGCCCCGTCAGCATCGCTCCGGCGAGCGCCGCCAGGGGCCCGGGAGCGAGGAACAGAACGAGCTGGCCCAGCGCCTCGAACCCAAGCGAGACGATCGCCACCGGAACGCCTCCGAGACGATCCGGCAGGCGGCCGCCGACGATGCGCATGAGCACGAACCCGGCGGCGAAGCAGGTCAGGCCGAGCCAGGCGCGCGGCCAGCCATGGCGCACGAAATCCAGCGCGGCGAAGGCGCCGATGGCGGCGATGCCGACGCCCTGCAGCCCGACCACGATGCCCGGCCGGCCAATCGCGCGCAGCATCGTCCAGAGGCCCGGCCTTCCGCCGCCGCGCCCGTCCTCATGCGCCACCGCTGGCGGCAGGGGGCGGATCATCACCAGTCCCGCCAGCGGCAGCAGAACGCCGGCCAGCATCACCGCCGCAAAGCCGGCGCGCTGGTCGAGGCCGAGGCCGAGCGGCGCACCCAGGGCGAGCGCCGCATACATCCCCATGCCCATCAGCGCGATGAAACGGCCGGCGCGCGCCGTCCCGGCGACGTTGATCCCCCAGCCGAGCATGCCCACGAGCGTCAGGCTCTCGCCCAGGCCGAGCAGCAGGCGGCCGGCGAGCAGCACGCCGTAAGCCGTGAGGTGTGGCAGAGCCGGAATCGTCGAGGCCAGGCCGATGAGGTTGGCCGCGATGTAGACTGCAAGCCCGCGCACCATGCCCCGCCGCCCGCCCCAGCGGTCGGCGAAGCGGCCGGCATAGAGGCGGGTCGCGATCGTGGTGATGAACGGCAGGCCGGCCGCGAGGCCGCCGGCGCCGCTACCAAGGCCCAGCCTGCCGGTGACGTAGAGCGGGATCACCGGCAGCGGCGCGGCCACCGCCAGATAGGAGAGCGTCAGCGCCAGGGTGAGCCACCACAGGTCGCGGCCGAGGCGCGAGGTCGCGGGAGCGGTCACGCGCGGGACGCGGTCGCGGGATCGGCAGGCCGCGGAACGCCGGGCGGCCTGCTCATGCCTCGTCCCGTGTCAGCACCTCGTGCAGCGCATGGAAGGATGCCTCGTCGGGCGTGCACAGCAGGCCGCCGACGGTCTTGTCGATGCCGTAGGGGTGCTTGTCGAGGCGTGCGGAAAACCCGCCCGCCTCGCGGTGGAGCAGCACGCCGGGCGCGTGGTCCCACGGCATCAGCCGGCTGAACAGGAGGTAGTGGCAGTGTCCGCCTGCGGCGAGGCGGTACTCGTGGCCGGCGCAGCGATAGACGAAGCTCGCCGCGACACGCGGGAGGCGCTGGGCGATGCGGGTCCGCAGCGGTTCCGCCAGCGCGCGCCAGCTTGCAGCCCCGGCCATGCGCCGCACCGGAACCGGCGGGGCGACGCGCAGGTCCCGGGTCCGGCCCTCGCCCTCGATCCAGGCTCCCTCGCCGCGCAGCGCAAAGGCGGTGTCGCCGCCCACCGGGTCGTGGATCGCCGCGCCCACGATCTCGCCCCGGAGCACGACCGCCGCCATGCTCGCGAACAGCGGCAGCCCGTTGGCGAAGTTCCACGTGCCGTCCAGCGGATCGACGGTCACGGTGAGATCGGCGGCGGCGGCGCGCGCGAGCAGAGCGGGGTCGCGCTCGGCAGCCTCCTCGCCGAGCACGAAGGCGTGCGGCAGCAACGTCGCGATCCCCTGCGCGATGCGCCGCTCCGCCGCCTCGTCGGCCTCGGTGACCACATCCATGGGGCCGGACTTGGTGCGGATATCGCCCGCGCCGAGGCGGCGGAAGCGCGGCATGATCTCGGCCGACGCGGCATCGGCGAGGATGGCGCCGAGGCTCTCCAGGGTCTTGCGGTTCATGGCTTCGCGGGCCGCTCGAAACGGGCGCGGTCGGCGGGCGCGAGGCGCACGGTGAGGTGCACGCCGCGGTCGTCGTCGTGGCGCTGCAGCACCTCGCCATGGCGGTAGAGCCAGGCTAGCCGCGCACCGTCGTCCGGCGGCAGCGTGTAGTCGGCGAGCTCCATTCCCGCGGCGATGCGTACATCGATGGCGGCTGCCAGCGCGGCCAGCCCCTCGCCGGTCAGCGCCGAGACGGCGATGGCGCCGTTGCGCGCCGGCACCTCGTCGCAGCCGCCGAGCAGGTCGGCCTTGTTGAGCACTTCGATGGCCCGGCTCGGCCAGTCCGCATCGAGCACGCCGTCGGCGACCATGCCGCCCAGCACGCCCAGCACGTCGGCGCGCTGCGCCGCACTGTCCGGGTGTGCCGCGTCGCGCACGTGCAGGATCACGTCGGCGCTGGCGACCTCCTCGAGCGTCGCGCGGAACGCGGCGATCAGCTCGGTCGGCAGCTCGCTGATGAAGCCGACGGTGTCGGAAAGGATGGCACGGCGGCCGGAGGGCAGGCGGATGCCACGCATGGTGGGATCGAGGGTCGCGAACAGCTGGTCGCGGGCGACCACGCCGGCTCCGGTCATGGCGTTGAAGAGCGTCGACTTGCCGGCATTGGTGTAGCCGACCAGTGCCACGACCGGGAACGGCACGCGCCGTCGCGCGCCGCGGTGCAGCGCGCGGGTCCGGCGCACCTGTTCGAGCTCCTGGCGCAGGCGGACGATGCGCTCGCCGATGAGGCGCCGGTCGGCCTCGATCTGGGTCTCGCCGGGGCCGCCGAGGAACCCGAAGCCGCCGCGCTGGCGCTCCAGATGGGTCCAGGAGCGGACGAGGCGTGACCGCTGGTAGTCCAGATGCGCCAGCTCGACCTGCAGCGCGCCTTCGCGCGTCACCGCGCGCTCGCCGAAGATGTCGAGAATCAGCCCGGTGCGGTCGATGACCTTGCAGTTCCAGCCGCGCTCGAGGTTGCGCTGCTGCACCGGGGAGAGCTGCGCATCCACGACGACCACCGCGACGTCCTCGCGCGCGATCGCCTCGCGCTGGTCCTCCACCTGCCCGGAGCCGAGCAGGGTCGAGGGCCGGCGAGCGCGCAGCGGCAGCACGGCGCTGTGGACGACGACCAGGCCGATGGCGCCGGCCAGCCCCACGGCCTCTGCCAGCCGCGCCGCCGCGGCGCGGGAGGCATCGACACTGCCATCGCCGGCCACACCGCCGGCCCCGGGAGCGCCACGCGGCTTGTCCCAGGGCAGGATGACGGCGGCCCTGACCGGGCCGGCAGGCCCCTGGTCGGGGTGGGAGCCGCGATCAGGCGTCGGCAGGAAGAGACTCCCGCTGCGGTATGGTCAGTGTCGTCGCCGAGTTCGGCCGCTCCGCCGTCGCCTCCTTCGGGCCCTCGAAGAGCTGGATCGGGGCGCCCGGCATGACGGTGCTGATGGCGTGCTTGTAGACGAGCTGCGTATGCCCGTCCCGGCGCAGCAGCATCGAGAAATTGTCGAACCAGGTAATGATGCCCTGCAGCTTCACGCCGTTGACCAGGAAGACGGTGACGGGGGTCTTGCTCTTGCGCACATGGTTCAGGAACACGTCCTGGACATTCTGCGATTTTTCGGTAGCCAAGGCCGGTATCCTTTTCTTGTTGCGGCTGAGTGCTAGTTGACGGACGAACCTGCCCGCCTCTTCCGGCCCGCCCACACGACGGCCAAAACCGGTATCGTGCAATGCAACATAGCATAGCCCGCGTCGCAGGTGCACACGATTCGTGGCTGGGTTGCCCTCAGCGCGGGCGAGGCCCCCGCCTCAGGCCGCGCCTTCGGCCTTCAGCTGCGCGGCGATGGTCAGGCGCGAGACGGTGAAGACGTGGGCCTGGGCCATCGCCGTCTCGGTGCGGTCGCGCACATCGGCGAGGAAGGCGGCGAAATACGGCAGCGACCGGCCTTCGCAGGCGATGTGGCGCGTGCCCTTGCGGTCGACCAGGAACAGATGGTCCGTGCCGGGACGGCCCTCCACGTCGACATACTTGCGCAGCTCGATCGTGCCCTCGGTGCCGGTCACCATGATCCGCCCGTCGCCCCACGTGGGCAATCCGTCCGGCGTGAACCAGTCGACCCGGACGTAGCCGCGCGGTCCCTCGCTGCCGAGCACGATCTCGCCGAAATCCTGAAACCCCGGCCGGGTGCCGAAGCTGCCGATATGGGCGAGTTCGACGCGCGGCTCGCGCACGCCGGTGAAGGCGATGAACTGGTCGATCTGATGCGAGGCGATATCGCCGAGGATGCCGCCGTAGCGCGCCCGCTCCCAGAACCAGGCGGGGCGGATCGGTGCGTTGAGGCGGTGCGGGCCGAGGCCGATCGTCTGCACCACCTGCCCGATCGCCCCCGCGCGGACCAGCGCCAGCGCCTCATACGTGCTCGGTGTCAGGAAGCGCTCGGTGAAGCAGGTGTGCCAGATGCGCCCGGTCTCGCGGACGCATGCCTCCAGCGCCTCGAGATCGTCGAGCGTGGTAACGCCCGGTTTGTCGCTCATCACGTCCTTGCCCGCGCGCATCGCCGCGATCGCCAGCGTCGCGCGGTCGGCGGGTATCGCGGCGGTGGCGACGAAGGCGACCGAGCGGTCCTCGAGCAGCGCCGCGCGCGGCTTCGACGGGATCTGCGGGAAGCGCTTGACGAAGCCCTCGACCACGCCGGGATCGGAGGTCTGCGGACAATAGCCTGCGCACTCGGCGCCTGCCTTCAGCAGGTTTTCCGTCAGATCAAAGATATGCCGGTGGTCCAGGCCGATAGCAGCGAATTTCATGCGCCGTCCTCAGGAAATATGATCGACCCCGCCGACCCACGGGCGCAGCGCGGGGGGGATGGCGATGCTGCCATCGGAACGCTGGTGGTTCTCCAGGACGGCAATCAACGCCCGCCCGACCGCCACGCCGGAGCCGTTCAGCGTGTGGACATGGGCGACCTTGCCGTCCGCCGCGCGAAAGCGGGCATTCATCCGCCGCGCCTGGAAGGCGCGCATGTTCGAGCAGGAGGAGATCTCCCGCCAGGCGCGCTGCCCGGGCAGCCAGACTTCGAGGTCGTGCGTGCGCGCCGAGCCGAAGCCGGTGTCGCCGGCGGAAAGGATCACGCGGCGCCACGGAATTTCGAGCTTTTCCAGGATCACCTCGGCGCACTGCGTCATGCGCTCGTGCTCCTCGGCGGAATGATCCGGATGCGTGATCGAGACCAGTTCGACCTTGTTGAACTGATGCTGGCGCAGCATGCCGCGGGTATCGCGTCCGGCCGAGCCCGCCTCGCTACGGAAGCACGGCGTGAGCGCCGTGAGACGGATCGGCAGTTTCGCCTCCGCGATGATCTCGCCGGCGGCAAGGTTGGTCAGCGGCACCTCCGCGGTCGGGATCAGCCACCGCCCGTCGGTGGTGCGGAACAGGTCGTCCGCAAATTTCGGCAGCTGGCCGGTGCCATAGACGGTGGCATCGTTGACCAGCAGCGGCACGAAGACCTCCTCGTAGCCATGCTGCTCGGTGTGGATGTCGAGCATGAACTGCCCGAGGCCGCGCTCCAGCCTCGCGAGGCCGCGCCGCAGCACCGTGAAGCGCGCGCCGGCGATGCGGGCCGCCGCCGCGAAATCCATCTGGCCCATCGCCTCGCCGAGCTCGAAATGCTCGCGCACGGCGTTGCCGGCGTGGGCCGGCTCGCGCCCGACCCGCAGCACGACGTTGGCGCTCTCGTCCACGCCGTCCGGCACCTCGGTATCGAGGATATTGGGCAGCGCCTCGAGGATGGCGGTCATCGCCGCCTCGGCGGCGCCAGCCTCCCGCTCCAGCGTCTCGATCTGCGTCCGCAGTGAGGCGCCTTCCGCTTCCAGCGCGGCGCTGTCGGCCCCGTTCCGCCTGGCCTCGCCGATGCGCTTGGCTAGGGCATTGCGCGCCGCCTGCAGCTCCTGCAGCCGCGTCTGGGCCGTGCGTCGCGCCGTGTCGTGCGCCAGGATCGCAGCCGCAGGGCCGGGCGCTATGCCGCGCCTGCGCATCGCCGCGTCGAACGCCTCGGGTTGCTCGCGGATGGCGCGGATATCGTGCATCGGGCTGGTCCCTAGGTCGTCGCTTCGCCAGTGTCTTCGTCCTCGTCGTCCTCGTCGTCCTCGACTTTCGGCTCGACGATGCGGGCGGCGATGATCGAGCTTTCGTACAGCAGCACCAGCGGCACGGCGAGGCCGGTCTGGGTGAAGACGTCCGGCGGCGCCAGCACGGCGGCGATCACGAACATGCCGACATAGGCATAGCGCCGGTAGCGCTTGAGCGACTTGGACGAGACGATGCCCACCTTCGCCAGCAGCGAGAGCCCGACCGGCAGCTCGAAGGCGACGCCGAAGGCCAGGATCAGCTTCATCACCAGGTCGAGATATTCCGACACCCGCGGCATGGCGACGATGGGTATGCCCCCGCCGCCCGTAGGCGATTGAAACGACAAGAAAAAGTGCCAAGCGTAGGGAAACACGAAGTAATAGGCGAGCGCCGCTCCCATCAGGAACAGGATCGGCGTGGCGATGAGGAAGGGCAGCATTGCCCGCTTCTCGCTGCGATAGAGGCCGGGAGCTACGAAGAGCCAGAGCTGCGTCGCCAGCACCGGGAAGGACAGGAACAGCGCCCCGAACATCGCCACCTTCAGATACGTGAAGAAGGCTTCGTAGAGCTGCGTGAAGATGAGCTCAGTGTTGGCCTGCCCCTGGCCCTTGAGCGCCTGCGCCAGCGGCTCGGCGAGGAAGGCGTAGATCCAGGCTGAAAAATGATAGCAGACGAGAAAGGCGATGAGGAACGCCACGCCCGACCACAGCAGGCGGCGGCGCAGCTCGATCAGATGGTCGAGCAGCGGCATCGGCTTGTCGTTGATCGGGTCTTCTGTCTCGGTTTCGGACACGCGTGACGCTCGAACTGAAGGTGGAATGGCAGGCTACTGCGGCAGCAGGATGCCGGGAGGGATGAAGGCCGGCGGCTTCGGCGCGCTGGCGATCTCGGGCGGAATGAACGGCGGCACACCCTCGATCTGCGGCGGCGGCGCGATATCCGTCAGCGGCTCCGCGGCAACCGGGGTGGTGGCGGTCGGTGCGCTGCCCGCTTCGCCCAGGATATCGCCCGAGAAGGCGGCCTTCAGGGTGCCGTCGGGATCGACCGCTTTCTCGACGGTGGAGGTCACGTCGAAATTGCGCAGCTCGTTGATCGTGTCGGTGACGCCGCTGATGTCCACCTCGCGCACCAGCTCGTCGACATGGCTCTGGAACTCGGCGGCGAGGCGGCGCGCCTTCTTGATCGCCTGCGTCACCGCTCGGATGGCGACGGGCAGATCTTTGGGGCCGATGGCGATCAGCGCCACCCCCCCGATGAGGAGAACCTCGGACCAGGCAAGACCGAACATGGGGACCTGCTAGCAGGAGCTGGCGGCGAAGGAAAACCGCCGTTGCAAAGACGTCATGAATGCGGCTCCGGCTGGGGCGTCTGCGGCGCCTCCGGCTCGGCCTCGGGGGGCATGGTTTCGCCCTCCTGGGCGGCCGGATCGGGCGCCTGCGCCGCGCTCTCGGGTGCCGCCGCCGCGACCTCGGCGTTGGAGGCGTTGGGCATCTCGACCAGCAGCTCCTCGCGTCGCGGCAGGTCGCGCAGGCTCTGCAGCTGGAACTGGGCCAGGAAATTGGCGGTCGTGCCCCAGAGCGCCGGCCGGCCGGGCGTCTCGCGCCGGCCGCGCGGGCCGACGAGTCCCGCCTCGAGCAGCGCGTCGAGCGTTGCCTGGGAGACGGAGGCGCCGCGGATTTCCTCGATCTCGGCGCGGGTCACGGGCTGGTGATAGGCGATAATGGCCAGCGTCTCCATCGCCGCGCGCGGCAGCCGGCGCGGCTGTGGAATGACCCGGGTGAGCGCGGGCGCAAGGTCGGTGGCGGTACGGAACTGCCAGCCCCCCGCGGTCTGGACGAGCTCCACGCCGCGCCCGGCATAGCGTTCGGCAAGGCCGGCGAGCACCGCATCGGCGTCCGCCCCGTCGGGCAGCGCCTGCACCAGGGCCCGCGCCGGCACCGGCTCGGCAGCGGCGAAGATCAGTGCCTCGGCGAGGCGCAGCTGTGCCTCGGTGACGACGATGCCGGCCGCGGGCGCCGCCGCCTCCGGCCCGTCCGGTGTTGCCGGCTGTGCGTCCGGTGCCGGGGGCTCGGCGTCCTGCGCCGGCGGCTCGGCGCGGGGCGTGTCAGCCATCCTGTTCCTCCACGCGGTCTTCCTCTCCTTCCGCGGCCGCGCGCACGAGGATCGGCGCGAACGGCGCCGCCTGCCGCAACCGCACCAACCCGCCACGCGCCATCTCGAGCCCGGCGATCAGCGTGCTCGCCAGCGCCGCCCGCCGCTCGGTCGGCGAGACCAGCTCGGCGGGCAGGAAGGCCTCCAGGCTCGACCAGTCCGGCAGGCTGCCCACCAACCGGGCGAGCCGTGCCAGCGCGTCCTTGACGGTCCAGACCGTGAGCGGGCTCGGCCTCCAGATGCGCTGGCCGGCCGCGCGGCGCACCGCGGCGAGATAGGCGCGCAGCAGGCTCGGCAGGTCGAGCGCCAGCCGCGAGCGGTCGATCTCGGTCAGCGACTCGGGGGCGCCGCGCGCAAAAACGTCGCGCCCCAGTTGCGGGCGGGCGCCCAGCCAGGCGGCGGCGGCGCGCATGCGGGCGAGCTCCGCAAGGCGGGCGGCAAGCACGTCGGCGGCAAGCGCGCCCTCGTCGGCCGCCTCGTCCCCCTTGGGCAGCAGCAGGCGCGACTTGAGCCAGGTGAGCCACGCCGCCATGACCAGCCAGTCGGCGGCGAGCTCGAGACGGATGCTGCGCGCGCCCTCGATGACCGCCAGATACTGCTCGACCAGGCCCAGGATGGAGACGCGGGCCAGATCCACCTTCTGCGCGCGCGCCAGCTCCAGCAGCAGGTCGAGCGGCCCCTCGAACCCCTCGAGACGAACCACCAGCGCGTCCGCGGCGTTGCCCGCAGCCGCGTCCGCAACCCCATCGGCGGCGACGAGCGCCTCGCTCACGGGGCATTGCCCGACAGCAGCAGCACGACGCGCAGCGCCGCTGGCAGGAGCCGGTCGAGCGCCGCGCCGACGGGGTTGAACGCGTAGCCGAATTCGCGCGCCAGCTCCGGCAGCACGAAGACCACCAGCAGCACGACCAGGATGCCGTAGCGTTCGGCCCGCGCCCACACCCGCGCGGCCGACTCCGGCAGCAGGCCGACGGCGATGCGCCCGCCGTCGAGCGGCGGGATGGGGAGCAGGTTGAACAGGCCGAGCACGAGGTTGGTGAGGATGAAGGCGAACAGGAAGCTCTCCGCCGCGTGCCCGAGCCCGGGCGGCAGCATCGCGGTGAGGTGAAAGGCGAGGCCGCCGAGCCAGGCGAGCAGGAAGTTCATCCCCGGCCCCGCCATCGCCACCCACATCATGCCGCGCCGCGGGTTGGCAAAGCGCCACGCCGCCACCGGCACCGGCTTGGCCCAGCCGAACATGAACGCGACCCGGTGGATCGTCAGCAGCTGGCCGATCAGCAGCAGGCCGGGCAGCAGGATGGTGCCAACCCGGTCGACGTGCACCAGCGGGTTGAGCGAGAGACGTCCGGCCCGCCGCGCGGTGTCGTCGCCGAGCGCGAGCGCGGCGAAGCCATGGGCCGCCTCGTGCAGCGTGATCGCCAGCACCGCGGCCAGCAGGGAGAGAATGAGATCGATCAAGTCGGCTCCGGGGTCGCGCCCCGGCGGTTACATGCCGGAGCCGCGGCGGTCTAGCCTCAAAAGCCCCCCCGCGGAATGCCCCCGCGCATCCGCGGCGGGTGCTAACGCCCCGTGCCGCCCCCACGGCCGATGCGCGCGGCGTCCTCCGGGGTGAGCGGCGGGACCGCGCGCAGCACGTCAGCCGTCGCTGCATCGCCGGGGCACCACAGGGCCAGATCGCACCCGGCCTCGAGGCAGGCGAGCGCAAGGTCGGCGGGCGCGCCGCTCAGCGCGCCCATGGCCAGGTCGTCGGAGACCAACACGCCGCCGAAGCCGATCCGCCCGCGCACCACCTCGCGCAGGATCACGGGGGAGAGCGTGGCCGGGCGGGTGCGGTCCCAGGCGGTGAACAGCACATGCGCGGTCATCATCCAGGGCAGGTCGGCGTTGGCCGCGAAGGGCAGCAGGTCGTCGGGATCGACGCCGTCCACCACCGGCAAGGACTCGTGGCTGTCCACCCGGGCACGGCCATGGCCCGGCACGTGCTTGCCGACCGGTATCACCCCCGCCGCCATCAGCCCTGCCGCGAAGGCCCGGCCGAGGCGGGCGACGTCGCGGGCATCACCGGGAAAGGCGCGGTCGCCGACGACCGTGCTGGCCCCCGGGAGCGCGCGGTCCAGCACCGGCGCCGCGACGACGTCGAAGCCCGCGGCGGCCGCGTCGTGGCCGATGGCCTCCCCGCCTGCCCTCGCCGCCTGTTCGGTCGCGAGCATCGAAGCGGGCGGCCGGGCGGGCCAATGCGGCGGGCGGAGGCGGGCGACGCGCCCCCCCTCCTGGTCGACCATCAGCAGCACGCCGGGCACGGCGGCGCGGATCTGTGCGATCAGCCGGGTGAGCTGCGCCGGATCGGCGATGTTGCGGGCAAACAGGATCACCCCTGCCGGCGGCAGGGCGGCGAACAGCCGCCGTTCGTCGTCGGTGAGCGCGGTGGCGGCGATCCCGACGATGGCGGCGCGGGGCGGTGGCGGCGCGATGGTGCGGGTCCCGTTAGGACCGGACAGGCGCGCAGACGCCGCCCTGGGCCCGAACCTGGACGCAGAAGGCGCGGGCGGCCTCGAACGACGCGAATCCGCCCATGCGGACCCGCCACCAGGTGTTGCCATGCACCAGGGCTTTGGTGAGCAGCGGCGCCCGATGCCCGAGCAGGCCGGGCATCCGCTCCGACAGGATCTGCCATTCCGCGCGCGCCGATGCCTCGGTGGGCAGGGCGGCGAGCTGCACCTCGGCGCCGCCCGCGGGCCCGTTGGCCGCTGCCCCGGCGGCCGGTGCCGCGCCCGGCATGGGCGCCATCGCGATCGCCGTCTTCGGCACCGCTATCCGTGTCCAGGCGGGCGCGGGCGTGGGTGTCGGCGGCAGCGGCAGGGCGGCTGTCAATGTCGTCGCGGCCGCGCCGGACGGCGGCGGTGCAGCCACGGCCGTCGCGGGGTTCGTGCCCGATGTCGCACGCGGCGGCTCGGCTGCCGCCTGGGCCGTGCCGGCTTGGATCGGGCCGGTTGAGGCCTGGTTGGTGGGGACCTGGTTGGTTGCGGCCTGGTTCGCTTGGGCCTCGGTGCCGGCCGGGGTGCGCGCCGGCATCGCCGCACCGGTCTGGCCGGCGCCGGATGGCGTCTGCGCCGCCTTGTGCTCGTCACGCGCCAGCGCCGCGAGATCGGGTGTTTCCGGCCCGGGCATCACCTGGTCCTGGCTGGCCGGCAGCGTGCCGTTGAAGATCGCGTTGTTGGCACCGACGACCTTCATGCCGCCGGGATTGACCGGCTTCACCCGCCAGGGCCCGCTCTGCGCGGCCACGACCGGCAGCCCGTGCGGGCGCAGCATCGCCTGAACCGCGACCGCCAGCACCATCACGACGGCGATCCCGGCGGCGACGACGATCATGTTGCGCGTCGTCCGGTCGATCCCCGGACGACGCCGCTGCACGCGAAAACCGGCAGTCGCCCGCGGGATTTCGAACTCGTCCTCGTAACTCTGCTCGTCGTAGGTGCGGCGGCTGTGGCTCATCCCATCACTCTCCGGGGGCGCGGCTCCGCCGATCGTTCACGGCGCCGCTAACGCATCTCCTCGACCGGCGTGACACCGAGCACCGCCATCCCCGATCGGAGCACCACCGCCACCGCCGCCACCAGCGCGACACGGGCGGCGGTCTCGGCAGGCCGGTCCTCGATCAGGAACCGCAGTGCGGCATCGTCACGCCCTCGGTTCCATAGCATATGAAAGTCACTTGCTAAATCATAGAGGAAAAACGCGATTCGGTGCGGCTCCCGGGCCTGGGCCGCGCCCTCGACCAGACGCGGCCAGGCGGCGAGGCGGCGCAAAACGGCCAATTCCGCGCTGTCCTCCAGCGCCGCGAGGGTCTGCGGGCCGCATCCGGGCCCGATCCCGCGCTCCTCGGCCGCACGCAGCACCGAGCGGGCGCGCGCGTGCGCATACTGCACGTAGAAGACCGGGTTCTCGCGCGTCTGCGCCACCGCGAGATCGAGATCGAACGTCATCTGCGCGTCGTTCTTGCGCATCAGCATGGTGAAGCGGATCGAGCCGGCATCGACCTCCTCGAGCAGGTCCGCAACCGTGACGAACGTGCCGGCGCGCTTGCTCATCCGCACCTGCTCGCCGCCCTTCTGGAAATGGACGATCTGGCACAGCGCCACCTCGAACGAGGCGCCGCCGATCGCGGCCACCGCCGCCTTCATGCGCGGCAGATAGCCGCCGTGGTCGGCGCCGAGCACGTCGATCAGGATCTCCGCGCCGCGCGCGATCTTGTCCGCGTGATAGGCGATGTCGTTGGCAAAATACGTCGCCGTACCATCGGATTTCCGCAGCGGCCGGTCGACGTCGTCGCCGAAGCGCGTGGCGCGGAAAAGGGTCTGCTCGCGCGGCTCCCAGTCCTCGGGCAGCTTGCCCTTGGGCGGCTCGAGCACGCCCTCGTAGATCAGGTCGCGCTCGCGCAGTGCCGCGATCATGCGGTCGGCGGCACCGCTCTCGACCAGCGCGCGTTCGGAGCTGAAGATGTCGTGGCGAATGCCGAGGCGCGCGAGGTCGTCCTTGATGGTCTCGAGCAGGAAGGCGATGGCGAACGCGCGAACGGGCTCGAGCCAGAACTCGGGGTCCGCGGGCATGGCGCCGGGGGCCAGCGCCTCGCCATGCGCCTCGACCAGGCCGCGCGCGACGTCGCGCAGATAGTCGCCGCCGTATTGCAGGCCGCCCGGAATACGGGCGGCAAACTCGTCCTGCGTCAGCTCCGTCCCCAGAGCCTCGAGATAGCGCCAGTATGTGGCCCAGGCCAGGGCGGTGACCTGGTTGCCGGCGTCGTTGACGTAGAACTCGCGCGTGACGCGGTAGCCGGCCTTGGCGAGCAGGTTCGCCAGCGCGTCCCCCACCACTGCGCCGCGGCAATGGCCGACATGCAGCGGACCGGTCGGGTTGGCCGAGACGAACTCGACATTGACGGCCACGCCGCCGCCGATCGCGCTGTCGCCATAGGCTTCGGCCTGCGCCAGCACGGTGGGGACGATGCCGCGCCAGGCATCGGCCTCGAGGGTGAGGTTGAGGAAGCCTGGGCCGGCCACCTCGGCGGCGGCGATCGGCGCCATCGTCGCCAGGCGCTGGGCCAGCATCGCGGCGATCTCGGCGGGCTTGCGGCCGGCGGCGCGGGCGGTGACCATCGCCGCGTTGCTGGCCATCTCGCCCCTGCCCTCCTCGCGCGGCGGCGCCACCTCGACGCGGGCGAGCACCTCCGCGGGCAGGGCGGGAAAGGCATCGGCGAGGGCGGCGAGCACACGCTCGCGGACAGCCGCATAGAGGTCGGGCGTCGTGGACTGAGACATGTCCGCTCCGCTAGCCCAAATGCCGCGCCGCATCAAAGCAGCACTGGTTTGCGCCGCGGCGATGCCGCCGCGATACTTCGCCAACGGGAGAATCGTTCATGGAGCGGATCGAGGCGGACTATGTCATCGTCGGCGCGGGTTCGGCCGGCTGCGTGCTGGCCAACCGGCTTTCCGCCGACCCCGCGACCCGCGTGGTGCTGCTCGAGGCGGGCGGCCCGGATCGCGATCCCTGGATCCACATCCCCGCCGGCTTCTACCGCAACATCTACAACCCGCGGATCACCTGGCAGTTCGAGACCGAGCCGGTGCCGGGGA
This sequence comes from Rhodospirillales bacterium, assembly GCA_028869995.1. Taxonomy (GTDB): domain Bacteria; phylum Pseudomonadota; class Alphaproteobacteria; order Acetobacterales; family Acetobacteraceae; genus JAJXXT01. Next base: position 38,993 of record JAGWQN010000112.1, read on the forward strand.
TGGGCGGGCGGCGGCTGCCCTGGCCGCGCGGCAAGGTGCTGGGAGGCTCCTCCGCGATCAACGGCCTGATCTACATCCGCGGCCAGCGCGAGGATTTCGACCTGTGGCGGCAGATGGGCTGCGAGGGATGGTCGTATGCCGACGTGCTGCCCTATTTCCGCCGCGCCGAGGACCAGGAGCGGGGGGCGGATGCGTTCCACGGCGCGGGCGGCCCGCTCTCGGTTTCGGACCTGCGCTCGCCGCACGTGCTGCACGATGCGCTGATCGCCGCCGCGCAGCAGGCGGGCATCCCCTTCAACGCGGATTTCAACGGCGCCGAGCAGGAGGGCGTCGGCACACTGCAGGTCACGGTCCGCGGTCGCCGGCGCTGCAGCGCCGCCGTGGGCTATCTGCGCCCGGCGATGGCGCGCCCGAACCTGCGCGTCGTGACGCATGCGCTCGCCAGCCGCGTCCTGCTCGAGGGCCGGCGGGCGCGCGGTGTCGCCTTCACGCGGGGCGGTGCCTCCTGCGAGGCGCTGGCGGCGCGCGAGGTGATCCTGGCCGGCGGGTCGATCGCCTCGCCGCAGCTGTTGCAGCTCTCGGGGATCGGCCCCGGGGCGCTGCTCGCGGGGCTGGGCATCGAGGTGGTGCACGCGCTGCCGGGCGTGGGCGAAAACCTGCAGGACCATCTGGGCGCGCGCACGATCATGCGACTGAAGGACGTGGTGACGCTCAACGAGGTGTCGCACTCGCTGTGGCGCAAGGGGCTCGAGGGCGCGCGCTACCTCCTCACCGGCTCGGGCGCGCTGATGACCGGTGCTGCGCCGATCGGCATGTTCATCAAGACCAGGCCTGAGCTCGCCTCGCCCGACATCGAATACCAGTTCCTCGCCGGCAGCGCGGATAAGTCGGGCGGGAGCATGCACGATTTCCCCGGCTGCACGCTGATCGCCATTCCCTGCCGGCCGGAAAGCCGCGGCTGGCTGCGCGTCACGTCGCGCGACCCCGGGGCCGCACCCGCGATCCAGCCGAACTACCTCGCAACTCAGAACGACCGTGAAACCATCGTCGCCGGCATGCGCCTGGCGCGCCGGGTGATGCAGCAGCCGGCGATGGCGCGCTTCGTCGCCGCGCCCTACATGCCTGGTGCCGGCGCGGACAGCGACGAGGCGCTGCTCGAGCATGTACGCAAGACATCCGGCACGACGTTCCACCCGACCAGCACCTGCATGATGGGGCACCAGCCGGGCTGCGTGGTCGATCCGCAGCTGCGGGTGCATGGCATCGAGCGGCTGCGCGTGGCCGACGCCTCGGTGATGCCGACCGTGGTCTCGGGCAACACCAACGCCGCCGTGATCATGATCGCGGAAAAAGCGGCGGACCTGATTCTCACGGCGTGAAGGCCTGACATCGATGATCGTTCTGCTTCTGCTCTTTGCGGCGGCTTTCGGCGGGGGCGCGCTCAACGCGCTCGCCGGCGGCGGCACCTTCCTCACCTTCCCTGCCCTCGTTTTCGCCGGCGTGCCGCCGATCATGGCGAACGCGACCAGCGCGATCGCGACCATGCCTGGCTATGTCGCGAGCGTCGCGGCGACGCACCGCGATGCCGGCCCGGTCGGCGCTGCCAGCGTGCCGCAGCTCAGCCTGGTGGCGCTCATCGGCGGGATCGCGGGGGCGGTGCTGCTGCTGGTGACGCCCTCGCGGGTGTTCAGCTTCGTCGTGCCCTGGGTGCTGCTTGCGGCCACGCTGCTGTTCGCGGCCGGGCCGTCGCTGCTGCGCCGGCAGCGCGGCGGGACGGCGGCGGGTCTCGGCACGGTCGCGGCGACAATCCTCGCGATCTCGACCTATGGCGGCTATTTCAACGGCGGCCTCGGCATCCTGCTGCTGGCCGCTCTCGGCTTGCTCGGGCTTGCCGACATTCACCGCATGAACGCGCTCAAGAACCTGCTCTCGGCGGTGCTGTCGGTCGTCTCGGTGGCGACCTTTGCGGCGGCCGGGATCGTGGTCTGGCGCGATGCGTTGCTGATGGCGGCTGCGGCAGCCCTTGGCGGCTATTGCGGAGCGCACTGGGGCCGGCGCGTGCCGCAGCGCGCGCTGCGCCTGACGATCGTTGCGATCGGGGCCGTGCTGACGGCGCTGTTCTTCCGTCGCCTGTGAGGCGCCCGTCCCCGACGGGGCCAGCCTGATCGCGCGCTAGCCGCGGAACGAAAGATCCGTGAGCCGGCGGTATTCGTCGGCGGCAAAGCGATCGGTCATGCCCGCGACATAGTCGCAGACCGCGAGCGCCGCGCGGTCCGTTGCGCCCTGCTCGCCGGCACGGGCACGCCAATCCTCGGGGAGCATGCGCGGATCGGCGGCGAGCAGCGAGAACAACGCACCGGTGACGCTGCGTGCCTTGGTGGTCATGCGCACGACGCGCCAGTGGCGGTACATGCGGCTGAACAGGAAGTCGCGGATGGCGGCCCGCGCCTCCGCCATGGCTGGCGTGAACGCGACGACCGGGCGCCCGGCGTGGCGAACCGCCTCGGCGTCGCGCGGGGCCAGTTGCGCGAGCCGGGCGCCGGTTTCCGCCATCACGTCCTCGATCATCGCGTTGACGACGCGGCGGATGGTCTCGTGGCGCAGCCGCGGCGGCGGCATGTCGAGGCTGGCATGGCGGGCCTCGGCCAGTGCCGGCCCGACCACCGGCAGATGGTCGATGTCCTCGATCGAAAACAGGCGCGCACGCAGCCCGTCGTCGAGGTCGTGGCTGGTGTAGGCGATGTCGTCGGCGAGCGAGGCGACCTGCGCCTCGGCCGAGGCGTAGGTGTCGAGCTCGAGGTCGTGTCCGCGATCATATTCGGCGACATAGCCCGGCGGGTCGGGCAGCGGGCCGTTGTGCTTGGCCAGGCCCTCCAGCGTCTCCCAGGTCAGGTTCAGCCCGTCCCAGCCGGCATAGTGGTTTTCGAGCAGGGTGACGATACGCAACGACTGCGCGTTGTGATCGAAGCCGCCATAGGGGGCCATCATGCCCGCGAGCGCCTCCTCGCCGGCGTGGCCGAAGGGCGGGTGGCCGAGATCGTGGGCGAGAGCGAGCGTCTCGGCAAGGTCTTCGTCGAGACCGAGAGCGCGGGCAAGCGAGCGGGCAACCTGAGCGACCTCGAGGCTGTGGGTCAGGCGGGTGCGGTAGAAATCACCCTCGTGATTGACGAAGACCTGGGTCTTGTACTGCAGCTTGCGGAAGGCGGCGCTGTGCACGATGCGGTCGCGGTCGCGCTGCCAGGGCGACCGCGTGCGGCTTTCCGGCTCCGCGTGAAGGCGCCCGCGCGAGGTCTCCTCGCGGACCGCCCAGGGTTGCAGCGGCGGTCGCATCAGCCGTGTCCCAGCACCAGGAGCAGGCGCGCGAGCCTCGCCTCGCGGGCATAGAGGCGCGCGCTGTCGCGGTGGCCGGCGGCGCGGGAGGCACTCGCGACATGGCCGAGCGTATAGACGCGCTGGCGCAGCGCGTAGCGGCGCAGGGCGGCGCGCGCGCAGCCGGTGGCGATCCGGTCGAACACGCGCAGCTGGTAGAGCCGGCGCTCGAGGTCGGACAGTGCGGTCGACATGGCGGTGCCCGCCTTCGGATCCGGAACGTTGTGTCGGGCGACGACCTGCGGGAGGAAGCGGATCAGCGCCGCCCGGTCGATCGCGCGCAGGTAGAAGTCGCGATCGCATTCGTAGCGCAGGCCTTCCTCGAACCCTCCCAGCTCCAGATAAAAATCGCGGCGGACGATCGTCGTGTTGACGTGGCAATGAGCCTGACAGGCGAGCAGCTCCTCAGGCGTGACGGTATAGGCACCGAGCGCATCGGGCGCACGCGCCAGGCGCGGCTCCAGATCTTCGATCCACACCGTTCGCCCGAGCGGCTCGCCGGCGCGGAACGCCTGCTGGTTGCAGAGGACGAGGTCCGGTAACGCCGTCTGCGGCGTCAGCAGCCGGCTGACGCGCGCGAGGTGGCGGGAATCGGTCCAGCTGTCGTCGTCGTCGAGAAAGCAAAGATAGCGCCCGCGAGCGGCCTGGGCGCCTTCGTTGAGCGCATAGCTCTGCCCGTGCCCGCGCGAGCGGCGTGCCAGCACGACGAGGCGCACCCGCGCATCGGCCTCGCAGAGCGCGCGGCACCGTGCGGCATCTGCCTCGTCCGAGCCGTCATCGACGACGACGACCTCGAGGTCGCGACATTCCTGCGCGAGCACGGAGCCGAGGGCCGAGGCGAACAGGGTGGCGCGGTTGCGCGTTGGCAGCAGCACCGAAAACAGGGGCATCGTCGCTTCCCTCCGCGGCGGCTCAGCGGGCGGGGTCGGCGGGGACAATCCGCCCCGGGCGCTCAAGGAAGGAGGCGCGGATCTTGCGCCGGTCCGGAACCTCGGGAGGGAACTCTGCCGGCATATCGCGCTCGACATAGTCGTGCGGCAGCGCGGCCGGGTCGATGCCGAGTGCGCGCGCGATCGCATCGACATCGCGCCAGGGATCGGCGCGGAAGGATTCGTATGTCAGAAACAGCGGACGGATCCCGTTGCGCGCGAAGAACATGCGCCAGCCATTATCCTCGTCGGCGAGGCTCGTCACGCAAGCGTCGATGGCGTCGTTATCGAAATAATTGCGGCTCTGCGAGGGCGCGGTCGTCACCGTCTCGTCGATGCTCCACCGTCCCGTCAGGTTTGACACATGCAGCGACAGCGCCTGGCCAAGCAGATCCTCGCGCACCAGGCTCACGAAGACGCCGCCCTCGAGCAGGGCATGCCCGACGGGATTGTCAAGAACCCGCTCATACTGCGCGTAGTGCACCTTGGCGGCAAACACGCCGCCCGCGGTGCGCCGGCGACGCAGCTCGGGGATGTAGGTCTCGAGGAAGGCCTCCTCCGGCGCCTTCGGCTGCATCAGCCGTGCAAGCCGGCCGCGCCAGGCCCATTTGAGGTCGCGCACGGTCTCGCCGAAGCCAAACCGCTCGCCCATGGGGCGCATGATATGGGGGTTGAAATATTCGTGGGGAACGCCGAGGCCCGCGGCGATGAGGTAGCGGCAGAGCATGTAGCTGCCGCTGCGCGGCGAGGAGCAGATGAACAGCTTGCGCGCCTCGCCCGCGAACGGCGCCTGGTCCAGGTCCGGGCCGTTGACGTCCTTTTCGGACAGGCGCCGCATGCGATCCGCTTCCATCGTCGTCATCCTGCCAGTTCCTCGGCGAGCGCGCGGACCGCGCGCTCGATGTTGTCGTAGGCCGTCTCGTAGGCTCCGGTCCCGCGGCCCCACGGATCGGCGATGGCGCCGATTCCGGCGATATCTCCAAGGCGCAGCAGCCTGGCGGCGCCGGCGGGGTAGCGGTCGAGCAAGGCGGCCCTGTTGGTCTCGTCGAAGACGATCAGGACCGTGGCCGCCTGCGCCTCGGCGGGCGAGAGCCAGGCGGAACGATGCGCGCTCAGATCGATACCCCGCTGCGCTGCCGTGTTGATGGCATCCGCCGACGAAGCGCGGCCCGGCCATGGCATCATGCCGGCGGAGCGCACCTCGATATCGTTGCCGGTCCGTGCCGGCTCCAGCATCGACCGCAGCAGCGCCGCGGCAAAGGGGCTACGGCAGATATTGCCCTGGCAGACGAAGACGATGCGCGCCCGTCCCTCCGACCTTCCGGCCGCGCGCAGCAGGCCGCGGGCGCGCCGCCGGGGCACGCCGGGGATGTGGCGCGCAAGCCGCTCCGCCCCTTCCCGCGCGGCGCCAGCCAACTCCGCCAGCGCCGGGCGCGGATCGTCGCGGACGAGCACGTCGTGCACCTCGCGTCCCCAGAGCGGGCGCAACAGGCCCGCGGCCCAGCTTGCCGCGATCCGGGCTTTCGCCCCCGGCCCAAGCTCGCGGCGAAGCAAGCTCGCGCGCAGGGATTGGAGGTCGGGCAACAGGTTGCGCCCGTGCACGCCGGCGCGGTAGGCGACGGCTCGCGTCTCCTCGCCGGCGACCAAGAGCCGGTACCACCGAAAGGGAAAGTCGATCCCGAGGGCCAGGGGCAGCGGCATCGAGCCCCAGGGCCTGGCGTTGACCTCGAGCAAGACCCAGCGCCCCGCCGCGTCGCGGCGGAACTCGAACATGGCGAGCCCGGTGTAATCGAGTGCTGCGGTGATCGCCTCGCAGGCGGCCAGCAGATCCGGCGAAAGCGGCGCGCTGACCCGATAATAGCTGCTGCCGCTGTGCTCGTGCACCCGGTGGTGCTCGAAGGCCTGCAGCACGCGCCCGCCGGAGGCCAACACCGAGACGCCGAGGCCGCGGCCGGCAACGAAGCCTTCCAGCAGCGTCGCCGCCGGATCGGCACCCGCCATGGCGTGCGCCAGCTGCGCCGCGTCCTCGGCGAGCTGGACCTTGCCGCGCACGGCCAGGCGCTCGAGCGTGTAGGAATGCCGGGGCTTGACCAGGACCGGCGCACCCAGCTCGGCGATCGCCGCGGCCGCGTCCTCCTCGGCACGCAGGGTGCGGCCGGGAGCGACGGGAACACCCAGCCGCTGCGCCAGCTCGCGCGTCGCCACCTTGTCGAAGAGTACCTCTATGGCCGCTTCACCCGGGATGGCCAGGCGTGCCAGCGGCGCCAGCTCGGCGCGGTGACGGTCCAGCGGCAGCAGCGCGGTTTCGTTGCACGGGATCACGAGGTCGAAGCGTTGCGCCGCGAGCAGGTCGCGCATCGCCGCGAGCCAGGCGGCGCCGTCGTCCATCCACGGCGGCAGGTCGTGCACGGCGGCGATGTAGCGGGAGGCGAGTGCCGGCGAGCGGAAGTTCGCGGGCCCCGCGTGGACGGTGAGGCCTGCGCGGCCGAGCGAGCGGACGCAGGCAAGAAAGCTGCGGGTGTCGTCGCCCAAGACCAGCACCTTGCCGGTCGCGCGTCCGGCCTCGCTCACAGTGCCGCCAGTTCCGCAGCCAGTTGCGCGGCGGTGCTGGTGCGCCCGCCCAAGGTGCCGAGGAAGAAACGCAGGTACGCATCGATGGTGGCGACGAAACGGTCGCGCCCGGCCGTGTCGCCGACATAGGCCGTGGCGCCCGGCAGCAGCGCCGAGCTGTGGTAGGTGAGCATGAACACCCGGGTCCCCGCGGCGAATGCCGCCTGTGTCTGGCGCTCCAGGTCGGCCAGCACGTACCCCTCGGGGCTGAGTCGCAGCCGCTCGAGCAGCCCGAGCCGGGACGCCACGCCGGCAAGATGCAGCCGCGATGCGACGCCGCGGGCGGGGATGGATTGGAGTGTGGAACCGAAACCGGCCATCAGCCCCACGAAGTGCACCGACAGCGGCAGTTCCACAACCCCGGGCGCGAGCATGAGCGGCTCCGCCGGCAGGCCGCGAAAATCCGGCCCACCATCCGCCGAGAAATCCGTGTGCGGCACCACGCTGACATCGACGCGATAGCCGAGGCCTGCCAGCAGCGGCAAGGTCGCCGGACCGATGCCGTAGCGGCCCGCCTTGTAGACCACGGGGCTGATGCCGAAGCTGTTCTTGATCGCCTCGGTGAGCGCCGCGAGCTTCGCCGCCTCCTGCGCCTCGGGCAGGTTGCCGGGATAGGAGCGCCAGGGTTCGATCGGCCGCACGCCATCGTCGGGCGGGGTTACCCAGGGATGCAGGTGTGCGCCGATCTCGCAGCGCCCCGCTGCCTGGAACGCGCCCAGCGTCGCCACCGCCGCCGGCGTCGTCGCCACGGGGTAGTCCACAACGTAGGTCGGCACGACCCCGTGCGCGTCGAAGACCGCCTGGGCCCGCCCCTGCTCGGCGATGTTCGCCACCGTGGTGCGGGCGGGGTCGAACGGGGCCGACCAGTCGAACTCCTCCTCGGTGTCGATCACGACGACGAGCACAGGCCGGCCATCCGCGGGCGGCGGAAGGCGACGGCTTATCGGCAGCCAGGTTGCGACGGCCTGGCTGGAGATCGACCTCTCGGTTTCGAACGGCACCATGGGACTCCCGCCTAGCCTCTTAGTCGACGCGCGCGCAGCGCCCAAACGCGTGCTCTTCAACTTTTGCCGACCGATGCCTAATTGCCCGACTATGACCGAAACCGCCATTGCAGCCGGCGCGGTCGCGCCCGGCATGTCCCTCTCCTCGCGCGCGGCGCGCCGCATCGCCGAGATCACCGCGGCCGAAGGCGCTTCGGCGTTGCGGCTGGCCGTGCTCGCCGGCGGCTGCAGCGGCTTTCAGTACCAGTTCGCGCTGGAGCGCGAGCGCGCGAGCGACGACCTCGTGGTCGAGCGCGACGGCGCGGTGCTGCTGGTCGACCCGGCTTCGTTCGAGCTCCTGGCCGGCGCCGAGCTCGACTTCACCGACGAACTCATGGGCAGCCATTTCGCGGTCAAGAATCCGAACGCCGCCTCCGGCTGCGGCTGCGGTTCGAGCTTCTCCGTCGAATAGCGGCGGCTTGCAGCGCGCTCGCCGCAGGTGCGGCCCCGCGGCCTGGCCCCGGGCGCTGGCGCGCGGCGACGAGTGTGCTAACGCCACCCCATGCAAGGCCTGCATCACGCCATCGTCACCTTTGCCGGCCACCACGCCGTGCTGGCCTGCGTGCTTGCCGGCGTGCTGGCGAGTACCGAGACGCTTCCCGTCCTCGGCGCCCTGGTGCCCGGCACCGCGACGATCGTCGCCATCGCGGCGCTGGTGCCGAGCGGCGCGATCCCGTTCCTGCCGCTGGCGTTGTCGGCGGCGGTCGGGGCGATGGTTGGCGATTCGCTCTCCTACGCCATCGGCCGCCGCTTCGGGCGCGCGCTGCTGACCGCCTGGCCCCTGAAGCGCCATCCGGCTCTCCTCGCGCGGGCCGAGGAAGGGGTGGCGAAGCACGGCGGCAAGACCTTGCTGGTCTCGCGTTTCACCCCCGGCGTGCGCGCGATCGTGCCGCCCTTGGCCGGCGCGCTCGGCATGCCGACGCGCCGGTTCGCGCCGATCATCGTCGCCGCGGGGCTGATCTGGGCGTTCGCGCATGTCGGACTCGGGGTGGCGATCGGGGCGGGACTGGAGCTCCTGGGCGCCGTCGCCGGGCGGCTGGCCCTGTTCGTCCTGGTCGCCGGGCTGCTGGTGTGGCTGACCGCGCGGCTGACGCTTTCGCTGGCGCGGCGGCTGCCGCCACTGATCGCACACACCGCCGGCTTCCTGCTCGCGGGCCTTGCCCGCGGCGACAGCCCGTTCTCGCGGCGCCTGGCGCGGGTGCTGGCCTCGCCGCCGCGCACCGTGACGGCACTGGTGGTGATGGCCCTGCTCCTGGCGGGCGGGACGTGGCTCGTCGCCGCCGCTCTGGGTTTCCTGCATGCGCAGGTATCGGGGCATGTGCAGGGATCGGGCAACGTCACCGCCCTGCGCAACGCCCTGTCGCTCTTGCACACGAAATGGTCCGATCCGTTGCTGCGGGCGCTGGCGGCGACGGGGAGCCGATGGCTGCTCGGGGCGGTCGGACTGGCGGTGCTGGCGGGACTCGTGCGCCACCGCCGGTCGCCGACGCTCTGGGTGGCCGGGCTCGTCGGCGCCGTCCTGCTCGACGCGGCGACGGGCGGGGCGCCGGCGGCGCTGGAGGCGACGCTGTACGGCATGCTGGCTTATGCGCTGGTCCTCGACCTGCCCCCGCCCCGGGGGCGGATCTTCGCCGTGCCGGTGGTTCTCGTCGTCGTCCTCGCGGCGTTCGCGCGCGTGGTGCTGGGCCTATCGCTGCTCGCGGAGGAGGGGGCCGGCCTCGCGTTCGCCCTCGCCTGGGTCGGGCTATCGGGCGTGGCCGACATCCTGCGCCACCACGACGAGGAGGAGCCGGCGACCCCGGGCCCCGCGAGCCATGCCGTGGCCGCCGCGCTGGTGGCGCTCGGCGTGGTGCTGCAACTCGCGGGCGCCGGGCTCGTCGTGCCCCCCGCCCCCGCCGACGCCCAGCCGCCACGGGTGCTCGACTTCACGCTCTGGCGCGAGGGGGCCTGGGCGACGATGCCGGCGGTTCAGGCGCCGCTGCTGGGCACCGGGGACAACCCGCTCGTGCTGCAATGGGCAGGAACGGATGCGGCGCTCGCGCGCCAGCTCGCGCAGGCCGGCTGGCACCAGCCGGTCGCCTGGACGCCGCGCGTCGCGCTTGACTGGCTGCTGCCGCAGGCCGATGCCGCGGCCCTGCCGGTGCTGCCGCATCTCTATCGCGGCGAACCCCCGCGCCTGGTGCTGATCCATCCCGCAAGCGGGCCGGACGAGCGGCTGGTGCTGCGCCTCTGGCTTAGCCGTACAGAGGTGGCGGGGCCGGGCGGCCGCCATGCGCTGGTGGTCGGCACGCTGTCGATGGAGCGGCTGCGGCGGATCGCGGGGATGCTTACCCTCGCGCGCTCGCGCCATGCCAACGCCGCCGAGCTCGCCACCCTCGCCCGCGCCTTCCCCGCGACCGCCTGGGTGACGGCCGATGAACAGCCGCCATCCGGGCGGGTGCGCATCCAGCGGGTGCTCCTGGCCTGGCCGCTGGCGGCGCAGACGCGGCCATGAGAGACAGAGCCGCATGAAACTCGCGACCTGGAACGTGAACTCGATCCGCCAGCGCCAGGCGCTGGTCGCGGACTGGCTGCAGCGCCATCAGCCGGACCTGCTGCTGCTGCAGGAAATCAAGTGCGAGGCGGCGCAGTTCCCGGCGCTGGCGTTCCCCGGTTACCACGCGGAGATCGTTGGGCAGAAATCCTACAACGGCGTCGCCGTGCTCGGGCGGATCCCCTTCGAGGTGCGCGCGCGCAACCTGCCCGACCTGCCGGAACCGCAACAGGCGCGATGGATCGAGGTCGAGGCCGGCGGGATCGTGATCGGCAACGGCTATTTCCCCAACGGCAATTCCGGCGGCGCGGAAGGCTTTGCCGCCAAGCTTGCCTGGATGGAGGCGCTGCGGCGGCATGCGGCGGCGCTGCTCGAGGACGGGCGCGACCTGGCCATCCTCGGCGACTACAATGTCTGCCCGGGAGAGGAGGACCTCGCCGCCGGTGCGCTGGCGCCGGGGGACGCGCTGGTGCGCCCGGAAACGCGCGCGGCCTTCCGCGCGTTGCTGTGGCTGGGGCTCACCGATGCGGTGCGGGCGCTGCATCCAAGCGGGCGGATCTATACGTTCTGGGATTATCAGGCGGCGGCGTTCGAGCGCGACGCCGGGCTGCGCATCGACCACGCCCTGCTCTCGGCCCGCCTGGCGGAACGCCTCGTCGCTGCCGCGCCCGACCGCGAGGAACGCGCCCGGGTCCAGCCGTCCGACCACGTCCCCGTCCTGGTCGAACTCGCACCCGGCTAGGGCGACGTCTCGCCGAGGGCCGGTTTCCGGCCGGATACGGCCCCGGCGCTTTGCGATCGCGCCGCGCCGGGCTAGCTTCAGGCCTGCAACGCGGAGGAAGAGGATGAGCGACGCCGACTACGTGCCGCCCGATGTGTGGACCTGGAACAAGGCGAGCGGCGGCCGCTTCGCCAACATCAACCGTCCGGTCTCCGGCGCCACGCACGAGAAGGCGCTGCCGGTGGGCAAGCATCCGCTGCAGCTCTATTCGCTGGCCACCCCGAATGGCGTGAAGGTCACGGTCATGCTCGAGGAGCTGCTGGCGGCCGGGCACAAGGGCGCCGAATACGACGCCTGGCCGATCCGCATCGGCGAGGGCGACCAGTTTTCCAGCGGCTTCGTTGCCATCAACCCGAACTCGAAGATACCCGCCCTGCTCGACCGCAGCGGCCCGAGCCCGGTGCGCGTCTTCGAATCCGGCGCGATCCTGCTCTACCTCGCCGAGAAATTCGGCGCCTTCCTGCCGCGCGAGGCCGCGGCGCGCGCGGAATGCCTCTCGTGGCTGTTCTGGCAGATGGGCAGCGCCCCCTATCTCGGCGGCGGCTTCGGACATTTCTACGCCTATGCCCCGAGCAAGATCGAATACGCGATCGATCGTTTCACGATGGAGACGAAGCGGCTGCTCGACGTGCTCGACAAGCGCCTGGCGGTGAGCGAGTACCTCGCCGGCCCCGACTACACCATCGCCGACATCGCCTGCTGGCCCTGGTATGGCGGGCTGCTGATCAACAACCAGTACGGCGCGGCCCAGTTCCTCTCGGTGCACGAATATCAGCACGCGCTGCGCTGGGCCAAGGCGATCGCGGCACGCCCCACCGTCCGGCGCGGGCGAATGGTCAACCGTCTGACGGGCGAGCCGGCCGAACAGTTGCACGAGCGTCACGACGCCAGCGACTTCGAAACCAGGACCCAGGACAAGATCGGCACCTAGAAGCCGCTCGGTCCGTCCGCCGGAAAGCGAGGCGATCCTGTCCATCACCGCGGCGCGGCGACTGCTGACGGAGCGTCTCGGGCCGGTCGCATCCGTTTCGCTTGCCGAACTGTTCGGCACGTCGCTCTGGTTCAGCGCCAACAGCGCCGCGGGCGATCTCGCCCGCGTGTGGCACGCGACGCCCGCCGATATCGGCTGGCTGACCAGCGCCGTTCAGGCGGGCTTCATCGCCGGCACGCTCGCGATCTCGCTCACCGGCCTCGCGGACCGCTTCCCCGCGAGCCGGATCTTCGTCGCCGGGGCGATCGCCGGGGCTCTCGGCAATGCGGGCTTCGCACTGCTGGCGCACGGCATCGGCGCCGGCATGGTCTGGCGGTTCCTGGTCGGACTTTCGCTCGCCGGCATCTACCCTGTCGGCATGAAGCTGATCGTGGGCTGGGCGCCGGAGCGCACGGGAGCGGCGCTCGCGGTGCTCGTGGGGATGCTGACGCTGGGTACCGCGCTGCCACAGGGGTTGCGGGCGCTGGGGGCGGGGCTGCTGGCGTGGCAGGGCGTCATCCTTGCCTCATCCGTGCTCGCCGTGCTGGCCGCCGCGATGATCTTCGTCCTGGGCGACGGGCCGATGTTCCGCCACCGGGCGAGGGTGCGGGCGGGCACACCCCGGCTCGGGGTTCTGGCCGCGTTCGGTGCGCCCGCCTTCCGCGCCGCGATGTGGGGCTATTTCGGGCATATGTGGGAACTCTACGCATTCTGGACCGTCGTCCCGCTGCTGATCGCGCGCACCTCGCTGGGGGTGGCGAGCGGGCTCGGCGTTCCGGCGCTCGCCTTCGCGGCCATCGGCGCCGGCGCGCTGGGCTGCCTCGCCGGCGGCCGGCTGTCGCGCGCACTGGGCAACGCCCGCGTCGCGCTCGGCGCGCTCGCGATCTCCGGGCTTTGCGGCGTGGTCTTCGCGCTCGGCTGGCAGGTGCTGCCCGGCGCCTGGCTGCTGGCACTCGTCCTGATCTGGGGTGCGGCCGTGGTCGCGGACTCGCCGCAGTTCTCGGCGCTGGCCGCGCGCGCCTGCCCGCCGGAACTGGTGGGCAGCGCGCTGGCCATCATGAACGCGATCGGCTTTGCGATCACCGTCGTCTCGATCCCGCTGGTCAGCTTCGCGCTGGACCATTTCGGCGTCGGCGCGGTCCTGCTGCTGGCGCCGGGGCCCGCCTGCGGCCTGGCCGGGTTTGCGCTGGCCGCGCGCCGCGCGGTGCCCGGCCAGGGCCTCTCCGCGCGTTAGAGCAACCTCCGGCTTGGTTGCGCCTGCCCGGCCCAGCCAGACCGGAGATAAGTTTTTCTCAATTATACGTTTTCTACAGCAAGAAATCCGACCCGACGATTCCATCGGATCGGATCTTGCTCTCGGCGATCAGGTCGCCCTCCTCCTTGAGGCCGACGCCCGACAGCCCGCGCTGGCGCATCAGGCCAAGCAGGGCGGCGAGGCGTTGTGCCGCGGCGGCCGGCGGCGTGCCGGTGGCGTGGATGTTGGAGAGACAGTTGCGCTCGGCGTCGGTGCTGCCGATGCGCGGGAGCCAGGTGACGTAGGCGCCGAGGCTGACCGGCACGGTGAGGCCGGGCCGCTCGCCGATCAGCACCGCGACGGCACCGGCCCCGAGTGCCGCCGCAACCGCGTCGCCGAGCGCGACGCGCGCCTGGCGCGCCACCACGAACGGTGCGAGGCGCCAGCCACCGAGGCGCGGGAGCAGGCCTGCGAGCAGCGCGGGGGCGGCCTGCACCGCGCGGGCCGACAGCCCGTCGGCGATGACGACCACGAGGTCGTAGCTGGCCCGGTGCGCGGCCAGATGGGCCGCCGCCGCCGCATCGAGCCGGCGGCCGAGATCGGGGCGGCGCAGGTAGGTCGCACGGTCGGGCGCGGCGCTGGCAACGGTGAGCACCTGGTCCAAGGGCGCACCGAAACGGGCTCCCAGGCTGGCCAGCGCGCCCGCCAGCGCCTCGGTATCGAGTTCATCGCCGACGGCATCGCGCGCGCGCGCGTGATCGGCGCGGAAGGCCAGCAGCGCCTTCGTCGCGACCGCGGAACCACTGCGCGCGAGGCCGATGCGCGCCGGCGTGTGCGCGCGCAAGCCCGCCCAAGGGTCGGCAGCCGAGGGGGCGGTCGCCGGCGGCTTCATGCCAGCAGGCGGCGCAGCGGCGGCGGCAGGCGCGCGGGCTCCGGCGGGCGGACGCGCCGGGCTGCGTCCAGGATCCCCTGCCCTTCCAGCCAGGCCTCGAACTCCGGCGCCGGGCGCAGCCCGAGCAGCTCGCGCACGGCAAGCGCGTCGTGGAACGAGGTGCTCTGATAGCCCAGCATCACGTCGTCCGCTCCGGGCACGCCCATGACGAAGTTGACGCCCGCCGCCGCCAGCAGCGTCAGCAGCGCGTCCATGTCGTCCTGATCGGCGTCGGCGTGGTTGGTGTAGCAGACGTCGCACCCCATCGGCACGCCGAGCAGCTTGCCGCAGCAATGATCCTCGAGCCCGGCGCGGATGATCTCCTTGCCGCTGGCGAGATATTCCGGGCCGATGAAGCCCACGACCGTGTTGACGAGCAGCGGGCGGAAGCGCCGCGCGACCGCATAGGCGCGCGCCTCGAGCGTCTGCTGGTCGACGCCGTGATGCGCGCCGGCGGAAAGGGCACTGCCCTGGCCGGTCTCGAAATACATCGCGTTGTCGCCGATCGTGCCCCGGGCGAGCGCGGCCGCGGCGTCGGCGGCCTCGGCGAGCGTGGCAAGCGAGATGCCGAAGGCGGCATTGGCGGCCTCGGTGCCGGCGATGGACTGGAACACGAGATCCACCGGCACGCCCTGGTTCATCAGCCCCAGCGTGGTGGTCACATGCGCCAGCACGCAGCTCTGCGTCGGAATGGCGAGGCGCTGGCGGATATCGTCGAGCAGGTGCAGCAGTTCCGCCGTGCGCGCCGGGGAATCGCTCGCGGGATTGATGCCGATCGTGGCATCCCCCGCGCCGAGCAGAAGCCCGTCGAGCACCGAGGCGGCAATGCCCCGGGGATCGTCGGTGGGATGGTTGGGCTGCAGCCGCACGGCGAGGCGCCGCGGCAGGCCGACCGTGGTGCGGAAGCGCGTGACGACCCGGCATCGCGCGGCGACCGCCATCAGTTCCGACAGCCGCATCAGCTTCACGGTGGCGGCGACCATCTCCGGGGTCAGGCCCGGTGCGAGGGCCGCGAGCACCGGCGCATCGGTGCCGTCGGCGAGCAGGAACTCGCGCAGTTCGCCCACCGTCATGGCGGCGACCGGCGCGAACGCGGCGCGGTCGTGCGTGTCGAGGATCAGGCGGGTCACCTCGTCCGTTTCGTAGGGGATGACCGGCTCGTCGAGGAAGGCGGCGAGCGGCGTGTCGGCAAGCGCCATCTGTGCGGCCACGCGCTCCTGGGCGGAGCGGGCGGCGAGGCCCGCGAGCACGTCGCCGCTGCGCGGCGGGGTGGCGCGGGCGAGCAGGGTCGCGAGATCATCGAAGACGTAGCGCGTGCCCGCGAGCGTGGCCGCGCGGGCACTCATCGCAGGCGGCCCGGCGTCCAGCCGAAGCCGGTACCGGCATGCTGCTGCCAGTAGCCGCGGATGTACATGTCGCGTGCCAGCAGCTTGCTGCGGTAGCGTCCGTGATACCAGCGCCAGGTGCTGCCGTCCCAACGCCAGCGCCCGGGGACCCACGCATACCCGGCGGCCGGCGGCGGCGGCACGGACTCGAAGCGCGGTGCAGGCGGCGGCGGCTGGGCGAAGGTGAAGCCAGAGACGAACTGCGCGCGCGCCTCACCGGTGGCGAGCAGCACCGCCACCACGGCGAGGGCGGGCGCCCGCCTCATCGCGTCAGATAGGCCAGCAGCCGGGCGGGAGCGGCGAGCGGCAGCAAGGCCGGAACCTCGGTGCGGTAGCGCGCGTAGCTGGCGCCGAAGGCGGCGTCCATCAGCCGTTCCTCGTCGCGGATCTGCACCGCGAGCGCACCGACGACGAGACTGATGCCGATGAGCGCCATCACCGAGCCGTCGGCCAGCGCCCAGGCGATCGCGGCGAGCAGCAGCCCCGAGTAGATCGGGTGGCGCACCAGCGTGTAGGGCCCGTCCGTGACCAGTTCGTGCTCCTCGCGCAGCACGACGACGTTGCTCCAGTTGCCGCCCAGGACCCGGCGCGCCCACAGGGTCAGGCCGAGTCCGCAGACGGTGAGCACGACCAGCAGCGGCGCGATTTCATCCCCGCCCGGAACGATACGGCGCGACAGCAGGCCCGACGGCGCCGGCAGCGCCAGCAGGACCAGCCCACCCACGTAGGGCACCTGGCGGGTCAGCCAGTCACCCCATGAGTCCCCGCGCGCCACCGGCTTCACCCCGCGCGACGCAATGGCCCAGGTGAGAAACCAAAGTCCCCAGATCGTGGCCATGAATAGCCGCAGGATCATCGTGCCGTCTCCATGACAAAGCGATTACGTCCGCAACCCTTGCACAAATCCTTCCGGTTCATGCAATTCGCCGCAAGGCGGCGTCGAGACGCGCCTCCTCGCTGCGCGCGGCCTCGAGGCGGGAGCGGTTTTCCTCGACCACCTCCTCCGGCGCGCGGGCGACGAAGTCGACATTGGCGAGCTTGCCCGCGATCTTGCGTGCCTCCGCCGCGGCCTTGTCGCGCTCGCGCCCGAGGCGGGCGCGCTCGGCGGCGAGGTCGATCAGGCCGGCAAGCGGCAGCAGCACCGTGGTCTCGCCCAGCACGGCAACCGCGCTGCCCGCCGGCGGCTCGCCCTCGTGAACATCGATCGCCGAGGCCCGCGCCAGCCGGCCGATGGCGGCCTGCCAGCCTCGCGCCCAGCCGAGCGCCGCCTCGCCGGCACCGCGCAGCAGCACCGGCGAAAGCTGCGAGGGGGGGACGTTCATTTCCGCGCGCACGGTTCGCACCGCCGTGATCAGCGCGGTGACCCACTCCATCTCCGCGCGGGCCGCGGCTGCTCCCTCGACCGCGAAGGCGCGCGGCCAGGGCGCGCGGATCAGGCTGCCCTCCGGCCCGTAGCCGAGCCGGTGCCACAGCGTCTCCGTCACGAAAGGCATCAACGGGTGCAGCAGGCGCAGGATCAGCCCCAGAACCTGTCCGGCGATGCGGCGCACCTCGTCCGCCGCCGCGCCGGGTTCGGCCAGGACCGGCTTGGCGAACTCGAGGAACCAGTCGCAGAAGACGTTCCAGACGAAGCGCGTGCAGGCGCCCGCGTATTCGTCGAACCGGCAGGCCTCCAGTGCCGCATCGGCCTCGCCGATCGCCGCCGCCGCCGCGTCGAGGAGCCAGCGCGTGAGCGGCAGGCTTGCCTCCGGCGCTACCTCGACGCCGACCGCGACGATGCCCGACATCTCGCAGAACCGCGCCGCGTTCCACAGCTTGGTGGCGAAGGCGCGCTTGCTCTCGACCAGCGCCGGACCGAGCTTGATGTCGCGGCCGAGCCCCGCCTCCGAGCAGATGGTGTAGCGCAGCGCATCGGCGCCGAAACGTTCGATGAGCTCGAGCGGGTCGACGATGTTGCCCTTCGACTTGCTCATCTTCTGGCCGCGCTCGTCGCGCACCAGGCCGTGAATGTGCACGGTGCGGAACGGCACGTCGTCCATGAAGTGCAGGCCCATCATCATCATCCGCGCGACCCAGAAGAAGATGATGTCGAAGCCGGTGACCA
>JAGWQN010000113.1 GCA_028869995.1 Rhodospirillales bacterium
CAGCGAGTTCGACAGCGAAGCGGCCGTGGAAGAAACGCGCGGCGACTTCGCGATCGCGCAGTCCGCCGGCATCCGGGGATTTCCGACCCTTATCGCGGGCGACCGCGACGACGATCAGTATGCGCTCGTCACCCACGGGTTCCAGCCAAGAGCGCGCATCCTCCCGGCTCTCGAACAATGGCTCGGCAAAGCCGCGGCAATGTCCTCCGCCGAGACCGGCCAGGCCTGTGCCTGACCGTGACTTCGCGTCGACCTGGTGAGGCAAGCGCTCATGAAGCTCTTTGACCTGAAGGCGGGCATGAATCCGCGCCGCGTCCGCATCTTTCTGGCCGAGAAAGGGATCGACATCCCGCGCGTCGAGGTCGACATGAAGGCCGGGGAGAATCGAAAGCAGGATTTCCTGGCGATAAATCCCATGGGCACGATGCCTGTCCTGAAGCTGGATGATGGCACCCACCTCGCCGAATCCATTTCGATCTGTCGCTATTTCGAGGAATTGTATCCCGAGCCGCCTTTGTTCGGCACGTCGGCGCTGGATCGGGCCCGCATCGATATGTGGACGCGGCGCATGGAATACGAAATTGCCCGGCCGATTGTCGAGGCATTCACCCATACCTCGCCCTTTTGGGCCGGCCGGCGACACCAAGTGCCGGCGGCCGGGGATCTGGCGCGTGACATGGCCAACACCGCGATGAGCTGGCTCGACGGCGAGCTGTCGCGACGTCCTTTCATCGCCGGCGATAATTACACCATCGCCGACATCGTCGCCCAGTGCGCGTTCGTCCTTGGCCGGAACACCGGGACGCCCATTCCGCCGGGGAGCCGGAATCTGCAACGGTGGTACCAGGACGTGACCCAGCGCCCGAGTGCGCGGGCATGACCACCGCACCGAAGCCTCCAGCCTCGCGCGTCGGGGTCGTGGTCGGCGCCGGCGATGCGCTGGGCGGCGCCATCGCGCGCCGCTTCGCGCGGGATGGCTACGCGATGGCGATTGCTCGTCGCTCAGCGGACCGACTGGCGGGCCTGGCGGACCAGATCACCGCGCTGGGCGGCACCGCCCTCCCGCTCGCGGTCGACGCGCGCCGGGAAGAGCAGGTGATCGGCATGTTCGCACGCGTCGTCGCCGAGCTCGGTCCGCCTGAGATGGTCGTCTTCAATGTTGGCGGCAACGTGAAATTCCCGATCCTGGAAATGACCGCGAAGAAATATTTCAAGACCTGGGAAATGGCCGCCCTGTCCGGGTTTCTGGTTGGACGCGAAGCGGCGCGCGTCATGCTCCCGCGCGGTAATGGCACGATCCTGTTCACAGGGGCGACCGCGAGCCTGCGGGGTGGCAGCGGCTTTGCCGCGTTTGCCGGAGGCAAGGCGGCGCTAAGGATGTTGGCGCAGAGCATGGCGCGCGAACTCGGCCCGCAAGGGTTGCACATCGCGCATGTCATCGTCGATGGCGGCATCGACACGGACTTCATGCGCGACCACTTCCCGGAGCGATATGCGCTGAAGGACCGGGATGGGATCATGAACCCGGAGCATATCGCCGAGACGTATTGGCATCTGCATGGTCAGCCGCGAGATGCCTGGACGCATGAGGTCGATCTGCGACCGTGGATCGAGAAATGGTAGATACACTATGGCCTTGCGCGACGGCGCGGGGGAACCAGCGACCTACCGCGTTTTATGACGGCGCTACGGACGCTTGTTTTAGCGAAGATCGCCCGGACGGACGAGTGAACATGGGCGTTGGGCGCTCGCCGCACTCAAGTCATTTTGCTGAAAGGTAAGGGTAGTCAGTCGTGAGCGATCCCATAATTCTTTTTTGGTCATTCCGTAGCCCATACTCCTACATTGCGCTGCCGCGCGTAATCGCGCTGTCCGAGCGGTTCGACGCGCCGATTGAGATGCGCATCGTTCATCCGGCAGCTCTGCGAAATCCGGACTACTTTCGGCGCATGAACCCTCTGGCACGGCCGTATTTCATGCTGGACAGCGCGCGTGCCGCCGCCTTCCAGGGGATGCCGTTCCGGCGCCCGATCCCCGATCCGATCGCACAGGATCCGGTTACTCTGGCGTTTTCGGCCGAGCAGCCTCTGGCTCGCCGGCTTGGGCGGCTAGGTGTGGCCGCGGCGCAGCGTGGCCGGGCGGTGCCATTTTGCCTTGAGGTTTCTCGTCTGCTCTGGGACGGGCAAGTGGAGGGATGGCACCAAGGCGATCATCTGACCCGTGCGGCCGCACGAGCGGGGCTCGATCTTGGCGAGATGGAAGCTGCTATCGCTGCTGACCCGGACGCACATGAAGAAGCACTCGCGCAGAACGACCGCGCCCTGCGCGAGGCGGGTCATTGGGGCGTACCCACCATGGTCTATCGGGGAGAACCATTCTTCGGGCAGGACCGGATCGATGTCCTGGCTTGGCGCCTTGATGGATCCCCTGATGGCGAACCAGAACGCTAACCCGATCACCATTCGGCTTACCGAGCGGTCCGAGCGTCTGCAGCATGACAGATTAGATCCGGACACAGACGTTGCTGTCTCCTTCCTCAGCCGTCGCTGGCAGCCGGTATCAGTGCAACAGGGGGCGGCCAGTAGGCAGGTCCGTCAGCATCTGTCTGCGCGCCCGGAAGCAAGAAAGCACCGCCTCATGGATCTCGTGCTCGGCGATCCGGGTCTAGACTCTGTGGTCGACGTTTGGTCCACGCCCGGTCGTTTCAAGTCGACGGTCAAGCGGACATCCCTCGAGACCGTTGGACACGAGTTGGCGACCTCTCGGAAGGCGATCAGGTTGATCGCGGTCGCCCCAGGCAGGATCAGCTCACGAATCGAGGGAGTCGAGGGCGATGCTTGACTTGGGTGCTGTTAGAGCCAACCGCACCATCCCTCGATAGCGTGCCTCGCCAATTCAAACCAGCCATTTGCTCGAGTTCTTTGCGGACGCCGCCATCACGGATGGCCCCGCGCTCAACGTCGCACGGGACCTGCGAATTCAGCCGCCGCGAAACGGGTTCGAGATGCGGAGCCGGTTTTCGATGACCAGACCGTCGTGCATGTCTTCCGACCATAGCGTGTCGCAATCGGCCTGAAGCGCCGAGGCCGCGATCATCGCGTCGTAAATCGAGAGGCCATATCGCTCGGCGATCGCCAATCCCAGGTCATGACCGTCCGCGGTCATCGGCTCCACCGCCAGAAGGGCGCGCACCGTCGAGAGAAAGGCGTGAGTCTCTGGCCAAGACAGACCCATCTTGCGGCGCGACACGTTGGCGAGCTCGTTCAGCACCTGCACGCTGATCGTCCCGCCCGCGGCGGCGATCCGCTCGGCGCGGTCGGCCTTCGCAGGATCGCCGGAGGCGAGATAGACGAGGACGTTCGTGTCGATGAAGCTACCGGGCATTCGCCTCGTCCCGGTCGAACTTCCAATCCGCGGGCAGTCGTCCGCGGAAGGCGCGCAGGCGTTTCAAGAGATCCTCCGGACCCGGCTTGCGTGCGACCTCGAAGGCCCTGGGATCGGCGACATGGATTTCGATCTCATCGCCTTCCTTCAGCTCCAATGCGTCGACGACGGCCGCCGGCAGACGGACGGCCAGGCTGTTGCCCCACTTCGCGACCTGCATGGCGATGCTCCTAGATATACGTCTCTAGCAATGTATATCCTCGACCCGGAGGGTTCAAGACGAGGCAAAGGCCGGGCGCAGATCGCTATCGCCCGCGGACGCCCGACGCGGATCCGCCGCCTCCGACGATGCGCGGCTGCGCGTGCGCCTGGGAGATGTCGGCCTTGAATCGCTCTTGCTCTCGCCGTCCAGCAGCTTGGCGATCTCCGCCGAGACCCGGTCTGCGGCGACGGCGAGGGCGGCGTCGAGATGAACGTATCCCTGTGTGACACCGCGCGCCGCATGCCCGAGCAATCCGGCGATCGTGAGCTCTGAAAAACTAAGATCTCCGGCCACACTCGCGAACGTGTGGCGGAGAACATGCGGGGCGACGCCTTTGAGAGCGGCTTTGGCGCAAACCCGATCGAGCACCCGAACGACACCGATGAAGTGCCCGTCACCAATATCGGATGGAAACACATACGGGGATTTCTCATGGACAGGCTGGCTCTCGATGCAATCGATCGCCGCTCCGCCGATTACTCGGATTTGCTCTCCACTCTTGGTGTCGGGGAAGTGAATCGCGCGATCGTGCGGCTTGAACCACGCACGCTCGAGACCGAGCACCTCCATGCGCCGAAAGCCAGTGAGCAGCAGCAGCCGAATAGCGCCGAGCGCCGTCGGATGCTCGCCTGCGGCCAGCGCGTCGCGCATAACCTCGCCCAGGCGCCGTAACTCGCTAGCGCTAAGCCTCCGTTTCATTTTGCGCACGGCAATTTGGCGAACACCAAGCGCGGGGTTCTTCTCGATGATGCCGAGGCGAGCCGCATGGCCGAGTAACGCTCGGAAAGTGCCGATGGTCCGGCCTGCGACACCGGAGCCACCCTTGGATTGGCCACCACGGCCCTTTGCTCTCTTTCCGCGCGCCGACTTGCCGGCGGCGATGTCGGCCTGCATCTGCTCGATGTCGCGCAGCGTCAGATTGCTGACAAGGCGTGGCCCAAGCAGCGGCTTGATGTGAATCTCGATTCGACTGCGGTCCATCGCAACGCTGGACGCTTTTATGGGGCGCCGATTGCGGCCAAGCAGCCGCCCGGATCCTGCTTCGTCGAGATACCAGTCGCAGACCTCTGCAACTGTAAGGCCTTGCCGGATCGCGTGTCGCTCGGCGGATGGATCACCCCCACTTGCGACCTCAGCAAGCTTCTTCTGTGCCGCAATGCGCGCCAGCTCGGGCGTCAGGGCGCCACATTGGCCTAGGACGAGCCTCCGAGTGCGGCCTTCGATGTTCCGATATTGGATGATGAACGTCTTGGCGCCCGACGGTTTGACGCGGACGCCAAAGCCTCGAAGCTCGCCGTCCCAGGCAAATACATCCTTCTTAGGTTGCGATTTGAGGGCGTCGATGAGGCGTTTGGTGAGCTTTCCCATTGTGCCTTTAACCTCCTGTTTCAGCTGCAAAAACTAAGAATTTGCTTCCCAAGAGCTTGAACACACGGTCGGGGAAGCACGGGGGAAGCAAATCGAGCTGTCGAAAGGGGCGGAAAACGTTGCCATCCGGCATGAACGCGCGCGTCGCACGAAAAAAGCGCCCATCTTGCGCGACTTAGATGTGCGCAAGCCATTGTTAAATCTGATATTTCTAGGGATAGAAGCATATGTTCGGGTCGAGAGTTCGACGGTCTAGCCCCGCTGCCCATCCTGAATCGAGCTTCAGGGCGTTTTAACCATCTGTTTTCACTAGAAGATTTGCCAATCTGCTTCCCCGAAGGCCCTGCCAGATCTCGGGGAAGCTCGGGGGAAGCAAAAAAAGGCGTTTCGCAGGGTACGACGAGGATACCCAGGGCATGGACGCCCGCAAGAAAAGTCTTTTTATATGAAGGCGTTAGAGGGGTCTTGGATAGAAAAAGATGCTGTCGGAAAAATGGGCTGGGCCGATTGCCAAGGTTGGGGTCGAGGGTTCGAATCCCTTCGCCCGCTCCAGAATCCTTCCAGCTGATGTCGTGAGGAACGCCACCGCCATTCCGGAGGGCTTGGGGCGTGGCGTGACCGGCGGCGGCCCTGGCCTTGATCGGAATCAAGGCGGTCCCGGGCGGGCGCGGGCACAGTGGTTTGCGATCAGGGCGGGTGTTCCTGCAGTGCGATGCAATGTGGCTTGCCAGAGCGGTCCGGCGCTCCGATCCCGGCCATCGGTGCGGGCGACCGGCCGGCGAGCGGTCTTTCCTCCAGGTGCGGGCCTTCGCTGCACCGGCGCTTGCGGCATCGCCGCCGGCCGCCGCCGCTGAGCGATGTCAACGAAGGCCCGCCTGATCGCCGCCGTTCTGCTGCTGATCGCTCTTGCCGCAGGCGGCTGGCTTTACCTGCGCCGGGCAGCCATGCTGCGCGGACCGGTGCTGACACTCTATGGCGATGTCGACATCCGCGAAGTCCAGCCGGCGTTCAACGCGAGCGGCCACATCATTTCGATGATGGTGCAGGAAGGTGCCGTCGTGCATCGCGGGGAGCTGCTCGCGCGGCTCGACGACACGCGTTACGCGGCGGCGCTCGCCCAGGCGAAAGCCACCGCCCAGAGCCTGAAGGCGACGCTCGACAAATTGCTGGCCGGCACCCGTCCCGAGGAGATCGCGCAGGCGAAGGCCGCGATGGATGCGCTGGGCATCGTCTACCGCAACGACGAAGTCACCTATCGCCGCTACGCGACGCTTGCTCTCACGCATGCGGCGACCCTGCAGCAACGCGACGATGCGAGGGCGGCCTTCGAATCGGCGCGCGAGCAATACGCGTCGGCACGGCAAGTCTATATCCTGGCCGTGAAGGGCCCCCGCCGGGAGGATATCGACGCGGCACGTGCGGCCTATGAAGCGGCCACGGCGGCGGTGGCGCTGGCGCAGCGCGAGGAGGACGATACCCGGCTCTACGCGCCCGACGAAGGGGTCATCGAGGATCGAATCCTCGAACCCGGCGACATGGCCTCGCCATCCGCGCCGGTCTTCACCATGGCACTGACGAGCCCGCTCTGGGTCCGGGCCTACGTGCCCGAGAGCGACCTCGGACGCATCCGTTACGGCATGGCAGCGACGGTGACGACGGACAGCGCCCCGAACACGCTCTATCACGGCTGGGTCGGCTATCTCTCGCCGACCGCGGAGTTCACCCCCAAGACGGTGGAAACGCCCGGTCTGCGCACGGCGCTGGTCTATCAGATGCGCATCTATCTCTGCGATCCGCGCGGACAGCTGCGGCTGGGCATGCCGGCGACGGTGCGCATCGACATGCAGCAGCCACCGCCGTCAGCCCACCCTGGGTGTGGTCCCGACCATGGCGCCGGCGGCTGACCCACTTCCGGCGTTGCGCTGCGCCGGCCTGCGCCGCCGCTTTCGTATCGGCAAGCGCGTCGTGATCGCGCTCGACGGGATCGATATTCGTCTCGCCCGCGGCGGGATCACCGGGCTGATCGGGGCGGACGGGGCCGGCAAGACGACGCTCATGCGCCTGGCCGCGGGATTGCTGAAGCCGGACGCCGGGCAGATCGAGGTGCTGGGCATCGATGTCGTGCGCGAGCCCCTGCGGGTGCAGATGTGCGTCGGCTACATGCCGCAGCATTTCGGGCTCTACGAGGATCTGTCGGTCAGGGAGAACCTCGACCTCTACGCCGATCTCCAGGGCGTTTTGCCCGCGCAACGACCGGCGCGCTATGCCGAGCTGCTGCACATGACCGGCCTCGGCCCGTTCGAGGGACGCATGGCCGGACAGCTCTCGGGCGGGATGAAACAGAAGCTCGGCCTTGCCTGCAGCCTTGTCCAGCCGCCCGAATTGCTGCTGCTCGACGAACCGACCGTCGGGGTCGATCCGGTGTCACGGCGCGAGTTGTGGCAGATCATCGATCACCTCAGCCGCAACATGCACACCAGCGTGCTGTTCAGCACCGCCTATCTCGACGAAGCCGAGCATTGCGACACGGTTCTTTTGCTGCATGAGGGCCGGTTGCTGGGCAGCGGGCCGCCGAGCGACATCTCCGCGGGCATGGAGGGGCGCAGTTTCCGCGCGACGGCCGCGGTCGGGCGCAGGCTGTTGCAGGAGCAACTCGCAGACCTGCCCGGGGTCATCGATGCGGTTGTGCAGGGTGGGTGCGTGCGTGTCGTCATGCAGGCGGCGGCGCCGCCCGATGCGGCGGCCATACAGGCCCCGCCCGCGGATCTTCGTTTCGTACCGGTTCCGCCTCGATTTGAGGACGGATTTATCGCGCGCCTGCGCGCCGCGACGGGCCAGGATGCGCGAACCTCCCCGTCCGACCGTGTGGCAGGCGGGCGCAACGCCGCTGCGCCCCAGGGAGCGGACAGCGAGATCATCGTCGTCGAGCACCTGACGCGCCGGTTCGGCTCCTTCACCGCCGTTGACGACATCAGCTTCAGCGTTCGCCGCGGCGAGATCTTCGGGCTGCTGGGCGCCAACGGCGCCGGCAAGTCGACGACGTTTCGCATGCTGTGCGGCCTGCTGCCGGCGAGTGCGGGGCATCTGCGCGTCGCCGGCTTCGACCTGCGCACGGCGGCGGCGCCAGCGCGCGGGCGGATCGGCTACATGGCTCAGAAATTTTCATTATACGGCGACCTGTCGGTGGCGCAGAACCTGCGCTTCTTCGCCAGCGCCTATCGCTTGCACGGCAGCACCCGCGCTGCGCGGATCCGTTGGGCGACCGAGGAGTTCGAACTGGCGTCCTTGCTGGACGCGACGGCACGCGACCTGCCGCTCGGTTTCAAGCAGCGTCTCGCTCTTGCCTGCGCGCTGATGCACGAACCCGACATCCTGTTCCTCGATGAGCCGACATCCGGGGTCGATCCCCTCGCGCGACGCGAGTTCTGGCGGCGCATCAACGCACTTGCCGAGGCGGGCGTCACGGTGCTGGTGACGACGCACTTCATGGAAGAGGCGGAGTACTGCGACCGGCTGGTGATTATGGCGCAGGGCCGCGTGCTGGCGGCCGGCGCGCCTGAAGCGATCAAGGCCCTGGCGCGCACCGGGGACAGGCCCGAACCCACCATGGAAGACGCGTTCATCGCCGTCATCGAGGCGGCCGGCAAGCGGGCGCTCGCGGCATGAACCCGGTCGCCCTGCGTCGCCTGCGCGGCCTGCTGCGCAAGGAATTCCTGCAGATCTGGCGGGACCCCTCGGCGCTGGCGATAGCCTTTCTGCTGCCCGCGATCCTGCTGCTCATCTTCGGCTACGGCGTTTCGTTAGATGCACGTAACGTTCCCCTGGCGGTGGTGACGCAGCGCCCCGGCGCGCTGGCCGCGAGCTTCGCCGCAGGATTTCGCCATTCTCCCTATTTCAAACCGAGGCCGTTCCTGACAATCCAGGAGGCGGAACGAGCGCTGCGCGCGCATGAGGTCCAGGGCATTGTCTGGCTACGCAGCGACTTCGCCCGCCGCGCCCTGGCAGGCGGCGAAGCCCCGATCGGCGTCATCGTCAATGGTGTGGACGCCAACGACGCACGTCTCGTCGAGGGTTACGTCCAGCAGGTCTGGGCAACTTGGCTCTCAGCACAGGCGCGGAGCCAGGGCCACGACGCGTCGATGGCGCTCGCGGTCGAGCCGCGGGTGCGGTTCAACCCTGCCGTCAGCAGCCGCGACTACCTGGTGCCGGGCCTGATCGCGGTCATCATGACGCTGACGGGAGCCCTGCTCACGGCGCTCGTCATTGCGCGGGAGTGGGAACGGGGCACCATGGAGGCGCTGATGGTGACGCGCGTGCAGATGCGCGAGATCCTGCTTGCCAAGCTGCTTCCGTACTTTCTGCTCGGCATGGGCGGCATGGCGGCCTCGGTGGTGATGGCGGTTCTCCTGTTCGGCGTCCCGCTGGTGGGTGCGTGGTGGGTGCTGGCGGGTGCGTCGGCGCTGTTCATGCTCTCGGCACTGGGCATGGGGCTGCTGATCTCGGGCTTTGCGCGCAGCCAGTTCGTCGCCGGACAGATCGCCCTGATCGTTACGTTCCTGCCGGCCTTTCTGCTCTCGGGCTTCGTCTTCGACATCGGCAGCATGCCGCCGGCGGTGCAATGGGTCACCCATGTCGTCGCGGCCCGCTATTTCGTTGCCATCCTGCAATCGGTGTTTCTTGCCGGGAATGTCTGGTCGGTGATCGTGCCCAACGCCCTGGCGCTCGCCGCGATGGCCGCCGTCTTCCTCGGCCTTGCGCGGGCGGTGTTCCGCCGGCGCCTGGATTGACGGCGATGTGGCGCCAGGTGCTTGCGCTCGTGATCAAGGAAATGCTCGCGGTGCTGCGCGACGCCAAGAGCCGAGCCGTGCTGATCGGGCCGCCGCTGATCCAGCTCCTGGTGTTCGGCTACGCGGCGACCTTCGATCTCAACCACGTGCCGATGGCCGTCTATAACCGCGATCCCAGCCAGGCATCGCGCGAGCTGGTCGCGCATTTCGCCGGTTCGCCGACGTTCCGCGTGGTGGCGATGCTGCGCAGTGGGCGGCGCATCGACGAGCTGATCGATTCGCGACAGGCCCAGCTCGTGCTGGTCATCGACCGCCGCTTCACACGCGACCTGCTGACCCATCGACCCGCTCCGGTGCAGACGATCGTCGACGGCAGGAATTCCAACACCGCGCTGCTGATCGAGGGCTATGCCAATACCATCCTGACGGATTTCGCGCTGCGCTGGGGCGAGACACACGGCGGCCGGCCGCCGCCCGCGGTGCTGCAGACGCGTGCGCTCTACAATCCCACGCTGAGTTCGCATTGGTTCATCGTGCCGGGCATCGTGGCGTTGCTGACGCAGGTGGTCACGTTGCTGGTGGTGAGCCTGTCGGTGGCCCGCGAGCGCGAAACCGGGACCTTCGACCAGTTGCTGGTGACACCGATGCGCCCGGTGGACATCCTGCTCGGCAAGGGGCTGCCCGGCCTGCTGGTCGGCTTGCTCGAGGCGACGGTCATCATTGCCGCTGCGGTCTGGTGGTTCGATGTGCCGCTGCGCGGCGGCCTGCTCGCGCTCTATCTCGGCCTGATCCTGTTCGTGGTCGCGGTGACGGGGATCGGGTTGATGATCTCCTCGTTGGTTTCGACACAGCAACAGGCGCTGCTCGGCGCATTCCTGTTCATGGTGCCATCGATCATCCTCTCCGGCTTCGCCACGCCGATCGCCAACATGCCGCCCTGGGTCCAGGACCTCACGCTGGTCAACCCTATGCGCTATTTCCTGGTGATCGTGCGGTCGGTCTTCCTCGAGGGTGCGGGCGTGGCGGCGCTCGCCTCGCAGGACTGGCCGATGGCGGTCATTGGCGCGGTCAACCTGGTGGCGGCGACGTGGCTGTTCCGCCGGCGCGCGATCTGACGCGGCGGGCCGATCGCGTCAGCCGTGTCCGGCGCGCAGGGCCTGGTCGAGATCGGCGTACAGGTCCTGGGTATCCTCGATTCCGGTCGAGAGACGCAGCAGGTCGGTGGGGCAGGGCGTGCCGCTGCCCTCGATCGAGGCGCGGTGCTCGATGAGGCTTTCGACGCCGCCGAGCGAGGTGGCGCGCTTGTACAGCTCGACATGCGCCGCTGTGCGCACCGCCGCCGCTTCGCCGCCGACCACCTGGATCGACAGCATATAGCCGAAGCCGCCCTGCATCTGCCGGCGGGCGACGTCGTGGCCCGGGTGTTGCGGCAGGCCGGGGTAGAGGACGCGCGCGACCAGCGGGTGCGCAGCCAGGCGCTCGGCGAGTGCCAGGGCGGAAGCCGATTGCCGCTCCTGGCGCAGATGCAGCGTGCGCATGCCACGCAGCAACAGGAAGGCCTCGAAAGGACCGAGGATGCCGCCCTGGCCCTTGCGGACGGTTTTGATCCGGTTCCAGAACGCGTCGTCCTCGCGGGCCGCGAGCGCACCGGCGATGACGTCGGAATGGCCGTTGAGGACCTTGGTCGCCGCATGCATCACGATATCGGCGCCGAGCGTCAGCGGGCGGGTGTGAACCGGCGAAGCGCAGGTCGAATCGACGGCGAGGCGGGCGCCCGCCGCATGCGCGATCGCGGCGGCGGCCTCGATGTCGGTGATGGTCCAGAGCGGATTGGACGGCGTCTCCAGCCAGACGAGCCTGGTCGCGCCCGGCTTCACCGCTGCCTGCAGCTGGGAGAGGTCGTCGGTCTCGACGAAATCCACCGCAAGGCCCCAGCGCGTCGCCTCGGTCAGCAGCCAGGAGCGCAGTGCCCAATACATCACCTTGGGCGCGACGATGTGGTCGCCCGGGGAGAGGGCCTGGAAGACGGCGGTTGCCGCGGCCATGCCGGAGGCGAAGAGCAGCGCGCCGGCCTGCGCCTCCTCGAGCATCGCGAGCACCGATTCGGCCTCGCGGGTCGTCTCGTTGTCCGGGCGGCCATAGATGAAGCCCGAGGAATAGGCGTTGTCAGGATCGCGGACGAAAGTGGTTGAGACATGGATCGGCGGCACCACCGCGCGTGTCAGCGGATCGACCTTGCCCATCGCCTGGGCGGCGAGCGAGCGGGGGTGGAGCTGGCGCCGCGTCTTGAGATCCTGGGTCATGGCTGGTTCCAAAAATCTACTATAGTAGACATTCATCTCACTGCAGGTTGCCCGGCGTCAAGGCCGCGCGGCGCCGCCTCGTGCGCTCAGCCGCGGCGCCAGTGGTGGAACGCGCGCATCAGGCCAGGCGCCCAGCCCGGCACGTGACGGCGCCGCCACTGCCCGCCGGCGTCGCGCGTCGCCTCGGTGTAGGTGGGATAGGCGTGCACGAGGGAGAGCAGGGATTTGAGCCCGAGCCCATTCTGCATCGCGAGTACCACTTGTCCCAGCATCTCACCCGCGCGCGGGGCGGCGATGGTCACCCCGAGGATGCGATCCTTGCCGCGCGCGGTCAGCACCTTGACGAAGCCTTCGCGTGCGTCGTCGGCGATGGCGCGGTCGAGCTCCGCGAGGTCGTGGAACGTCGCCTCGTAGGCCGTTCCCTGTTCGCGCAACGCGCGTTCGCTCATGCCCGCGCGCCCGATCTCCGGCGCGAGATAGGTCACGGCGGGCATGATGGCGCGGTCCGGGCGGATGCGGTGAAATGGCCGGAACAGGGCGTTGACCGCAGCGTGCCAGCCCTGGTGCCCCGCCGCGTGGGTGAACTGCCATGGGCCGGCCACATCGCCGCAGGCATAGATGCCGGGCACCGAGGTCTCGAGCCAGGGCGAGGTTGCGATGGTGCCGTCCGACCGCAGCGCCACGCCGAGTTCGGCGAGGCCGAAGCCCGTGGTGCGCGCCTTGCGTCCGGTCGCGACGAGCACGCGGTCGAAGCCCAAGATGTTCTCGCCGCCGGCGTGGCGTACGATCATCTGTCTCTCGCCGCCTGCGATCCGTGCGGCGACGGCATGGTGGCCGGTGAGGACGCGCACGCCGTCGCGCTCCAGCACCGAGCGTGCCAGGGCGGAGGCTTCCTCTTCCTCTCGCTCGAGCAGGCGTGGCCCCCGCTGGATCAGGGTGACCGAGCTGCCGAGCCGCGCGAAGGCCTGTGCCAGCTCCGAGCCGATCGGCCCGCCGCCGAGGATCAGCAGCCGGCGTGGTGCCTCCTCGAGGTGCCAGAGTGTTTCGGAGGTGAGGGGGGCCACGTCCGACAAGCCCGGCAGGTCCGGCACCGAGGGGGCCGCTCCGCTTGCGACGATAATCGCTCGCGTGGTGAGGACGTCGCCGCCGATGTCCACCTCGTGCGGCGAGAGGATCCGCGCATGGCCGTGTCGCACGTCGACGCCCAGGGCACGGAAGCGCTCGGCCGAATCGTGGGGAGCGACGACCTGGATCGCCGAGCGAAGATGCGCGAAGGCGGCCCGCGTGTCCGCGGGGCCCGGCGTCGGCAGCAGACCCATGCTGGCGGCCTGATGGGCGGCGTGGACCAGATGAGCCGCGTGGATCAGGGCCTTCGACGGGACGCAGCCGGTGTTGAGGCAGTCGCCACCCATCGTCCCGGCTTCGGCCAGCGTCACGCTGGCGCCAAGCTCGGCCGCGACCAGTGCTGAGACCAGTCCGGCCGAGCCCGCACCGATCACGACCAGGTTGCGGTCGAATCGTTTGGGTTTGGTATTCATGACGAGAACCCCAGCCGGCGCATGATGACGCGCGACGCCGGCCCCAGGAGTGCCAGCAGCAGCAATGCTCCCAGCAGCGACGGCGACAGGATATGGGACAGGCCAGCCAGCGCGTCCAGACGCATGCCCGCGTTCACGTAGACGATCGTCGCCGGCAGCATGCAGAGCTGGCTGACGATATAGAACCGCGCCACCGGAAATCGGGTGAGCCCGAACAGCAGGTTTACCAGCGAGAACGGAAAGACGGGTGCCAAGCGCAGGCTTGCGAGATAGACCCAGCCATCGCCGGCAAGCCCTTGGTCGACCTGGCGTAGCGCGCCTGCGAAGCGCCGTGCGAGGAGGTCGCGCAGCAGCGTCCGGCTCGCCAACATGGCGAGCGTCGCGCCCAACGTGGAGCCGAAGGATGTCAGCACCACGCCTTGCCATAGCCCGAACAAGGCGGCACCACCAAGGCTGAGCACGGCGAGACCGGGCACGGAGAGCGCCGCAAGGACGATGTAGAGACCCAGATAAAGCAGCGAAACTGCCGCCGGATGCCGTGCGCGGAGAGCGCTCAGCGCAGCGATGTTGCGGTGCAGACCGGCGAGGGTGAACCAGGTTGGTGCCACGATGAGTGCCACCAGTGCCCCGGCGGCGAGAATCGCCAGCACCGCTGCAATCCGCCAACGGACGCGCAGACCACGACCCTCGTGGGCAACAAAGCTCAATGACATATCGGTAGATGACGTTACGGAATGTTCGATGGTGCGGCTCGCTGCAGGGCGGAGGCGGGTTCCGTTGTGCCCTGCTGCTGGACGAGAAGGTCGTACATCACGTCGAACACGCGCACCCCCGTTTCACGCGGCTTCGGTGCGAGCCAGGGCGAGGCGCGCAGCGTGGCGGTGGCGTCGGCCACACCCCGTTGCCAGCGTGTCGCCATCGCCCCACGGCTGAACCCGTAGTCCTTGGTCGAACCCTGTGGCTCGTCCGGTCGGTCGATGAGTTGCGCGATGTCCATCTCGGTAACGCAACCAAGGTTGTAGAGCCGCTTTGCCGCCTCCGTCTGCTTCAGGTCGTCCGGCAGAAGCTTGTGCAGCTCGTTGATGGCATGGCGGACTTCGTGCTTTTCTCGGAAGACTTCCGTATGCACGCGGGTACGGCTGGAATAGCGAATATCCTTTTCGCGCTCGTTGACCTGATCGAGGCATGTCGGCAGCGCCCCGCGGCCATGAAACACGTCCACCTGAAACGTGAGGCGGCTGCGGCGCGGCACGTAGTCGAGGACATATTGCAGCGGCGTATTGGAAACCAGGCCGCCGTCCCAATAGAACTCACCGTCAATCTCGACGGGCGGAAAGCCGGGCGGCAGCGCGCCGCTCGCCATGATGTGCTCCGGGCGGATCGCGATCTCCGCGTTATCGAAATAAAGAAATTGGCCGGTGCGGATGTTTACCGCCCCGATGCTTAGCCGCATTTCCTGGCTCTGGTTGATGCGATCGAAATCGACCAGACGTTCCAGGGTGCTTCGCAGCGGCGCTATATCGTAGTAGCTGGTCGGCAGGTCGCGCGAGAGCCAGTCCATCGGCGTGCGTGGCGTGAAAAAGCCGGGCTGGCCGAAGGCGACCGCGGCCAGCGCACTGGCCCGCTGCTGCCAGAGCGCGAGCGCGCCGCCGATGCCGGACGGCCACCAGGCGGAGGGTGCTGTAATCTCCTCCCAGAAGGCGCGCAGGCGCGCGACCCGGTTGTTGGGCGCGTTGCCCGCGATGATCGCGGCGTTGATGGCGCCGATCGAGATGCCGGCAACCCAGTCGGGAACATAGGGCGAGGACGACAACGCTTCGAAGGCCCCGGCCTGGTAACTGCCGAGCGCGCCACCACCCTGCAGGACGAGCGAAACCTTCTTGTCGTAGGAGGCGGGCCGCGGGGGGAAGTCGTCGTTCATCGGAATATCCGCATCAGGTTGCTCCGTTCGAGGGGCCGTGAAAACGCTGATCCATGGCCAAGCCGCGAGCCGCGCTCGACAATGATTTCGCTGCTGCCGGTGCCGAGGTTACGATCGTAGCACCCGATCGCGCAGCGGCACCGGCTGGTGCGAGGGCAGGAAGCGTTGCGCCAGCGGGCCGACGTTGACAGCGGCGCGCCGCGCTTCTTAGGTGCCGCGAGCCCCAGCAACCGGGTTGCCGCCGCAATCCCAAGGAGAACGCCTCATGGAAAAGGTTCTGACTCCGGCCCGTCGCGCAGTGAGCAGGCGCGGCGCCCTCGTGCTCGGCACCGCAGCGCTGGCCGCTCCCGCCATCGCTCGCGCGCAGACCAAGTTCACCTACAAGTTCGCCAACAACGTGCCGATGACGCACCCGCTCAACATCCGCGCCAAAGCGATGGCGGATGCGGTGGCGAAGGACACCAACGGCGCCTTCCAGGTCAAGATTTTCCCCAACAACCAGCTCGGCGGCGATACCGACATGCTGAGCCAGCTGCGTGTCGGCGGAATCCAGTTCTTCACCCTCTCTGGCCTCATTCTCTCGACCCTGGTTCCGGCGGCGTCGATCAACGGCATCGGCTTCGCGTTCCCCGACTACGCCACGGTGTGGAAGGCGATGGACGGGCCGCTCGGCGCCTATATCCGCGGCCAGATCGCCAAGTCCGGCCTCGTCGCGATGGACAAGATCTGGGATAATGGCTTCCGCCAGACGACGTCGGCGACCAAGCCGATCAAGACCCCGCAGGACCTGGCCGGCTTCAAGATCCGCGTACCCCCTTCGCCGCTCTGGACCTCGATGTTCAAGGCGCTCGGCGCGGCGCCCACCTCGATCAACTTCGCCGAGGTCTATTCCGCGCTGCAGACGCACCTGGTCGATGGGCAGGAAAACCCGCTCGCGATCATCTCGGTCGCGAAGCTCTACGAGGTCCAGAAGTACTGTGCGCTCACCAACCATATGTGGGACGGCTTCTGGTTCCTCGCCAACGGCAGGGCCTGGAAGAAGCTGCCGAAGGAGATGCAGGCGGTGTTCACCCGCCACGCCAACGAGGCGGCGCAGCTGGAACGCGGCGACGTCGAGAAGCTGAACGCCGGCCTGCAATCCGACCTCGCGGCGAAGGGCATGGTGTTCAACACCGTCGAGGCCGCGCCGTTCCGCAACAAGCTGCGCTCCGCCGGCTTCTATGCCGAGTGGCACAAGAAGTACGGCGACGCGGCCTGGCGGCTGCTCGAGAGCTCGGTGGGTAACCTCGGCTGACCTCGGGCGTGGGGAAGGCGATGCCATGAGCGTATCGGCGGTGCCGTGGCGCGACCCGCTCGGCGCCGTCGATGACGTCCTCGGCAGGGGCCTGGAGCTGGCATCGGCGGGGCTCGTGCTGGCCGAGATCCTGTTGCTGCTGGCCGGCGTCATCGCGCGCTACGTGTTCAACCGACCGCTTGTCTGGTCGGACGAGCTGGCGTCGATGCTGTTCCTCTGGCTCGGCATGCTCGGGGCGGCGATCGCGCTGCGCCGGGCGGAGCACATGCGCATGACCGCCCTGGTCTCGCGCGCGGGTCCGCGGTGGCGTCCGTTGCTCGATGCGGTGGCGCTCGCGGCGTCGGTGCTGTTTCTGGCGCTGCTGCTGGGCCCCGCCTTCGACTATGCGAACGAGCAGGCGGCGATCACCACGCCGGCGATGCAGATCTCCGATGCCTGGCGGGCCGGGGCGCTGCCCGCGGGCACGCTGGTCATGTTGCTGGTGGCGCTGCTGCGGCTGCTGCGGTGTGGGCGCGCGGGTGTTGCCGCGTTGCTGGGGGCCGTCGTTGTCGCTGGCGCCTTCGCCCTCGCGGGTCCGGTCTTCCCGGGGCTCGGGAACCTCAACCTCCTGATCTTCTTCGTGGGGGTCGTGGCCGCGCTGGTGTTCGCCGGAGTGCCGATTGCCTTCGCCTTCGGGCTCGCCGCCTTTTCTTACCTGGCTCTCGCCGCCGACACGCCGCTTGCGATCCTGGTCGGGCGCATGGACGAGGGGATGTCGAGCCTCATTCTGCTGGCCGTGCCGCTGTTCGTCTTTCTCGGGCTGCTGATCGAGATGACCGGCATGGCCCGTGCCATGGTGACGTTCCTGGCCGGCCTGCTCGGGCATGTGCGCGGCGGCATGCACTACGTGCTGGTCGCCGGCATGTATCTCGTCTCCGGCATCTCCGGCTCCAAGGCGGCCGACATGGCGGCGATCGCCCCGGTGCTGTTCCCGGAAATGCGCGCCCGTGGCGCCGATGCGGGCGATCTGGTCGCACTCCTTGCAGCGACCGGCGCGCAGACCGAGACGGTGCCGCCGAGCCTCGTGCTGATCACCATCGGCTCGGTGACCGGCGTTTCGATTGCGGCGCTTTTCAATGGCGGGCTGCTGCCGGGGCTTGTCGTCGCGATCCTGCTCTGTGGCGTCGTCTGGTACCGCCGACGCGGCGATACGCCGTTGCCGCGCACGCCGCGCGCGCAGGTGCTGCGCTCCTTCGTCGTCGCGCTGCCCGCGCTGGTGCTGCCCTTCCTGATCCGCTTCACGGTCATGGACGGCATCGCGACGGCAACCGAGGTCTCCACGGTCGGGATCGCCTATGCGACGCTCGCCGGCCTGCTGCTGTATCGTCGTTTCGACTGGCAGCGCCTGGTGCCGATGCTGGTCGAGACGGCATCGCTCTCGGGTGCCATCCTGATGATCATCGGCACCGCGACGGGCATGGCCTGGGGCCTAACGCAATCGGGCTTCTCGCAATCGCTGGCATTGGCGATGCGCGGGCTTCCCGGCGGCCACGACACGTTCCTCGCGGCCTCGATCGTCATCTTCATCGTACTCGGCTCGGTGCTCGAAGGGATTCCGGCGATGGTGCTGTTCGGCCCGCTGCTGTTCCCGATCGCGCGCGAGGTCGGGATCAACGAGGTGCACTACGCGATGGTGGTCATCCTCTCGATGGGGATCGGGCTGTTCGCGCCGCCCTTCGGCGTCGGCTACTATACGGCCTGCGCGATCGGACGGGTCGATCCGGACCGGGGGATGCGCGCGATCGCCCCCTACCTCATCACCCTCCTGGTCGGTACGCTGGTGATTGCCTTCATGCCATGGATCTCCACGGGCCTTCTGTGATGCAAGCTCCGCGCGGCGGTGTCGTGCCGATATCGAAACGTGTGATGAACCTCGCGCACATGCCGCGCGCGGCGGCGCGCCGGCACGGCGACGAGCCGGCGCTGATCTGGGGGGAACAGCAATGGACCTGGGCGCAGTTCGAGTCGCGCATTGCGGCGCTGGCCGCCGGGCTTGCGGCGCTCGGCCTCGCGAAGGGGGAGCGCGTGCTGGTGCAGTCCCGCAACTGCAACCAGATGCTCGAGGCGATGTTCGCCTGCTTTCGGATCGGCGCTGTCTATGTGCCAACGAATTTCCGCCAGACGCCGGATGAGGTTGCAGGCCTCGCCCGCACCGCCGGCGTGACGGCGATGATTTCCCAGCAGGAGTTCGCGGGGCACGTTGCGGCGGTGCGCGCCGCCGTGGCTCCGCGCGTCATCCTGGCGATCGGCGAGGCCGGCTTTGGCGAGGATGTCGATGCCGTGATCGCCCGCCATCGGGGCGATCCATCGCCGCTTGCCGATGTCGAGCATGACGACCCCTGCTGGTTTTTTTTCACCTCCGGCACGACGGGAAAGCCCAAGGCGGCGGTTCTGACGCACGGGCAGATGGGCTTCGTCGTCACCTCCCATCTCTGCGACCTGATGCCCGCAACGACGCACCGCGACGCCTCGCTGGTGCTGGCGCCGCTGTCGCATGGCGCGGGTGTCCATGCGCTTGCGCAGGTCGCGCGCGGCGCGCGGACAGTGATGCTCGCTTCCGACCGGCTGGATGTGGAAGAGGCGTGGTCCCTGGTCGAGCGCTGGCGCATCACCAACATGTTCACCGTGCCGACGATCGTGAAGCTGCTCGTCGAGCATCCGGCGGTCGACCGATACGATCACGGCTCGTTGCGCTACGTCATCTACGCCGGCGCGCCGATGTACCGTGAGGATCAGAAGCGCGCCCTGGCCAAGCTGGGAAAGGTGCTGGTTCAGTATTTTGGCCTCGGTGAGGTAACCGGCAACATTACCGTTCTTCCATCGGAATGGCATGAGGCCGAGGATGGCCCGCGGGCACGCATCGGCACGTGCGGGTTTGAGCGCACGGCCATGCAGGTCTCGATCCAGGGCGATGACGGACACGAGGTGCCGCCCGGCGAGACCGGCGAGATCTGCGTGTGCGGGCCCGCCGTCTTTGCCGGCTATTTCGATAACCCTGAGGCGAACGAGAAAGCTTTTCGGAATGGCTGGTTCCGCACCGGCGACCTCGGCCACATGGACGCGCAGGGCTTCGTCTATATCACCGGCCGCGCCTCGGACATGTACATCTCGGGCGGCTCGAACATTCATCCGCGCGAGGTCGAGGAAAAGCTGCTGACCCATCCGGCGATCCAGGAATGCGCGGTCTTCGGTGTTCCGGATCCAACATGGGGCGAAGTGGGTGTCGCCGTCTGCGTGCTGCGTGAGGGGCAGGAGCTCGATGCGACGAGCCTGCTTGCCTGGCTCGGCGACAAGATCACGCGCTACAAGCTGCCGCGTCGGGTGGAATTCTGGGATTCGCTGCCGAAATCCGGCTACGGCAAGCTGGTCAAGAAAGATATCCGGGCCGAGCTGTCTCGTCGCGACACGATCGCCGGGAGCGGGCGGCGTGCCTGAGCGCTTCATCCGCCAGCCGGGTCTTCCAGGACCGCGGAGGATCGCGGCGGTCAGCGCCGGTGCCATCCCGGTGGAGGCCGAGATCCACGCCGGCGGCCGCCTGCTTGACGCGATCGCGGAACTCATCACCGGGTGCGGCGGCGAATCCGCCTGCCTGACACTGACCGGTGGCGGTTTGGGGCCTTTCGGATACGTCATTCCCGCGCTGTCGCCCGATGCGAGGCATGCCGCCTTTTACAGCGCGCCGCGCCGCCCGCCCGGCGTCAGCCGGCTCGAAACGGGCGCCATCACGCTTGGCTGGCGCGACGGCAGTCCCTTCTTCCACAGCCATGCCCTCTGGACCGAAGCCGACGGCACGCGCGGATGCGGCCACGTGCTGCCCGAAGAGACCTTCGTTGCGGAAACGATTCGGGCGAGCGGTGTGGCGATCATCGGCGCGCGTTTCGAGGCCATGCAGGACGAGGAGACGGGCTTCCGGCTGTTCTCCCCGGTCGCGACCTCGACGCCGCTCCGCAAGGGTGCGAAGCCCGGCGTCGCGCTGCGTCTGGCTCCCAACCAGGACCTGGTGCGGACGCTGGAAACCGTGGCGCTGACAGCGCGCCTCGGCGAGGCTGCGGTGCGGGGTGGCGTTGCCAGCACCATCGGCGCGCGCTTCGCCGACGCGCCACCGATCCCTGGCTTTGCCACCGAGTTGCTGGTGACCCGCGGCACCGTTGGCGCCGCGTCTGCTATCGAGATCGCGATCGTGGATCTCGACGGCACGATCGGCCAGGGGCGGCTCGTTGCCGGCGATAACCCGGTGCTGATGACATTCGAGGGCTTTCTAGAAGCTCTCTGAGAGGGGAACGATGGACACGCCGATCAGCCGCTTTGCGGTTCCAGAGCTTGCCGGCATGGAGAACGATATCCGCGAGAAGATCCTCGCGGTGCAGGAAAAGGCCGGATTTGTCCCCAATATTTTCCTGGCGCTGGCGCACAGGCCCGACGAATTCCGCGCGTTCTTCGCCTATCACGACGCGTTGATGGAGCGTGACAGCGGCCTCAGCAAGGCCGATCGCGAAATGATCGTCGTCGCCACCAGCGGCGCCAACCAGTGTCTTTACTGCGTGATCGCGCACGGCGCGATCCTGCGTATCCGCGCCCGCGCACCGCGGATCGCCGACCAGGTGGCGACCAACTGGCGCAAGGCCGAGATCACGCAACGTCAGCGCGCGATGCTCGAATTCGCGATGCGGGTCTCGCAGGAGGCCGAGACGGTGAGCGATGCCGACATCGCGGCGCTGGAGGCGCATGGCTTCAGCCGCGACGATGCCTGGGACATCGGAGCGATCGCCGCTTTCTTCGCGATGTCGAACCGTCTCGCCAACCTGATGAGCCTCAGGCCGAATGATGAGTTCTACCTGATGGGACGCCTGCCGAAATCGTGATGCCGCGACGGCGGTCTCCCTCCTATGCGGGGATCGCCGCGATGGCTCGACCGAGGGTCTCGACGATGCGGTCGCATTCCGCGCGGGTGACCACCAGCGGCGGGCAGATCGCGACCACGGTGCCCCAGCGGCTACCCGCGCCGGCACGACCGACGATCAGGCCGGCGGCCTTGCAGGCGTCGATCACGCCGTTCATCGTTGCGTTGTCGAGCTGTTCCTTGGTTGTCTTGTCCTTCACCAGTTCGACGCCGCAGAGGAGACCCTTGCCGCGCACGTCGCCGACGTTGCGGTGCTTCAGCAGGCCGCGCAGCCCGTCCATGAGATAGGCGCCGGTCTCCGCTGCGCGCTCGGCCAGCTTCTCCTGCATCATGATCTCGATGTTGCGCTGCGCGACAGCGGCCGCTGCGGGATGGCCGCCATAGGTGTTCACCTGCACCACCTGGCGGTTGGAATCGGGCTCGCCGAGGAAGCTGTCGAAGACGTGGTTGCGCACCACGGTCGCCGCGATCGGCAGATAGGCGCTCGAGATTCCCTTGGCGATGGCGACGATGTCGGGTTTCACGCCGTAGTGCTGGTGCGCGAACATCTTCCCGGTGCGGCCAAATCCGTTGATCACCTCATCGACGTGCAGGAGAATGCCATAGCGGCGACAGATCGCCTCGACCGCGGGCAGATATTCATCCGGCGGAACGGCGATGCCGACGCCGCTCATCACCGGCTCGACGATCACCTCGGCGACACTTTCCGGTCCTTCGCCGAGGATGGTCGATTCCAGGTTCTTCACGCACGCCATGCCACAGGAGGGATAGCTGAGGCCGAACGGGCAGCGGTAGCAGGTCGGCGGCGCCACGTGCACGAAATCGCCGGAGTAGGGCTCGAACTTTCCCTTGCGCTCGCCCATGCCGCCGGCATCGAGCGTCGCCAGGGTGGTGCCGTGATAGGCGTAGTAGCGGCTGATGGTCTTGAAGCGGAACTGGCCCGGATGTTCCTGCTTGGCCCATTGGCGCGCGATCTTGAAGCCGGCTTCGTTGGCCTCCGAGCCCGAGTTGACGAAATAGACATGGGTGTCGCCGCCCATCAGCGTGTTGATCGTGGCCGCGAGCTCAGAGGCCGGCTCGTTCATCGCCGTGTGCGGGAAATAGGCGAGCCGTTCCATCTGTTCCGCGGCGACCTGGGCGAGTTCGTGGCGCCCATAGCCGATGTTGACGCACCAGAGGCCGGCCATCGCGTCGAGATACTCGGTGCCGTCGGCGTCGCGGATGGTCGAGCCGCTGCCGCCGGCCACCACCATCTGCTTCTTCTCGAGCGCGCGGTGCTGGACGATCGGGTGCAGGACGTTGGCAAGATCCTGCTCGACGATGGCGCGACGGATGGCGGGGTCGGGGGCGTTGGTGATCGACATGAGGACCTCGGCGGTTGCTTGGGCGGACGCCATCACAAATTCGTCGGGCGGGCAAACGCCACCGTGCCGGACGCGGGCAGACCGCTTCGCCCGATTGACAATGCAATTCCACCCCATACGGTCGCGCCCGCAACAAGACGGGGTCCAACATGGCGAACCCAACCTGGTCGCTCACCACCATCGCCGCCGCGGGCGGGCCGCTCGCCTGCGTCGAACTCGCAGGCAGGCTCTACCGCCTGGAAACGTCCCTCGGCCGCGCGGGGCTGGCCGGCATGAACAGCGTGGCCGCCTTGTTCGCGGACTGGCCGCGGGCCGCGGCCGCGCTCGATGCGCTGCGCCCCGATCCCACGGACGAGGTGCAAGAGGCCCCGCGGCTCGCGCCGCTTCTCTATCCCGGCAAGATCCTCTGCGCGGGCGCCAACTACTATGACCACTGCGCGGAGATGGGCGTCGCCGACCTGCGCAAGGAGGCTCAGCGCCTGTTCTTCTTCATGAAGCCGCCCCGCAATG
The DNA here is from genome assembly GCA_028869995.1 of Rhodospirillales bacterium. Taxonomy (GTDB): domain Bacteria; phylum Pseudomonadota; class Alphaproteobacteria; order Acetobacterales; family Acetobacteraceae; genus JAJXXT01. The sequence continues at coordinate 23,671 of JAGWQN010000113.1, forward strand.
CCGTGGTCGGCGGCGGGGCCACTGTCCGCAAGCCGCTCGATACCAAGGCGATGGACTGGGAGGTCGAGCTTGCCGCCGTCATCGGCCGCACGGCACGAGCGGTCTCAGCCGAGGAGGCGCTGGCGCACGTCGCCGCCTATACGGTGGCGATCGACTTCTCCGCCCGCGACCTCAATCGCGCGCCGGACACCTTCTACAAACTCGACTGGGTCGCGGGAAAGGCGCACGACACGTGCTGCCCGATGGGCCCGCGCCTGGTGCCGGCCGCTGCCATCGGCGACCCGCAGGACCTGGCGCTCAGGCTCAGCGTCAATGGCGCGGTGAAGCAGGATGCCCGCACCTCGGGCATGATCTTTTCCATCGCCGAGCAGATCGCGACCGCGTCGCGCATCATGACGCTCGACCCGGGCGACGTGATTCTGACCGGCACGCCCGCCGGTGTGGGCGCGCCGAAGGGCACGTTCCTGGCCGTGGGCGATCGCGTCGTGGCGGAGATCGAGAAGATCGGCACGCTCGACGTCACGATCGTCGAGGGGGCCTGAAACGGCAACGCCGGACCAGGGGGGGCCTGGTCCGGCGCGCCTCGGGACGTTGCCCGCGCTGGGATCAGAAGAGGATCCAGGCGAAGGCGTAGATGGTGTCGTTGCCAGCCGCGTTGCGACCGAAGCCGTCGTAGTTGCTGTTGCCGCCGTTGAAGTCGGTATAGGCGGTGAACTGCAGGCCGAGCTTCAGATTGGCAAACGGCCGCGCCCAGGACTTTTCCTTGCCGAACGGGATCCAGTCGGCTTCGGCAATGAAGGCCGTGCTGTTGGGCGTGCCCTTGTTGCTGCCGCTGACGGGGCCCGGCGCGTAGATGACCGAGTCGCCGGTCCCAAAGGTCTCATCCATGCCAAGGGTGAACTGGTAGGTGTCGTTGCGTATCCAGGAGCCCGAGACACGGAAGTCGTTGAGGGTATGGTGCGGCTGCGCGGCGCCACCGCTGGCGAAGGTCGCCCGGAGGTTTTGTTCCTCGTGGGTGAAGATCCCGCTCAGCGTGTAGTGGTTGGGGCCGTCGCCCAGGAACTCGTACTGCGCGTCGATCGCGTAGTCGGTGTAGGAATCGGTGCCGACGCCGACCGTGTCCACGGGCTGCAGGTTGGCGTGCAGGAAGAGCCCGCCGACCTCGAGGGAGTTGTCGCCCCAATCCCACTCATAGGCGATCCGGGCATAAGGGATCGCGCCCGATCCGTTGCCGGCCTGCGGGTAGACGCCCAGGGTCTTCGCGATGCGGTCGTCGAGGACCATGTAGGCGCCGCCCTCGATATAGAGGTGGGAGTTCCACCAGGCATAGGCGGTTACGCCGGCGACGTTGCCGGCAAGGGCACCGGCAAGCAGCGGCGAGGCCGTTGGCGTCGGGGCCAGTGCGGATGCCACGTAGGGATAACCCCAGGCAAACGTTGAGTTATAGGGGTCCTGGACGGTCGGATTGTTGTTGATCGACAGACCGATGCGCAGCGTGTTGTCGCCGATGTTGAGCTCGTCTGTCGCGCGCAGGTCGGTGTTGTCCAGAGCCTCCGCGACGCCGATGCCGTCATAGGTCCCCTGGATCATGCCGCCGAGGTAGTCGTTGATCCGCCCGGCAAGGAAGACGCTGATCTGGTCGATGGCGGGGTTGGTGTTGCGCGCGAAATGCGGCGCGGCGGGGGTCGGCTGGTTGGCGGAGGTCTGCGTCAGCGAGGTCAGCACCATCGCCGAAAGCGGGATCTTGGATGCCAGGCCCTGGCCACCGGACATCGTATAGCCGCCGATCTTGAAGGCGCGGCCGAAGGGCGTGAGCTGCGGCCCGAAGGCGCCCACATGGCAGGCCGTGCAGGGTTGGCCCGTCTGCGCCGCAAAGGCCGGTATCGCATGCGCCGGGCGCATGCTCCACAGCAACAGCATCGGCAATAAAACGGCCAGGACCCGCCATGGCGGGAACCCGGCCGTACGATACGCTCCTCCGTTCATCCTTATGGCCCTCCGTAACTGACGCATGAACACGTCGTTGCGGATTTTTTAGCTTTTCATTTCCTTACACTTTGATGTCGATCAATTGGCCATCGAAAAAACGGCGATGTTGCAACGCGGCGTCAGTCAGTGGAGGGTGGCCAGGAACGCAATCACATCAGCACGTTGCTTCGCGTTCGGCATGCCGGGGAAGCTCATCTTGGTGCCCGGGATGACCTTTCGTGGGCTTTGCAGGTAGCGGTCGAGCGTCGCCTCGTCCCAGGTCAGACCGCTCTTCTCGTTGGCCGCCGAGTAGCTGTAGCCAGGTTCCACGCCGGCTTTGCGCCCGACCACGGCGAACAGCGACGGGCCGATCTTGTTCTCGCCCTTCTCGTCGCTGTGGCAAATCGAGCAGCGCTGGCGGAACAACCGCTTCCCCGCAGCGGCGTCCGCCGCGCGCGCGGAGTGCAGCGGCAGCGCCGCCGCAGCGAATGAGAGAGCCAGGATCGTGCTCAGTGCAAGCCGCATCCGCATGACATCATCCTCCGTTTGGACCGTTCGCCATTGTACCGTTGCGAGGCCGAGCACCTTGATCGAAATCAAGGACCTGTCAGAGTTCTTACCGAGCGTGCCTGCGGCACGACCCCTCACATGCCGGAGAACGTCGCCATGTCCGCGAGTATCGTCAGCCCGGTCGACGATTTCCCCGGGATCAATCCGCGGAACCTGGTCTGGGTCGCGCTTGCGCTCGCCTGCCTGGCCGCGGCGATCGCCAGCCCCGGGCTCTGGGCCCTGACCTTCATTCACATCCTGTGCGGGCTGCTGTGGACCGGCATCGACCTGTTCATGGGCTTCGTGATGGGGCCGATCCTGAGGCAGGTATCCCCGCCGGCGCGGCGCGCCGTGGCCTGCCGGCTGATGCCGAAGATGCTGTTCCTGATGCCCACGCTTGCGGCCATCACCGGCACCGCCGGGTGGGTGCTTGCCGGGCGCGTCGGGTTCCTGGCGTTACCCTGGCCGCAATATGCCTGGGTTGCCGCGGCGCTGGTGATCGTCACCATCCTCACGCTGCAGGGGCTGGGCCTGCTGCTGCCGATCAACCTCATGGTCTATTTCGAGCTGCGCAAGCCGCAGCCGAACGTGCCGCGGATCGCCCGCCTGATGCGCTTTTACGTCTACGGTGTTGGCTCGCAGGGACTGCTGCAGATCGCCATCATCGTCATCATGGCGCGATTCGGCAGCGGCCTGTAGGCGCGCCGCTGCCCGTCCGCGCCGCGGCGAAACCCGATGCGGCGGCGGCGTCAGGCTCTCGCGATGCCGTTTTCCAGGCCGCCCGCTCCCTGCGCGCGGCGCGCCTGCCAGAGGCTGAGGAAATCGATCGGCTGCAGCAGCACCGGCGGAAAGCCGCCGTCGCGCGTGGCGGTGGCCAGCACGTCGCGGGCGAACGGGAACAGCAGGCGCGGGCATTCCACCAGCAGCACCGGCTCCACGCTTGCCTCGGGGATGCCGTTCAGGGTGAAGACACCGGCATAGACGAGATCGGCGAGGAAGATGCGGGCCGCCTCGGTGCCTGGCGCGGGCGCGGGGTCGAAGGCCTCGGCGCGGATGGCGATCCCGACCTCGAAGCTGTTCTGGCCCTCCGTCACGCGGCGGGCCTGGACGTCGAGATTGATCTCGACGCGCGGCGGCTGGCGCAGCGTCGTGTAAACCACCGGCGCGCCGGGCACCTCGAACGACAGATCCTTCACGTATTGCAGGTTGATCACCAGGGGGGCGGCCTGGGGTTGGGCGGTCTCGGACATCGGCGTCTCCGCAAGGGTGTGCCGCGGTAGCACGGCCCCGGGCGCAGGCCAACCGCGGATTGCCCGCCCGGGCCGAGGCGGGAGGAGACGGCCGCAGGCCGGCGGCTGCCGCCTTTTCGATCCGACACGTGCCAGCGCCGGCGCCGGCGCTAGACCCGCCAGGAGATGGCCGCCGGCGGCGGCGCCGTGGGGTCGCAGAGCAACCAGGTGCCATTGGCGACCGAAATCCCCGTCATCGCCATGATGAAGCCCCAGTGGCACACGACGAGCGTGGCCGACCAGTCGGCGAGCGCCGACTGCGCCGCACGGAACCGGGTGGCGCGCTCGACGACACTGTCATGCGGCTCCGGCCCCTCCGGCCACCAGCGCTCGGCCAGCGGCGAGAAGTCGAGATGCGGCCACGTCGCTTCCAGGCGCGAACGCGGGCTACCGACGTCGCAGCTGAAGGCATAGCGCTCGCGCACCAGCGGCTCGACCTCGACCTTGAGGCCCAGCGTCTGGGCGATGGGGCCCGCGGTCTGCAAGGTGCGGGTATAGGGCGATGCGACGATGCGCCGGACGCCGGCGCCGGCCAGCGCCTCGGCGGCGCGGAGGGCCTGGTCGTGCCCAAGATCGGTCAGGCACGGGTCCTCGATGCCGGGGTCGCGGCGTGTCGCGCTGAAATGGAGATTGAACTCGCTTTGGCCGTGGCGCAGCAGGATCATGGCTCTCAACCCAGTAGCGGAGTGTCGCCGGCGCGCCAAGCATGACCGTCAGGTAACGTCCGACATGATTGTGCCCCGATACGGGGCGCCTTATGTCCAACGGCTGGCGGCGAGCTGCGGCGCGGCGCCCGGCGGGCGGATGTGGCAAGCGAGGTGATGGGGCCGACATGACGGGATCAGGCAGTTTTCCGGTCGATATCGTCCTGTTTGCGATGGTGGCGGTGTTCCTGGCCTTGCGCCTGCGCAGCGTGCTGGGCCGCCGGCAGGGGTTCGAGCAGCAGCCGATCCGCCAGCCAGTGCCGACGCCCGGCGGACCGGTGATCGAGGGCCGCGCCGAGCCGGTGCCGACCCGCCCGGTGCCGGATCCGGCCTCCCCGCTCGGGCAGACGCTGCTGGCGATGGGGCGTATCGACCATGGCTTTACCGCCCAGCGGTTTCTGGACGGGGCGGAAGCGGCCTTCCGCATGATCGTGACCGGCTTCGCCGCCGGAGATCGCGCCGCGCTGGCGCCCCTCCTCACGCCCGAAACCATGGCGGGGTTCGAGGCGGCAATCGCCGCGCGCGAGGCGGCGGGGGAAAGGCAGCTGACGGAGATCCGCCGCGTGCTGGCGATCGAGATCGTCGATGCCGCGCTGGCCGGCTCGCGCGCGCAGATCCAGATCCGTATCGTCTCCGACCAGGTCAGCCATACGCTGGGCCCCGAGGGTACGATCGTGCAGGGCACCGAGGCGGTCACCGAAATCACCGATCTCTGGACGCTCGAGCGCGATCTTGCGCAGCCGGACCCCACTTGGCGTCTCGCCGCCGCGCGTAGCGCCTGATGCGCTCGCCCTTCGTCGCTCTCGGCATGATCGGCCTGCTGGCGGGCTGTGCGGTGCAGCCCGCGCCGGTGCTGCCGCCGCCCGCGGCAGCGGTGCCGCAAAGCGCGGGGGTGGCCTTCACACGGGTCGATTTCTCGCGGATCCCGGGCTGGCAGACCGACAATGTCGCCGCGGCCCTGCCGCCCTTCATTGGCGATTGCGACACCCTGGCGGGCCATCCGAACACCGAGTTGGGCGGCGCCGGGCTCGCGGCCGCGCTGGGCGGGCTGGCGGCGCCGTGGCGGCTCGCCTGCGGGGAAGCGCGGGTGGTTCCGCCCGGCGACCAGAACGCGGCACGAGCCTTCTTCGAACGCAATTTCGACGCTTACCTCGTCTCTCAAGGCGGGTCGGTGACAGGGCTTTTCACGGGCTATTTCGAGCCCGAATTCGAAGGCTCGCTGAGGCGCGAGGGGCCGTATCAGACGCCGATCCTGCGCCGCCCGCCCGGCGTGCGGCCAGGGCAGGTGCTGCCTGACCGGGCGGCCATCGAGCATGGCGCGCTGGCCGCGCAACATCTCCAACTGCTGTGGCTGAAGAGCCCGATCGATGCGTTCTTCCTCTCGGTCGAGGGCGCCGGGCGTATCCGCCTGCCCGATGGCAGCGTGGTCCGCGTCACCTATGACGGGCAGAACGGCCGGCCCTATGTGCCGATCGGGCGCGTGCTGGTCGACCGCGGCGCGATGACGATGCGCGAGGTGACGATGCAGTCGATCCGCCGCTGGCTCGAGAACCATCCCGCCCAGGCCCAGGGGGTGATGGACCAGGATCCGTCCTATGTGTTCTTCCGCATCGAACGCGGATCGACGGATATCGGCCCGCCCGGGGCACTCGGCACGCCGCTCTCCCCGGACCGTTCGCTGGCGGTGGACAAGGCCTTCCTGCCGCTTTCGGCGCCGGTCTTCGTGGAGACGACCGACCCGGTGACGCGCCAGCCGATCGAACGCCTGATGGTCGCGCAGGATCTCGGCGGCGCGATCAAGGGAGCGGTGCGCGGGGACATCTTCTTCGGCTGGGGCAAGGCGGCGGAGGAGCGCGCCGGGAAGATGCGCGAGCAGGGCCAGGCCTACGTGCTGCTGCCGAAGGGCCCGGCGATGGCCGCGGCGCGCTGAGGCGCGCCGGCTGGCGCGCAGGGCTCCCGGCCCGCGAGCCTCAGGACGGTTCCTCGCGCTGGCGCAGCAGGGACTCCGCGAGCATGTCGCGCTCGGCGCGGGCGAGCCGTTCGCGGACCTTCTGGCGCTGGCGCTCGGCGAGCAGGTCGACCGCCTCCATGGCCACGCGGGCGGCCGCCAGGCGGTGGCGCGCAAGGGCGGTCGCTTCGCTCGCGCGCATCCGCCCGGCCTCGGCCTCGGCGAGGGTGGCGCGGCCGCGCGGCAACCAGGCGGCATAGGCCTCGACGGCCGCGTCGCCGGCGGCCAGGTCCTCGGCGGCCGCGCGCTCGATGTCGAGGCGGCGATGCGCCGCTTGGGCGGCCGCCTCGGCCAGGTCCTGCGCGGCCTGGGCTTCAGCCAGGGCCTGCGACGCCGCTTCCAGCGCGCGGCGGCGCAGGTGGCGCAGCGTTGCCAGCGCCGCCGGTGTCATCCGCCGGGGGCGGTGAGGATGGCGGCCAGCTGGGCGAAGCCGGATGCGGCGTCGCGCGGCTCCCCCGGAGCCTGACGCAGCATGGCCTCGATGGCCGGGGCCGCCGCCAGGGCGGCATCGGCGGCCGGGTCCGCGCCGCGCTGATAGGCCCCCAGACGCACGAGGTCCGCGAGGTCGGCGGCCTGCGCCAGGGCGGCGCGCGCGGCGGCGGCGGCGCGTGCCTCGTGCGGCTCGAGGCAGCCGGGCACGGTGCGCGAGAGCGAACGCAGGATATCCACCGCCGGGTAACGACCCGACTCGGCGATGCGGCGGTCGAGCACCACGTGGCCGTCGAGGATGCCGCGCACCGCATCGGCCACCGGCTCGGTCATGTCGTCGCCATCCACCAGGACGGTCGCAAAGAGCGTGATGCTCCCCTGGCCCTCTCGGCCGGGACCCGCCCGCTCCAGCAGGCGCGGCAGTTCGGCAAAGACGCGCGGCGGATAGCCGCGTGCGGCCGGAGGTTCGCCGGCTGCGAGCCCGATCTCGCGCAGCGCGGCGCAGAACCGCGTCACGCTGTCGAGCAGCAGCAGGACCTTCGCGCCCTGGTCGCGGAAATGTTCGGCGATCGCCATCGCCGCGCGCGCCGCGTCGCGCCGCGCGAGCGGCGGGGCGTCGGAGGTGGCGATGACGACGATGGAGCGGGCGAGCCCGGCACCCAGGTCGTCTTCGAGGAAGGAGCGCACCTCCCGTCCCCGTTCCCCGACCAGGCCGGCGACGACGACATCGGCGCCAGCATCACGGGCGAGCATGCCGAGCAGCGTCGATTTGCCGACACCGGGGCCGGCGAACAGGCCGAGGCGCTGGCCTTCCCGGCAGGTGGCGAAGAGATCGAGAGCGGCGACACCGAGGGCGAGACGCGGCCCCAGCCGTGCCCGGGTGGCGGCGGCCGGCGGAGCGGCGTCCAGCGCCGCGGCGCGCAGTCCGCGCGGGAGGGGACCGCGCTGGTCCACCGGGTTGCCGAGCGGGTCAAGAACCCGCCCGAACCAGGCCTCGCATGGAAACAAGGCGGCAGGGCGGGGGCGCAGCCCGGTGCGAACCGCGTCTCCCGGTGCGAGGCCGGCGGTGGCAGCGAACGGCATGGCGATGGCACGGCCGGGGGCAAAGCCGACCAGCTCCGCAGGAACAGGCGGCGCGTTGCGCGGCTGCAGCATGACACGCGCGCCGATGCCGGCGAGCCCACCCAGGCCCGCGACCTCGACCGCCAGGCCGCGGACGGCGACGACGCGTCCCATGACGATCGCCGGCTCGATGGTGCCGAGCGCGTCGGCCGAGGCCTGCAACCGGGCGGTGAGGGCGTGGAGTTGAGGGAAGGCGTTCATTTTCGTTTTTTGAGACATTTCTGCTGGATGTGTTCGCCGATTTTATGGCGCGAGGATGAAAAATGAGTGGACATGCGGCCATCTATCACCCAACAATAAAACCCTAGGTTGTATGGAGCCCTCGAATGCGCGTGCTTCTGGTTGAGGACGATCTCGTCGTTGCGCGCGGAGTCGCGCTGATGCTGCGCGGCGCCGGGGCCGTCGTGGACCAAGCGGACACGGGGGAGGAGGCGCTGGAACTCGCCCGCCACTACGACTACGACATCGTGGTGCTGGACCTGATGCTGCCCGATATCGAGGGTTTCGAGGTGGTGCGGCGGATGCGCGCCTCGCGGGTCGAGACGCCGGTGCTGATCCTCTCCGGCCTCAACCGACCGGCAGCGAAGGTGAAGGGCCTCGGCGCCGGGGCCGACGACTATATCACCAAGCCGTTCGACCAGGCTGAATTGCTGGCGCGGCTTCAGGCCGTGGTGCGACGGAGCAAGGGGTTCAGCCAGCCGGTGCTGCATGCCGGCAACGTCAAGCTCAACCTCGACAGCCGAGAGGTGACGGTGAACGGCCAGATCGTACACCTGACCGGAAAGGAATACGCGATCCTGGAGCTGATGGTCCTGCGCAAGGGCATGGTGTTGACCAAGGATGCGTTCCTCAACCACCTCTATGGCGGCATCGATGAGCCGGAGATGAAAATCATCGACGTCTTCATCTGCAAGCTGCGCAAGAAGCTGGCGCAGGCCGGGGCGGATAACCTCATCGGAACCGTGTGGGGGCGCGGCTACATGGTGCGCGATCCCGAGCGGGTCGCCGAGCGGGGGGGCGAGCCGGCCGTGCCGGTCCAGGCGCGCGAAGAGGCGCGGGTGCTGGCGGCCTGAGCGGCCGGCCAGCCGGGAGCGGTTTCAGGCGCGGTGCCAGAGGGCCGCGAGCGTGCCTTCGGCGATCAGGGTGAGGCCGGCGAAACGGTTGGCCATGCGGCGCGCGCGAATCGAGCGCAGCCGCCCGGCGAGCCGCGTGGCCAGCAGCGAATAGGAACCGTCCACCAGCAGGCCGAAGATCATAACGGTGGCCGCCATGATCGCGACCTGCGGCAGGAACGGCCTCCGGGCATCGAGGAATTGCGGCAGGAACACCGCGAAAAACAGAACCCCCTTCGGGTTCAGCACCGTGGTCGCGTAGGCATGCAGGAAGATGCGCCGGCGCGAGCGAGGCGGCCCCGCCGCGGCCGCCGCCGGCGGCGCGCGCCAGGCGAGGATGCCCAGCACGACGAGGTAGAGGGCGCCGCCGAGCTTCAGCAGCGTGAACGCCTCGGCCGATGTCGCCAGCAGCGCTCCCACGCCAAGCGCCGCTGCCAGCAGGATCGTCGCATCGCCAAGCGCGGTGCCGGCAACGACGGCGAGCGATGCGCGCCGCCCGCTGGTCAGGGCGTAGGAAATGACGACGGCGACCACCGGGCCGGGCGCTGCGGCCATCAGCGTATAGGCCAGCGCAAAGGCAAGCCAGACGAGCGGGTGCATTCGCGGCAGATAGTCGAGCGGATGCGCCACCCGGTAGTCCGCCTGTGGCGGGCACCGCCAGTCCAGCCCGTGCCCGGCACCGCCAGTCCGGCCGGCGCCGGGGCTGGACGGTCAGGCGGCGAGTTTGAGGCCGGTCGCGTCGAAGGTGGCGAAAAGCCTCTGCGCGGCGTCCGCCGGGAGTGGCAGGTGCGGCGGGCGCAGGTGGTTCCAGGAAGCGTCGCCGGTGCGCCGGCCGACCAGCGCCTTGAGCCCGGGGATCAGCGGCGCCGAGGTGACGGCTTTGCGGATCGCGGCGAGCTGGACTTGAGCCGCGTCGGCCGTCGCCGTGCCGGCGTTGGCATAGACGGCGGCGCTGACCGGGCAGCCGACATTGGCCGCGGCCGTGATGCAGCCCGCCCCGCCCGCCCGCAACAGATCGTGGAGCGCTGCGTCGTCGCCGCAATAGACCTCGAAGCCGTCCTTGGCGAAGGCATCGACATAGGACTTCGTGTTGGCGAAATCCCCGGAGGAATCCTTGATCCCCTGGAACACGCCGGGATGGGCGCTGCGCAGCCGCGCGATCAGCGGCACGGTGATCGGCACCGCCGACTGCGCCGGGAAATGATAGAAATAGATTTTTGCCGCGTCCTCGATACGCTTGGCCACCTCGGAGAAATAGGCAAACAGCCCGTCCTCGCTTGGATTCTTGTAGAAGAAGGGAGGCAGGAGCAGGCAACCGGGTGCGCCGAGCGAGGCGGCGTGGCGCGTGAGCTTGACGGTGTCCGTGATGTTGGTGGTGCCGGTGCCGGGCAGCATCCGGCGCGCCGGGATGCCGCGTGCCACCAGGCCATCGAGGATGGCCATGCGCTCCTCGATGCCGATGGAGTTGGCCTCGCCGGTGGTGCCGAGCACGCCGAGGCCGTTGCAGCCGTTGGCCAGCAGCCAGCGTGAGTGCGCCGCCATGCGGTCGAGATCCACCGAGAGATCGGCGTTCATGGCGGTCAGCACCGCTGCGTTAACGCCGCCGAAAATTGCGGTTTTCATCATGTCGATCTCTCCGGTGGTTGGCGCATCTACTGCGGGTCAGGCGAACTCGGGGGTGCGGCGGCGCGGCCGGCGGCCGGGCCACTCCGTGACATGGTGCTCGAGCGGTCCCGCCTCGCGCTCGCTGATCACGCGGCCGATCACGGAGGCTCCCGCCTCGACGACGGTTTCGGCACGGCGGCTGCGCAGCGGGTGCCAGGGCGGCAGCGGCTTGCCCTCGGCGATCAGGCGGTAGGCGCAGGAGGGCGGCAGCCAGTCGCTCTGGCGCACCCTTGCGGGTGTCAGGCGGATGCAATCCGGCACGTGGCGCTTGCGGTTGGCGTAATCGCGGCAGCGCGCCGTCCCCGTGTCGAGAAGACGGCAGGCGACGTTGGTGAAACTGAGCTCGTTGGTGTCCTCGTCGCGCAGCTTGTGCAGGCAGCAGCGTCCGCAGCCGTCGCAGAGCGATTCCCACTCCCGCGGGGTCATCGCCTCCAGCGTCTTGGTTTCCCAGAACTCAGGCATGGCCGCAGGTTTAGGCAGGAACGGCCCCGAAGGCCAGGGTGTTGGCCTGGGCCTTCGGGTCGGGATGCGTCGGGCGCCGCCGCCGTGCTTCCGGCCGCGGCCACGTCGGGCCTATTCGCCCACGATATGCGCCAGCATGGCCTTGAGCGGCGCGTCTCCGGGGTTGTTGCCCTGGAAGTTGAGCACGATCTGCTGCGCCGAAAGCGCCTGGCCGTAATAGCTCTGGTTCCATTCGCTGCGGGTGGACAGCACGCTGCCGTCGAGCGCGACCCCCGCGAACAAGCCTCGGTTGCTCGAAAAGGCCACGATGTCCGCCGTCAGCGCAGGGGTGACGGCGCCCTGGACGCCGGCGCCATAGGCGGCGACCGCGACCCCGGCATCGGCACCGAACTTGAAGTGGCTGTCGAGCAGCGAGCGCAGGCCCTTGTCGGTCTCGACCACGAGGACGACCTCGCTGTCCTGCACGCCCGCCTGCAGGCCGAAGCTGCCGCTGCCGATGCCGTAGAAGGCGGGACCGGACCAGGCGGCGGGGCCGGTGGCGCCCGTCGCGGAGCGTCCGACCAGGACACAGCCGCCGCCGGAGCCGCCGACGATGAAGCTGGCCTTGAAGATGCGCGGGCAGACCATCACGGCCTTCGCCTTCTTCAGCAGCGCAACCGCCTGCGGGTTCTGATTCGGCGCAAACATCTCCTGCAGCGCCAGGGTCGAGCGATCGACGAGGGATTGCTGGTCGGTCTGGGTGGCGCCACTGGCGGCGCAACCGGCCAGTGTCGCGACGATGGCGAAGGCGCCGAAGAGATGGCGGATCATGCGGTCCTCCTATTTTCGGTGACGTTCCTACAAGTCCCGTCGATCGCGCCGCAATTGCGGCGGTGGCGTGGCGGGCGTGCCGCAAATCGGGCAGGGCGCGGAAACGCCTCCGTTATTCGCCGATCGTGAGCAACGCGCCGCGGATCCTCGCGGCACGGAACTGGCGGGCAAAGAGCAGCGCGGCGGCGGCCATCCAGACCACGTTGAGGCCGATCGCCCACCCAAGATGGCCCCAGGCGACGACGCCGTGGTCGAGCAGCGCGCGCATGCCCTCGAAGACATGCGCCGAGGGGAGGGCGAGTGCGAGCGGGCGCAGCGGCGCAGGCAGCGTCGCGACGGGGTAGAAAACGCAGGAGAACGGCGCCAGTCCGAACAGGACCGACCAGGCCAGCGCCTCCGCCCCCGCGCCGTGGCGCAGGATCAGGCTCACCACCGCGAGCGACACCCACCAGCCCATCGCCATCAGGTTCACCGCAAACAGGATGAGGATCGGGCCCATGGCAAAAAGGTTGAAGGCATAGAGAGCCCAGGCGAGCAGCACCGCGGGCAGGACGCCCGCGCAGGTCCGCAGGATCGACATGGCGAACAGCGCCGTGACCAGCTCCGCCGGCCGCAAGGGCGAGACGAAGACATGGCCGAGGTTGCGCGACCAGATTTCCTCGAGGAATGAAATCGCGACGCCCATCTGGCTGCGCAGCGCGATTTCCCAGAGCAGCACACCGCCGAGCAGCACGGAGGCCGCGGCGAGCCAGGGACCGGTGGCGCCGCCGGCGCCGAGGCGCGCGGCAAAGAAGCGCGCGGTCAGCCCCCAGATCACCATCTGCAGTGTCGGCCAGTACGCGAGTTCGAGGAGCCGCGGCCAGGAGCGGCGATAGAGGGCGATATGGCGGAACAGCAGGCCCCAGATCCGGCGTGACGACGCGCGCATCAGACGGCCTCGCGCATGCGGTTGCGGGCAATGTCGAGAAAGACCTGCTCGAGGTCGTCGCGACCATAGCGGGCGATAAGCTCGGCCGGCGAGCCGCGATCGACGATCCGGCCCTGCTTCATCATCAGCACCTGGTCGCAGAGACGCTCGACCTCCGCCATGTTGTGGGAGGCGAGCAGCAGGGCGCAGCCGCTCTCGGCGCGGTAGCGTTCGAGCCAGGTGCGGACGACGTCGCCGGTGTCGGGGTCGAGGCTGGCCGTCGGCTCGTCGAGCAGCAGCAACTCGGGACGGTTGATCAACGACTTCGCCAGCGCGACGCGGGTCTTCTGGCCCGCGGAGAGCTGGCCGGCCGGCCGGTCCAGCAGCGCACCGAGGTCCAGCTGCTCAGCGAGCTCGGCGATGCGGCGCGCCGGCTGGGCGACATCGTAGAGATGGGCATAGACCGCAAGATTCTCGCGCACCGAGAGACGGTGCGGCAGAGCGACGTAGGGCGAGGAAAAGTTCATGCGCGCCAGGGCGGCAAACCGGTCGCGCGCCATGTCGTGGCCGAGCGCGGTGATGCGGCCCTGGGTCGGGATCAGGAGTCCGAGCAGCATGGCGATGGTCGTCGTCTTGCCGGCGCCGTTGCCGCCGAGCAGGCCCACGGTCGCGCCGCGCCGCACGTCGAACGATATCGAGTCCACAGCCGGCGCGGTGCCGCCTGGGTAACGCTTGGAGAGATTCTCAACCGATAGCGCAAGCATGACCGGTGGTTATGCGCGTGGCGCCAGTGGAGCAAGCGTGGGGCCGGGACGTCGGCTATGAGGAGAGAGGCTCGCAGCGGCCGGGGGTGCTGACGCGCTCGATCCGGTCGGGGGCGAGTGCCTCGAGGTCCGCCGCTTCGGTGGCGATGCCCTCCGGCAGGTGCATCAGAACCATGTGTCCGCGGCCGTGCAGCCGCTCGCGCGCGAGGAGGTAGGCGGGCGGATCGGCCGCGACATCGAGCAGGTCGAAGCCCACCAGGACCTCGCCGCGGGCCGCGGCCGGGAGGGCGGCATCGAAGCGGCGGAACCCGGGGCCGAGAACGGTCAACGGCGGCAGCGTCAGGGCCAGGGGGCCGGCAGGGCGGCTCGGCTCGTCCTCCAGGTGCACGAGCAGCCGCTCGGCCACGGCAGCGCGCAGTCGCCGGGCCGCGTCAGTGCTGCCGGCGATGTCGGCGCCGGGCAGCAAGGTCTCGAGCAGTGCCGGGAGATCGACGCCGAGCCGGGTCCAGCCCGGTGTGCCGGGCGTGCTGTCGGCCAGGGCGCTGGCGCGGACGAAGCCGCCGATGTCGAGGGGACCGATCGCCGCCTCGAGGCGAGCCGTCCGCTCGGCGTCGAGCAGGAGGCGCGGTGGCGGGGCTGCGGACGCGGCGCTGCTGGCGCGGCGCCGCAGGCTGGCGGCGGCGGCGGCGGCGACCGTCTCGGCGTGTTGCGGCAGATCGTAGAGATCGGCGACATCGGTGCCCTCCGCTCCCTCGAACAACGCGCCGAGATCGCGCAGACAGGCCTCGAGCGGCGCTTCCCCACGCCAGACGATGGCGAGGTCGCGGTTCGGCAGGTCGAGCAACTCCGCGCGCTGGGCGAGCGTGAGCGGCGAGACCGCCTCGCGCGCCAGGCGCAGATGGTGCGGGCGTGACCAGTCCCGCGGCAGCCGCGACAGGCGCAGCAGCAGCACGCGCCGGCCGACCTGTGCGAGGGCGCTCTGGTGCGCGATCGCGGCGAGGCGGCGGGCCGCGCGTTCGCCGGCCTGTTCGCTTGCGTGGGCCAGGACCGTGTTCATCGGGCCGGGCTCTCCACGGTCCGCCCCTCGATGCCGAGCAGGCGGGCGGCCATGCGTCCGGCCACGGCGCCGATGCCCGCGGCCCGGCAGGACGAGAGGGCGGCCACCCCATCCACGCCGGTGGCGATCACGCGCGCAGGCCCGGCGCGGCGCAGCGATGCGTCGCCGGGCTGCCAGGCGGGGTCCCACGGCAGCACCAGCAGCGAGGCGGCGATCGTCGAGGGATCGAAGAGCCGCAGCGCCTGTGGCGGCAGCGCCGCCGCGAGTCGGTGCCCCGCATGCGCGAGCGCGGCCGCGGCACGACGGGCCGCATCAGGAGCGGCCAGCAACTCGGCGAAGGGGATCGTGGCGACCAGGCCCGGCGCATCGGTGCCGGCACGGCGGCGATGGCGGGCGGCGAAGCGCAGGAACGCCTCGTCGTGGAGAGCGGCGAGCGGCAGGTGCAGCAGCGGTGGCGGTACGGCGGGGAGCGGATCGAGCTGGGAGAGCGTGGCATCCAGCGCTTCACCCGCAGGGGGTGCAACAAGGCGCAGCCAGGGCCGCGAGGGCGCGTCGAGAGCGACGGCAAAGCCTGGCTCGGTTACGTGCCGTTCGCCAGCCAGGCGCTCGGACAACGCCTCCGCCTGTTCCGGCAGGTCGAAACTGGCCACGGCATGTTCGCCCAGCAAAAGGCGCAGGCGCGCGTCGAGGCCCTCGGCATGCTCACGCGCGGTGCGGATCAGCCAGGCCTGCGACGGATGGGCGAGCGGCCGCAGGGCGCCGCCGTGCACGGCCACGTGTTCCTCCGCAAGCAGGCGCAGCGCGGCGCCGCGCGATCCGGCCAGGATGGCATGATCATTGATTTCGGGCGCCGCCAGGATGGCGGTCTCGGCTGCCGCCCGGTGGGGGGGCTGTCCCCAGCCGGGCGAGGACAGGCCGAGCGAAGCGGCCTTGGACACCCCGTGGCCCGCGATGCCCGGCACGGACGTGGTGTGTGCCGGCCAGCCGGAGCCGGTGGGCCGTGGCGCGGGGCGTGGAGGTGCCAGATTTTCCGACACGCGATCCTCCGGGGCGGGCAAGCGCAACTCCGCTCGCAAGGCAGGCGTCGGCCTGGCGCGTCGCCGACAAATCTTGACCACGCCGGTGTCAGCTTGGAATCCACGGCCCGGCGGCGCCGGCCTATGGTGGCGCCAAATGGTATCGGACAGATTAGCGGCGGCGCTCGTCGCCTCGTGCGCCGCGCCGGGGTTTCTCCCCCCCGGGGAGCGGATCTACGCGATCGGCGACATCCACGGCTGCGCCGCGGCGATGGACGCGATGACGCAGAGTATCGTGGCCGATCTGGCGATGCGTCCGGTGGCCCGCGCCACGGTGGTGCATATCGGCGATCTGATCGACCGTGGACCGGACTCAGCGGGCGTCGTGGCGCGCGCGATGGCGCCGTTCCCGGCGGCGGGGGTCCGCGTGGTGGTGCTGGCCGGCAATCACGAAGTCATGATGGAGCGGGCGCTCGCGGGCGAAAAGCGCGCCGCCGCCGGCTGGCTCGCCTTCGGCGGCTGGGACACGCTGGCGAGCTGGGGCGCCACCCCCCGCGCAAGCCGCCAGCAATGGCCTGCCCTGGTGCCGCCGGCGGCGCGCAGTTTCCTGGCCGGCCGGCCGCTGCTGCACCGTGCCGGCAGCTATCTTTTCGTCCATGCCGGGGTGCGCCCGGGCGTGCCGCTGATCCGCCAGACGCGCCAGGACCTCATCTCCATTCGCGAGCCGTTTCTCTCCGCTGACGAGGGGCTGCCCGGCTGGGGCCGGCCGTGGGTGGTGGTGCACGGCCATACGCCGGAAACGGCCCCAGCGGTCACGCCACGGCGCATCGGCATCGACACCGGCGCCGTCCTCGGTGGCATGCTGACGGCCGCGGTGCTCGAAGGCGACCGCCTCGGCTTCCTCCAGGTCGCCGGGGCCTGAGCCGCAGCATGCCCCATTCCATGCTTGCCCTTCGGCCGGTGGGCGGTTAGGCGGGCGGCATGACCGACAGTGATGCCATCGCCGCGCTCTCGCGCCTGGCGCATCAGGGCGTCCTGGTGGTGGGCGACGCGATGCTGGACCGCACCGTGTTCGGCGCCGTCGCGCGCGTGAGCCCGGAGGCGCCGGTGCCGGTCCTGGCCATCGAGCGCGAGCTCGCGGTGCCGGGGGGCGCGGGCAACCTGGTGCGCAATCTGTGCGCGTTGGGTGCCGCCGTGGCGCTGGTCGCCGTGGTCGGCGACGATGCCGCCGGCGCGGAACTGACCGGGCTGATCGGCGGGCAGCCCGGCGTCGAACCGTGGCTCGTGGTCCAGGGCGGGCGGCTGACGACGGTGAAGACACGCTTCGTGGGCGCGGCGCATCACGGCGAGGCGCAGATCCTGCTGCGCGCCGACACCGACGATGCGGCGCCGGTCCACCCGCGTATCGCCGAAAGGGTGTTGCGCATTGCCCGCGAGGCCATGGCGGCGACTTCGGTCGTTGTCCTCTCCGATTACCGCAAGGGCGTGCTGGACGGCGAGATCGTGCCGGCCCTGATCGCCGCTGCGCGGACGACCGGCCGCATGGTGGTGGCGAACGTCCACGGCGGCGAGCTCGCGCGCTATGCCGGCGTCGACGTGTTGGTGCCTTCCGTGCCGCTCCTGGCCGCGGAGAGCGGGCTGGAGTTGACGCAACCGCGGGCGCTGGCGGCGGCGTGCGCGGGGTTGCGCGAACGCCTCGGGGCCGGCGCGGTCGCCGTGCTGATGCCGGGCGAGGGGCTGATGCTGGCGGACGCCTCCGACACCACGCTGGTGCGCGTCGCGGAGGGCGAGCGGCTCGATGTCGCGGGCGTCGAAGACAGCGTCACCGCGGCGCTGGCCGCGGGCCTGGCGGCCCAGCTCCTCATCGGGGATGCGGCCCGGCTCGCCGCGTTGGCCGCGGGCGTCGTCCTGGGCCGCGCCGGCACGGCGGTGGCTCGCACCGGAGACCTGCGCGCGGCGGCGAGCCCGCAGCAGGGGGCGCTGGCGCGCATCGTCCTGGCCGAGGCCGCCGCGGCGCGGGTCGAGCGGTGGCGCCGCGAGGGGCGGCGCATCGGCTTCGTCGGCGGCGGCTTCGACGGCTTGCGTCCGGGACATGCGCATCTGCTGCAGCAGGCGCGCGCCGCCTGTGAGCGGCTGGTGGTTGGGCTTGCCTCTGACGCTTCGTTGCGGCGCCGCAAGGGACATGGCTGGCCGCGCGAGCCGGAGGCGGTGCGCGCGGCGCGCCTGGCCTGCCTCGACAGCGTCGATCTCGTCGTCATCGCCGCAGGCGAAGGCGATCCGGCCGAGGAGCTGGTCGGGCTGCTGCGCCCGGACGTGATCGTGGGCGGAGCCGAGCGTGTGGCACCGCGTGATTTCGCGGGAGAGATCGTCAAGGCGGAGCGGTTCGTGGAGCCGGCGTAACCGTCACGCGCCGTAGCTCAGGATCGCGGCCATGCCGGCAAGCAGCCGGTAGAGATGCGTCGAGTGCAGCAGCCAGGCGCCGGGATTGTCGGCGTCGAATGCCACCGTCACCGTGGCACCCGCCGCCACCGAAACGGTATCGCGCAGCGCGCCGGCCATGCGCCCGTCACCGATGCCGACGACCTCGAAAACATGGCCATGCAGGTGGACCGGCTGCGCCCGGTCGGTGGCGTTGGTGATGGCGAGTTCCACCCGCTCGCCGGCATGGACGCGCAGATCGTCGCCGGTGATGGTCCAGGCATAGGGGCGGGCCTGGCCGTCCAGCCGGATCGAGAGGCGGCGGTCGGGGCGCATGGCCGGCAGGCGGTGGTCGGCGGCCAGGCGCTTCTCGAATCCGGCATCGAGCAGGCCGGCCTGCTGCGGCGCCTGGCGAGCGAGCCTGGCCACCCGCGCGCCGCGCGTGGCGAGCACGAGGCCGGCGCGATCGGTGCGCCCCTCGGCCGCGGCGATGATGGGGTAGGCGCCGGCGTCGGGGACGCGCACCAGCAGATCGAGACGCTGGCCCAGGGCGAGCGGGAAGCTGGAGGCCGCGAGCGGCACGATCGGGTTGCCGTCGACGGCGACCAGATGCGCCTCTAGGGCACCCGTTTCGATGGTGAAGCCGGTGGCGCTGGCGGCGTTGATGATCCGTACGCGCAACGTCTCACCGGCTGCCACGGGCCGTATCTCCGGGTCGTCGAGGCTTCGCCCATTGGCCAGAAAAGCATCGTAGGCGATCGCTTCGCCGTCGCCCTCGGCGCCGCCAAGTGCCGCCTGCAGCTCGCCGGCGTCGGCGAAGGCGAAGTCGGCGAGCTGCATGATCTGTTCGTGCAGGGCCGCGTCGGCGGGGGCGTGCACGATGATCGGGGCGGCGAGCAGCCGCTGCTGCTGCAGACCGAGCGGGTGGGCCCAGGCCGTGGCTGGACGCAGGAGCGGAAAGCGATACTCCGCCGACCCGCCGGCCAGGATTGCCGCCGCCGAAAGCCCGGGCGTGCCGTCCTGTGCGGGGGGTGGCGTGAGGCCGTGCCAATGCAGCAGCGTCGATTCGCTCAGCTCGTTACGGAACGTCACGGCAAAGGGCTCGCCCGGCGCGAAGGCGAGGCCTGGCTTTCCCTCGTCACCGACGAGGGAGAACACGGTCGTGGGCTTGCCCAGCACGTCGAGTGTGCGGGTGCCGGCGGTGAGGGTGCGGGCGGTGAGTGCGCGGGCGGGCTCGGCGCAGACCGTGGCCGCTGGCAGCATCGCCGCAGCGCCGAGGAGGGCGCGGCGGGAGAGCTTCATGCGTCGGCGCCCGGCAGCGCCATGGGCATCGCATGGCTCGGGCCGGCGAGATCGTCGAGGATCGGGCAATTGGGCCGCGCATCGCCGTGGCAATGCTCGCAGAGGTGTTCCAGCGTACGGAGCATCGCCTGCATCTGGCCGATCCGAGATCGCAACGTTGCGATATGCTCCTCGGCGATGTGGCGGACTTCGGCGCTGCTGCGGTGCTCGTCGCGCCAGAGGGCGAGGAGGCGGGCGATCGATGGCATGTCGAAGCCGAGGTCGCGGGCGCGGCGGATGAAACGCAGCGTGTGGATGTCGCCCGGTGAGTAGGTGCGGTAGTTGCCCTGCGTTCGTTTGGCGGGAGCAAGAAGACCCGTTTCTTCATAGTAACGGATCATCTTGGCTGAGACACCGCTGGAGCGTGCCGCCTCGCCGATGTTCATGCGCGCTCCTGGATGGCGGGCTTCCAGCGCCGCAACTGCAGCGCGTTCAGCACCACCGAGACGGAGGAGGCGGCCATGGCGCCGCCCGCGATCATGGGCGAGAGCACGCCGAAGGCCGCGAAGGGCAGAGCGACGAGGTTGTAGGCGAAGGCCCAGAACAGGCCTTGGCGGATCGTGCGCGCTGTGCGTCGGGCGATCGCCAGCGCGGCGGGAACGAGGCGCGGATCGGCACGCAACAGGGTGATGCCGGCCGCGTGCAGGGCGGCCTCGCTGCCGCCGGCGACTGCAATGCCGAGATCGGCGGCGGCCAGCGCCGGAGCGTCGTTGACGCCATCGCCGACCATCGCCACGGCTCCGTTGCGGCGCAGTTCGGCGATGGCGGCCAGTTTCTCGTCCGGCAGCAATCCGGCGCGTACGTCCGTGATCCCGAGTTCGGCGGCGATGGCATCGGCGGCCTCTCGGTGATCGCCGGAGAGCATGACCACATGAAAGCCCTGGCGGCGAAGCTGTGCCACGGCCGCGCGGGCGCCGGCGCGGGCGGTGTCGGCGAAGGCGAGCAGCCCGAGCACGCGACGCTCCTCCGGCGCGACGAGCCAGGCGAGGCTGGCGTTCGCGTGGCGCGCCGCGGCCACGCCGAGCGTGCCTGCCTCGGCCCCCGATTCGCTGAGCAGGCGCTCGCTGCCCAGGGCCAGGCGGCGCCCGCCGACCCGAGCCTCGGCGCCCCGCCCGGGAAGCGCACGAAGGTCGGTGGCGAGCGGGATCGCGAGGTCTTTCGTCGCGTCGCGAACGGCGCGTGCCAGGGGGTGGGTGGCGTTGCCTTCGATCGCGGCCGCCAGCGCCAGTAGTTGCGATTCCGTAACGTCGCCCGCGGGTATCGCCGCCACCAGGCGCGGCCTGCCTTCGGTCAGCGTTCCCGTCTTGTCGAAGGCAACGGTCTTGATGCCGCGCGCGGTGTCCAGCACCGCAGGGTCGGCGATGAGGATGCCCGCCCGTGCGGCCGCACCGGTGCCGGCGACGATCGCGGCGGGTGTGGCGAGGCCGAGCGCGCAGGGGCAGGCGACGACGAGCACCGCCGCCGCCGCCACCAGCGCGTAGTCGAGCGGCGCACCGAGGAGCAGCCAGGCCACGAGCGAAAGGAAGGCGATCGCCAGCACGATGGGCACGAAGACGGCGCTCACCCGGTCGACAACCTGCTGGATCGGGGGCTTGGCCGCCTGCGCGTCCTCCACCAGGCGGACGATCCGCGCGAGCATGGTTTCGCCGGCCAGCGCGGTCGTTTCGATTTCAAGACGGCCGGCGCCGTTGAGGGAGCCTGCGACGACGCGCCCGCCCGGCGCCTTGGGGACCGGACGGCTCTCGCCGGTGAGCAGGCTTTCATCGGCATCGCTTTCGCCGGCCCGCACGATGCCGTCGACCGGGATGCGTTCGCCCGGCGGCACCGCGATGTGCTCGCCGATGCCGAGGGCCGCGACCGGAACTTCGGTCTCGCGGCCGTCGGCAAGGCGCCAGGCGGTCGCGGGGCGCAGCGCCTCGAGGGCGCGCAGGGCGGCGCCGGTGCGGCGGCGGGCCCGGGCCTCCAGCGCCTTGCCGAGCCGCACCAGAACGATCACCACGGCGGCCGACTCGAAGTAGAGCGGCGCCCCGGCCAGCAAATCCCAGATGCTGAGCAGGAAGGCCGACCAGGTGCCGAGCGAGACCAGCACATCCATGTTCGGCGCGCGGTTGCGCAAGGCGGCGACCGCACCGCGGTGGAAACGCCAGCCAACGACGAGCTGTACCGGCGTGGCGAGGGCGAGCTCTGCCCATCCCTGCAGCCGGAACCCCCCCATCGACGCGAGCAGCGGCAGCGTGAGCACCGTGCCGACGCCGAGGAGCCACCATTCCCAGGCGTCCGCCTCCGGCGCCGCGGCGAGCGGCGCGGCTCCATAGCCGGCACGGGCGACGGCCGCGATCACCGTGGCCTCGTCGGCGCCCGCAAGCGTGATGCGAGCGCGTTCCGTGGCCAGATTGACGGAGGCGGCTGCCACGCCCGGCGTGCGCTTGAGGGCGCGCTCGACACGGGTGGCGCAGGCCGCGCAGGTCATGCCGGTGATGGTGAGGTCGAGGGTGTCGCTGCCGTCCATCGTCAAGATATGAGCTTCCCATCATAGTAAGGTCAAGGATGGTTGACGGATCAAGGATGGTTGACGGGGCCGGACGCAAGGCGAGGATGCCGCATGAGCGATTTTCGCATCGCGGTGCTGGCGGGCGATGGCATCGGTGACGAGGTGATGGCGCCGGCGCTGCAGATCCTGCGCGCCGCCTGCCGGCGGGTCCGGCTCGCGCTGGCCTTGGAGGAGCACCCGGCCGGGGCGGCGTGCTACCGCGCGACCGGCTCGGCGTTGCCGGCGGCGACGATGACGGCATGCCGCGCGGCGGACGCGATCCTGCTCGGGGCGATGGGCGACCCGGCCGTGCGCTATCCCGACGGCACCGAAATTGCGCCCCAGCTCGATCTGCGTTCCGAGCTGGGTCTCTATGCCGGGGTACGACCGGCCCGTGCGATTCCAGGGTTGGCGGGTCCGCTTGCCGACCCGCGGGCGGCGTCGCTCGACCTCGTGCTGGTGCGGGAGTCGACGGAGGGGCTGTTCGCCGAACGCAGGCTCGGGCGCGTGGAGAACGACGCGCGGGCCATCGACCGGCTGGTGATCACCCGCGCGACCAGCGAGCGGCTGTTCGAGGCGGCATTCCGGCTCGCGGAGGCGCGGCGTGCGCGCGGGCGGCCGGGGCGCGTGACGTGTGTGGACAAGGCCAATGTCCTCACCTCGATGGCGTTCTTTCGCCGAGTCTTCCACGACGTGGCGGCGCGCCACAGCACGATCGAGGCAGAGTGCGCCTACGTCGACGCGGTCGCGCTCGACCTGGTGCGCAGGCCCTGGCGTTTCGACGTGATGGTGACGGAGAACATGTTCGGCGACATCCTCTCCGACCTCGCGGCGGGGCTGATCGGGGGCATGGGCTTCGCGCCGTCGGCCGATATCGGCGACGCCCATGCGGTGTTTCAGCCCTGCCATGGCAGTGCGCCCGACATCGCGGGCAAGGGGCTCGCCAACCCCACGGCGACGATCCTTTCCACGGCGATGATGCTCGAATGGCTGGCCGATCGGCATGGTGGGCCGCGTTGCGGGGAAGCCGCCGGCCTGCTGCGCGCCGCCGTCGACCGCGCCTTTGCCACGGGGCTCCGGCCAGTGGACGCGGGTGGGACGGCGGGCACGCGCGAGGTCGCGGACGCGGTCATGGCGGCGCTCTGAGTGTTCACGCCGCTCACCTGGTTCGGACTGTTCGCGGTGACGGCGATGCTGGTCTGCTATGCCCTCGAGCCGCGCAGCCCGAGATTTGTGCTGGGCTTCGCCGTGTCCTGTGCGCTGGGCTCGATCTATGGGTTCCTGCAGGGGGCCTGGCCCTTCGGCCTGGTCGAGGCCGTCTGGTCGCTCGTCGCCTTGCGGCGCTGGTGGAGGGCTTGACCTTCCCACGATGGGAAGTGCCATCTCGGGGCCGGAGGTAACCATGCTGACGTTGAATGTTCCCGACATGAGCTGCTCGCACTGCGAGCGCGCGGTGAAGGAGGCGGTCGCCGCGGTCGCCCCGGCGGCGCACGTGACCGTCGATCTGCCGGCGCATCGGGTGACGGTCGACGGCGCGGAAGCCGCGCCGGTGATCGCAGCCCTCGAAGAGGCAGGGTATCCGGCCACACCCGCCTGACGGGGGCCGGCGCCGGCCTTGCGTGGGGCGCCGGCGGGACCCCATATGCCGGCGATGGACCTGGATTTTTCCGAGGACGAGATCCGGCGCTATGCCCGGCACATCCTGTTGGCCGAGGTCGGCGGCACCGGACAGGCGAAGCTGCGCGCCGCGCGCGTGCTGATCGCGGGTGCCGGCGGGCTCGGCTCGCCGCTGCTGCTGTATCTTGCGGCCGCGGGCGTGGGGACGATCGGCATCGTCGATGACGACGTGGTCGAGTTGTCGAACCTGCAGCGCCAGGTGGCGCATGGCACGGCCGATGTCGGCCAGCCGAAAGTGGCCTCCGCGGTCGCGGCGGCCCGGCGCATCAACCCGCTGGTGGCGGTGCGGCCGGTGCGGGCGCGCATCGGGTGCGACAACGTGCTCGACCTGATCCGCGACTACGACATCGTCTGCGACGGCACCGACAATTTCGCCACGCGCTTCCTGCTGTCCGACGCCTGCGTGTTGCTGGGCCGGACGCTGGTTTCCGCCGCCGTGCTGCGTTTCGAGGGGCAGCTCGGCGTGTTCAAGCCGCATACGGGCGGGCCGTGCTACCGCTGCCTGCATCCGGCGCCGCCTCCGCCCGGCCTGGTGCCCAGCTGCGGCGAAGCCGGCGTGCTCGGCGCTGTCACGGGCGTCATGGGTACGTTGCAGGCGACCGAGGTGCTCAAGGAGATCATGGGTCTCGGCGAGACGCTGGCCGGGCGGCTGCTGATCTGGGACGCCCTCGCCTCGCGCATGCGCACGATCGCGTTGCCGCGCGACCCAGAATGCCCGTCCTGTGGCGGCCAAGCCTACGCGGATCTCTCGCACCATGCGGAGCCGGCCCCTGTCTGCGCCGGCTGATCGCCTGGGCATCCTGCTGCTCTCCGCGTCGTCGTCGCGCGTCCATGCGGCGATGATGCTGGCGACGACGGCGGCCTCGCTGGGCCGCGCCGTGGTGCTGTTCGCGACGGACGCCGGGGTGGCCGCCCTGCTCGCCGAGGGTGCGGCCGGGCAGGAGGCGGACGGGGAAGCGCGCCGCCGTTCGCTGGGCGTGGCGACCTGCGCCGAGCTGGCCGCGGCGGCGGTCGAGCTCGGGGTGCGGGTCGTCGCGTGCGAGACGGCGTTGCGCCTCGCGCAGATTGCGCCCGAGCGCCTGGCGCCCGGTGTGGAAATCGCCGGCATGGCGACGCTGCTGGCGGACGCGGACGAGATCGTTTCCTTTTAGCGGCCGCCGCTTGACCTGCTCTCGGGCGGAGCCTGTAGAGAGAGGCCAATGCGTTGGGGCTGGTTGCTGGGGGCCGGGCTGGTGTTCGCCGGCGGCACGGCGTTTGCGGCGCCGCCGCCGATACCGCCGGCTTACCTAAACGCGCACTCCGAACTCGGTGTATCGCACCCTCGCCCGCTCCCGGTCGTGCACGGCCAGCCGCCGCTGCCGCTGCCCCCGAACCCACCTGGCGTGACGATGCCGCCGGCCCCGGCCGCCAAACCGCCCGCGAAGCAGCCCGCCAACGCGCCGCCTCGGCCAACTCCGGCCCCGCAGGCTCCGGCGGCGGCGCGGGTCGAGGCGGCTCCGTTCTGGGAATCGCTGCGTGCTTCCGAAGTCTATCTGCGCCAAGGGCCCGGGCTGCAGTACCCGATCCGGTGGATCTATCACCGGCGCGGCCTGCCGGTGAAAGTGCTGCGCAAGTTCGATGTTTGGCGCCTGGTGGTCGATCCCGCAGGCGACCGCGGCTGGATCCACGAAGTCCTCCTGACGAGAGTGCGCGGCTTCATGGTGACGGCGAAGAGCGTGCTGCTGCGCGCCCGCCCCGAGCCGAGTGCGCGCGCCGTCGCCCTGCTGGAGGAGGGCGTCACGGGGAGGCTGCGTGCCTGCCCCCCGGGGGATTGGTGCCGCGTCATCGCCGGCGGGCATGACGGATGGGTGCCGCGCAGCGCCATCTTCGGTGTCGATCCCAACGAAGTGGTGAAATAGGCCGGTAGCCGAACGGGAGCGAGAAGGGCTAACCTGCGCCGCATGAGCGACGACGTTCCTCCTGCCGACCTGTCGGACCGCGTGCCGCGGGCGATGCACGACCTGGGCGGCGTGCCGCGGTTTCTCTGCCAGGCGGTCGACACGGCGCCCCATGCCCTCGACGCGTTCGACCGGGAGGTGGACGCGATCCGGCAGATCCTCGGCGCCAAGGGAGTGATGAGTGTGGACGAGCTTCGGCGCGGCATCGAATCGCTGCCGGAAGACGTCTATCACCGGCTTTCCTACTACCGTCGATGGGTACGCGCGATCGCTGCCATCCTGATCGAGAAGGGCGTGATCTCCGAGACGGCGCTGCGCGAGGCGGCGCGGTGACGCGCCCGGCGCTCCTGCCGGCGGGGACGCGGGTGCGGGTTCGGCTCGATTGGCCGGAAACGCGCGGGCCCTGCCATATCCGCACGCCCTATTACTTGCGCGGGCAGGAAGGCGTGGTCGAGCGCCCGCTCGGGCGTTTCCGCAATCCGGAGCAGTTGGCCTTCGCGCGCCCGGCCGAGGAGCTGGCCTTGTATCATGTGCGTTTTGATCTCCGCCGGATCTGGCCGGAGGCGGACGCCGACCTGCTGGTCGAGCTCTTCGAAACCTGGCTGGAGGCCGCATGATCCTCACAGACCTCGACGAGCACGACATCCTCAAAGGGTTGCGGACGCTCCTGGCGCAGAAGGGCATCGCGGGGCCGGCCGAGATCGCCGAGCGTATCGTGCAGACCGACGCCGCCAATCCAGGTCAGGGTGCTGCGATGGTCGCCCGCGCCTGGACCGATCCGCCATATCGCGCCCTGATGCTGGCGGACGGGACCAAGGCCGCCGAGGCGATGGGGATCCCGATGCGCGGGCTGCCGCCGCTCGGCGTCCTCGAGAATCAACCCGGGCTGCATCATCTCGTCGTCTGCACCCTTTGTTCCTGCTACCCGCGTGCGGTGCTGGGCTATCCGCCGTTCTGGTACAAATCGGCAGCCTATCGCGCGAAGGCCGTGCGATCGCCGCGCGCGCTGTTGCGCGAGTTCGGCACCGAGTTGGCGGCCGAGGTGGCCATCCGCGTCGTCGACAGCACGGCGGATTATCGCTGGATGGTGCTGCCGCAGCGGCCCGCCGGCACCGAAGGCTGGGATGCGGCGCGGCTTGCCGCGATCGTGCGCGAAGGCGACATGATCGGGGTCACGATCCCCTCAGCCTGATGTTTCGAGTGCGTAGCGGATCGGCACGCGCAGCCTGACCTCCGCCGGCGCGTCCGGCCAGCGTGCGGGCGGCAGATGCGCTCCGCGGACCGTGGCGAGGCTCGCCCGGTCCAGATCGGCATGGCCGGAGCCCGCGAGCAGGGCGGCCCGCCGCACCGTTCCGTCCTGCGCGATCACGAGACGCAGCACCACGGTTCCCTGCTCGCCGGCGCGGCGGGCCTGCGGCGGATAGCTGCGGTGCGCCGCGAGCCAGGCGGCGATGGAGCGCAGCCAGTCCGCTCGCGACGAAGCCTGGCGGGAGGAGCGGAGCGTTGCCGCGGCTGGTGGGGCCGAACCGCTGCCCGGCGCCGTGGCCGTGCGTATCCGAACCTGTCGAGGCGGGAGGGGTGGCATCGGTGGCGGTGCTGCCAGCGCGATCTGCGCCGGCGCTGCGCGGGGCCGGGGAGGCACGGGGGGTGGGGCAGGAGGCCGCATGGCGGGCGGAGGCGGCGCCACCGGTTGCGCGTCGGCGGCCGGCGCGGCGACGGGCATGGCAAGCGGTGCGGCCGTGACCCGCGGAGCGGGCTGGGGCGGCGCGGCCGCGGCTGGCGGTCGTGGCGGGGACGGCGCGAGGGAGACGAACATGACCGCCGGCGCCGTCGGCCCGGCTGGTGCCGAGGCGAACGGAATGGGTGCAAGAACAGTCAGGACGGCTCCGGCGACCGCCGCGTGCGCTGCGGCGGAAAGCAGCAAGCCGGCGCCTCGAGCCCTCACCTGTCCCAGGCGGGCGCGAAGGACGGATTCACCCGGCGACGGTCCTTCGGCAGCGCGTCCAGAGCGGCAATGTCCTCGGGCGCGAGGCGCAGGTCGAGGGCGGCGAGGTTGGCGCGCTGGTTTTCGGGCTTGGCCGCCTTGGGGATCGCGGCGACCCCGTCCTGCGTCAGCAGCCAGGCGAGCGCCACCTGCTCGGGCGTGGCGCCGTGCTTCTGCGCGATCGCGTTCACGCTCTTGTCCTCGGCGAACAAGCCGCGCGCCACGGGCGCGTAAGCCGTGACGGCAATGCCATGGGCGCGCGCGAACTCAAGCACGTTCGCCTGCCCCAGCATCAGATGGTATTCGACCTGGTTGCAGGCGATCGGCGCGTGACGCACCGCTTCGCGCATCAGCGCCACGGTGAAGTTCGACACGCCGATCGCGCGGGCGCGGCCGGAACGGCGCAGCGTCATCATCGTGTCGAGCGCGGCGGCGAGGTCCATGCCGGCGGCTGGCCAGTGAATGAGGAAGAGATCCACGTAATCGGTGCCAAGACGGTTCAAGCTGGCATCGAAGGCGGCGCGCAGCGCCTTGGCCTCGAGATGCTCCCACCACACCTTCGTGGTGAGATGGATATCGGCGCGGGCAACGCCGCTGGCGCGGATCCCCGCTCCAACCGCTTCCTCGTTCTCATACATCTCGGCGGTATCGACGTGGCGGTAGCCCATCGCGAGCGCGCCCGCGACCGCCTTGACGCAGGCCTCGCCCTTCATCGGCCATGTGCCCAGGCCGAGCACGGGCATCGACAGGCCATCGGCAGTGATGCGCCGCAGCGCCGGAGACTTCGCAGACGTCACGTTCCAGATCTCACTGTTTGGAGAAATCGACGACCCCGGCAAAGCCGGTCTCGGTGCCAAAGGCCAGCCGCGCGCCATCGGGGTGCCAGGCCATGGCCGTGATGGCGCCTCGCCCGCCCGGGCCGGCGACGGGCAGGATCCGCTCGGACCCGATGTCGGCCAACACGACCATCCCGTCGGAGAAGCCGGCGGCCACGGCCTCGTGCTGCGGGTGGCAGGCGACGAAGGTGCACAGGGCGGCATCCCCGCCCGCGAGCTCGGTCGGCGCCTTGCCCATGGGTCCGCCGCCGAAGAAGGGCCACAGGACGATGCTCTCGGCGCCGGAGGTGGCGAGCCACTTGCCGTTGCGGCTGAAGGACATGGCCTTGGTCTTGGCCGGGTAGCCGCTCATGCGCATGTGCTGGCCGTCGCTGAGGCGCCAGCCATGCAAGGCGTTTTCCTGCATCGCCGTGACGACGTTCTCGCCGTCGGGCGAGATCACGATGCCGGTGTGGCTGCCTTTCCATTCGAGCTTGCGTGGGTTGTCGGTCTTGGCGGCGACGAACCAGAGGCTGGCGCCGTTCACGTGCGAGGCGCCGATGCGCTTGCCCTTCGCATCAAAAACGAGGCCGGTGACACTGGAGGGATGCTCGAGGGTCTTGAGCAGCTTTCCCGCGGTATCCAGCAGCGCGACGCGCTTGCCGTAGCCGGCGGCGATGTGGGTCGGGGTCGCGGCGACGTGCTCGACCCAGCGCGAGCCGAAATCGGCGAGCGTCGTCACCGTGGCGTCGGCGATGCGCTGCAGCTTGCCGTCGTCGCCGCCGGTCACGAGGCCCTTGGCATCCGCGGCGAGGGCCAGCACGGCACCCTCGTGGGCGGGAATGCTGGTCCAATCTCCGTCGGTCGCGATGCGCAGCGTTCCGTCACCGAGCCCGAAGGCGGCCATGCCGTCCGGGGCGAAGGTGCAGGCCACCACGTGAGCGCCGAGATCGCGGCGGGTGCCGCGGGTCTCGAGGATATGATCGGCGTCGCGAACCTGCGCACTCACGCCCGGCATGCCTCGAAGCCGCGGCGCAGACGTGGCCGGTTGAGGTTGCGGCCGATGAACACGATCCGGCTCTCGCGCTTCTCGCCGGGCCGCCACGGGCCGATATAGGCGCCGTCGGCGATCATGTGCACGGCCTGGAAGGCGAAGCGCCGGTCGTCGCCCTTGTAGGCCAGGATGCCCTTGGTCCGCAGCAGGTCCTGCCCCTGCTCGGCGAGCAGCGCGCCGATCCAGGCGTTGAACTTTTCGGGATCGAGGTCCTCGGCGACGGAGAAGGAGAGGCCGGTCACGTCCTCGTTGTGTTCATGGGCGTCGTCGGTGAGGAACTCAGGCACGCGGGCGAGAACGCGATCGAGATCGAACGCGCCCTGGTTCAACAGGTCGTTCACCGGGACGTTGGCATGGTCGGCACGGTGGATCACCGCGAAGCGGTTGATCTCGCGGATCTTCGCTTCGACCGCCTCGAGCTCCGCGGGGGTCACCAGATCCGTCTTGTTGAGGACGATGACATCGGCGAACGCGATCTGGTCGGCCGCCTCGTGGCTGTCGGCCAGGCGTGCCGGCAGGTGCTTCGCATCGACGACGGTCACGATCGCGTCGAGCCGGGTACGGGCCCGGACATCCTCGTCGACGAAGAAGGTCTGGGCGACCGGGGCGGGGTTCGCCAGGCCCGTGGTCTCGATGATGATGCCGTCGAACTTGTCGCGTCGTTTCATCAGCCCGCCGACGATGCGGATCAGGTCGCCGCGCACCGTGCAGCAGATGCAGCCGTTGTTCATCTCGAAGACTTCCTCGTCGGTATCGACGACGAGGTCGTTATCGATGCCGAGCTCGCCGAACTCGTTCACGACGACCGCGTATTTGCGACCGTGCTGCTCGGAGAGGATGCGGTTGAGGAGGGTCGTCTTGCCGGCACCGAGATAGCCGGTCAGCACGGTGACGGGAACCTGGTGGGGAGTTTGGCTCGCGGACATGAGAACCTGGGCAAACGTTGAGGGGGCAGGGAAGACCAACGCCTATATAGGGTGGCCGCGGCCGGGCGGCCATGCCGCGAGGACATCGGTGCGCAGCGCATCGAGCCGGGCGATCGCAGCCGGCAGCGCGAAGCGCCCGGCCTGCGCCCGACCGGCCTCGGCCAGCATCGCGCGGCGGTCCGGATCGCCCGCGAGGGCCACCAAGGTCGCGGCCATCGCCGGCGGGTCGTCGGGGTCGAGGGTCACGCCGGCTGCTCCGACCACCTCCGGCAATCCTCCCCGCGGGGCGTAGGCGAGGGCCGCGCCGCAGGCCAGCGCCTCCAGCGCCACCATGCCGAAGGGCTCCGGCCACCGGCTCGGCACCACGACGATCGCCGCTTCCGCCATCGCGGCCAGGACGGCCTCGTGCGGCTGGTAGCCCGCCATGGCGACGCCCGCGGCCTGGGCCTGGGCGCGCAGGCGGTTCAGGTAGGGCGTCGGCGGCGAATCCGGCCCGAAGCGGTCAGCGCCGATCATGGCCGCGGTCCACCCGGGAAGGCGCGGCAGCGCCAGCGCGCAGGCGGCGACGAAGGCGTCGGCGCCCTTGTCCGCGACGATCCGCCCGGCAAACAGGATTGCCGCCCTGCGCGCCCTGGGCGTGGGGATCGTGGCAAGGTCGATCGGATTGGGCAGGACGGTCGCCGCGGCGCCCGGCACGTCGCCGATCGTCTCGTGGCGCAGCCAGTCCGAGACGGTGGCCACGCGCACCTGGCGGAAAATCTCGGCGCGCACAGCGGCATGGCGGCCCTCGAGCCGGTTGTGCAGGACCAGGATCACCGGCACGCGCAAGCTGCGCGCGAGGTGCAACGCCAGTTCCGGCCGGTTGTGGACCTCGACGATGGCGGGGCGCAGCCGGCGCAGCGTGGCGGCGACGGCATGGGCGTAGCGCCGGGCGAGGGGGCCGGGCCACCAGGGCCAGTCGATGCCTCGATAAGACACCCCGGCAAACACGTCAGGCTGCGGCGGGCCAACCACGATCTGCTCGAACGCGCTGCCGGCGCCGGCGAGCGCGTGCAGGATCAGGCCGATGGCACCGGCGCGGCCGGGCGCGAACGCTTCCCGGGGCGGAAGAACGAGGGCGGCGCGCGGTTTGCTCGATTCCAACACCGGGAGAGTCTAGCCAGCGCCGCGTCGCCGGGCCATGTGGTCGCGGCATGGACGAACCAGCCATGATCCTGCGCCGGGCGGCCGTCGCTGCGTTGGGCCTTTCCGTCGCGCTGGCGCAGCTCGCCTGGCTGCGCGCGATCCTGGCCGGTATCGGCTGGGGGCCGGCCACGCTCGCGCTGATGCTGTGCGCCATCGTCGTCGCGCCCTGCCTCGGGCTCGCCGCGGCCAATGCCGCCGCGGGCTTCCTGATCCGGATGCTGGCGCACGACCCGCCGGCGGCCGTGCTCGCGGGCCTGTGGTCGGACGAGGACGCCGTCACGACGCCGACGGCGATCCTCATGCGGGTCGATGGCCAGGAACTGGGACCCGTCCTCGAAACCATCGAACGCCTGCTCGACGGGCTGGACGCGTCGCGATGGGGCGATCGGTTCCAGGCTTTCGTCCTGTCCGAGACGCCGGACGGTCCGACGGCGGAGGCGGAGCGGCTCGCGGTTTCGGAGCGCCCGCGCATTGGCTACCGCCGGCGGCCGGCGGGCCGGGCCGGCCGGCCGGTCAGCCTGGTTGCGTTCCTCGACGAACTCGAGGGGTTCGAGTTTGCGGTCGTGCTGGGTGCGGGATCCACGATCACCGCCGAGACGGTCCTTCGGCTCGTGCGGATCCTCCAGGCGCGGCGGGACCTCGGGATCGTCCAGCACCTGTGGGTGGGGCTGCCGGCGGCGCTGCCGTTCGCGCGCCTGCTGCAGTTCGGCGGGCGCGCTCGGCAAAGGATCTGGGCGACGGGGCAGGGCTGGTGGCAGGGCGATGCGGGGGTCTATTGCGGGCATCATGCAGCCCTGCGCATCGCTGCGTTCCGCGAAGGCGCGGGTGCTGCGGTCGTTCGTGCCGGCACGGCGGTGCCGGCCCATCCCCAGGTCGATGCCAGTTATCTCCGCGCGGCGCACTGGGGGGTGATGGTCTGGCCCGACTCCCGCGGTGCGTATGAGCTCAGCCCGTCGACCATCGTGGCGTTCGAGCAGCGCGATGCCGACCGCCTGCGAAGCATTTGGCCCTACCGCGACCTGCTGGTGCGGCGTGGGCTGCTGCCCATGGGGCGCTGGCAGCTCTGGCAGGCGGTGATGCCCTTTGCGCTCGCGCCGTGCTGCCTCGCGGGTGCCGCTCTCGCGGCGGCGCTGGCCTGGCGAGGGGTGTCCGCGCCGGGAGCGCTGGGCCTGCTCTACGTTGCCGCGTTGACGGTTCATGCGCCGACCTGGCTTGGGTATGCGGAGCTGCTGGTCCGGCCGCGGGCCCGGGCGCGCTATGGCGGCGCGTCCGCCTTATGGAAGGCGATCGCGGCGCAGACGGCGTTCGCGCTGCTGTTGGCCCCGGTCACCGCCGCATCGAGGTCGCTGGCGCTGCTCACCGGCGGGCACAGCTCGCTGCCGCCGGGGCGCGACCCGCAGCGTGTCGGCATCGTCGAGGCGGCTCTGCGGTTTCTGCCGCACACGGTGCTGGGCGTGTTGCTCGGCGCGGGCTTCGCCCATGCCGGATGGAGCACTGTCTTCGTCGCGCCTTTCCTTGCCGGGCTGCCGCTCGCCATCCCGTTTGCCGTGCTGACGGCAAGCCCGGGCCTGGGGCGACTGCTCGCGCGCCGCGCCATCGCGGCGATGCCGGAGGAACGCGCGGACCCATCCTGACCCGCGCCGTCTCCGGCCGGCTGGCGCGGTCTGCGGGTGGTTCAGGCCGCCTGCTTGCGCTCGCGCAGGAACTGGAAGAACTCGACGCCCTCACGCAGGCGGCGCTTCATCATCTGCGGGCTGGTGACCATTTCGCCCACGATCTCGGCGATCTTGGGCACGCGCAGGTAAAACTGGCGGTAGAACGTCTCGACACTGTCGAAGATCTCGGTGTGCGACAGATGCGGATAATGCAGCGGCGCGATCTGCACGCCCTGCTCGTCGATCAACTCCGCGTGCGAGGCGTCGAGCCAGCCGTTCTCCACCGCCTGGGCGTGCAGGAAGGTGCCGGGATAGGGCGCGGCGAGGGAGACCTGGAGCGTGTGCGGGTTTATTTCTTTGGCAAAACGGATGGTCTCGCGAATGGTCTCGCTGGTCTCGCCGGGCAGGCCGAGGATGAAGGTGCCGTGGATCTTGATGCCGAGATCGTGGCAGTCGCGGGTGAACTTCTTCGCGACCTCGATGCGCATGCCCTTCTTGATGTTGTGCAGGATCTGCTGGTTGCCGCTTTCGTAGCCGACGAGCAGCAGCCGCAGACCATTGTCGCGCAGAACCTTCAGCGTCTCGCGCGGCACATTGGCCTTGGCGTTGCAGGACCAGGTGACCCCGAGCTTGCCGAGCTCGCGCGCGATCGCTTCCGCGCGCGGCAGGTTGTCGGTGAAGGTATCGTCGTCGAAGAACAGTTCCCGCATCTGCGGAAACAGCCGCTGCAGCAGCTTCACCTCGGCGGCCACATGCTCGACCGAGCGCACGCGGTAGCGGTGCCCGCCCACGGTCTGCGGCCAGAGGCAGAAGGTGCAGCGGCTCTTGCAGCCACGGCCCGTGTAGAGGCTGACATAGGGATGCTTGAGGTAGCCGATGAAGTAGTCCTCGATCCGCAGGTCGCGCTTGTAGACCTCGCTGACGAAGGGCAGGGAATCCATGTCCTCGAGGATCGCCCGGTCCTTGTTGTCGACGATGATACCGTTGCCATCACGGAACGAAATGCCATCCACCTCGGCGTAGTCGCGGCCTTCGGCGATCTCCTTGATGGTAAAGTCGAATTCGTTGCGCGCCACGAAGTCCACCGCCGGTGCGTCGCGCAGGCTCTCGCGCGGCTGCACCGCGACCTTGGCGCCGACGAGCCCGATCCTGAGGCGCGGATTGGCCTCCTTGAGCTTGGCGGCGACGCGCGCGTCCGAGGCGAACGACGGCGTTGAGGTGTGGATGACGCAGAGCTCGTGCCGGCCCGCCTCCTCGACCACCTTGGCCATGCCGATGCCGGCTGGCGGGGCGTCGATCAGCTTGCTGCCCGGGATGAGGGCCGCGGGCTGGGCGAGCCAGGTGGGAAACCAGAAGCTGCGGATCTCGCGCCGCGCCTGGTAGCGGGAGCCGGCGCCGCCGTCGAACCCGTCGAAGGAGGGAGGCTGGAGGAAAAGCGTCTTCATCATCGCGGCTGGTGTCCCATGGGCTCGTTCGGCACGGGTGCGGCGCGGAGCAGCGCGCCCCGCCAGGAAACGGTGTCGGAGAGGAAACTCGTGCCCCATACCACAACCGACAAAACATCGCGCAAGGGCCACAGCCATATGGGGAGCCATGTCCCGCCGGGGGAGGGCACGGCGTCCAGCGCCGCAGCGCCCGCGCGCGAGAGAAGGCCGCGGATGGCCCAGGCGAGGGCAAACAGGCCGGCGAAGCGCCAATCGGCGAGCGCCGCGGCTGCCGCCCAGAAAAGCGGAAACTGCAGCACGGATGCCGCATAGCCGCGGGGTTCCAGCCGGCGGATGGTGCGTGCCCAGCGCAATTCGTGGCGAAACAGTGCCGCCAGCCGGGCCTCGCTCACGGTCGTGGCGACAAGGGTGCGGGCCAGTGCGATGCCGAGGCCCTCGCGCTTGACCAGGACGCCGAGCAGATTGTCGTCAGCGAGGTGGTCGGCAAGGGCGGCAAGGCCGCCGACGGCCTCGAGCGTCGTGCGGCGGAGCGCCATGGTCGAGCCGAAGCAATCCTGTCGGCCGAAGGCGCGGGCCAGCAGTGCGCCCGGCAGGAAGCCATGAGAGATGGCCATGGCGCCGAGGCTCCCGACGATGCCGCGCGCCGCGGGAAGGCCCGTGTAGAGGGCGGTGACGAGCCCGATTCCGGGCGCTTCCAGACGGGCCACGACATCGGCAAGCCAGTGCGGCGGCGCGTGAACATCGGCGTCGGCGATCACCAGGGTCGCGTGCCTGGCTGCCGGCAGCATGTTGATAAGGTTCGAGACCTTGCCGTTGGCGCCATGACTCACGCCGCTTACCACCAGGGCCACGTCGCGCTCGGGATAGCGGGCGCACAGCCGCTGGACCAGCCCGAGCGCCGGGTCGGAGGGGTTCTGTATGCCAAGCACCACCTGGAACTCGGGATGTTCCTGGCGGAACAGCGTCTCGAGCGCTGCCTCCAGCAGCGGCTCGTCGCCGCCGATGGGCTTCAGCACGGAAACGGGGGCAACTCCGTGCTGCGGGGTGTCGCGCAGGAAGCGGCGCAGCAGGATCTGCCCTGCCAGCGCCTGGCCCAGCCCCAGGAGCGCGGCGGCGGCCAGGCAAGGCGCGAGGATCAACCGGCGCTGCCGGCGGCGAGCTGGGCCGTCTTGTGCCGCAGCGAGGCGATCAGCGCATCGGGGCCGCCCGACATCAGCAGGGCGTTGAAATCCGAGCGTTGTACGGCGACGCGGCTGATCGTCCCGTCGACGAGGATGTCAACCGCCTGCCAGCCGGCGGCGCCCTGCTGCATGACAAAATCGAGCCGGGTGCCGGGCTTGCCCGGGATGCCGATTTCGGTCGGCACGATCTGCTGCGCGCCAAGCTTGCGGATCTGCGGCAGGACGCGAAAGACCTCACCGTTCCAGCGATCGAAATTGGCCGTCCAGCTCGCGACGGTGAAGGCGGTGAAGGCGGCGAGCAGGGCCGATTTCTGCGCCGCGGGATAGCCCGCATAGTCCAGGCCGATCGAGTGGGCGAGGATCGTCGGCAGGTCGAAGGTGGCGACGATCGCCGTGCGCAGCGATGCCGCGCGCTTGTCGAAAGGCTCGGACGGCCCGGCCTTCATGGCCGCGATCAGCGCGCCGCCAAAGGTCTCGAGCGGGACGGTAGCCGGGTCTGCGGCAGCCTGTGCCGCTGCCGGTGCCAGCAGGGCGGCCAGGATCAGAGTGCGGCGACCTATCATGCCTGAGCCGCCTTTTCTGTTTGTTGGTTGAGGGCGAGGAGGGCTGTGTTGGTGATGGCTTTGGCGTCGAGTGCGGCGGCGGCGAGTTGGTTTTTTTGGGTATCGTGATCGATGAAGCGGTCTGGGAGTGTCATGGGTCGGAACCTGAGGCCGTGATCGAGGAGGCCGTGGTGAGCGAGGTGGTGGGCGACGGC
>JAGWQN010000114.1 GCA_028869995.1 Rhodospirillales bacterium
ACCGCACCGCTCGTGAGGCCCTGCACGATCAGGCGCTGGCTCAGCAGCGCCAGCACGAGGGGCGGCAGGACCGCGAGCACCCCGCCAGTCGCCATCAGGGTGCGCGCCGTGGTGACATCGGTGACGAAGCCCGCGACGACGACCGGCGCCGTCTCGGCGGCCATGGTGGTCGTCAGGATCACGGCGAAGAGGTAGTCGTTCCAGGCGGTCATGAAGGCGAAGATCGCCGCGGCGGCGAGGCCGGGGGCCGCGACCGGGACGAGAACCCGCCAGAGCATCTGCCACCAGTTGCAGCCATCGACCATCGCCGCCTCCTCCAGGGAGCGGGCGATCCCCTGGAAGTAGTTCTTCATCAGCCAGATGGTGAACGGCAGTGTCAGCGTCAGATAGGTCAGCGTGAGGGCGAGCAGGCTGTCGAGCAGATGCAGCGAGCGGATCGTCAAGTACAAAGGAACGATCAGCGCGATACCCGGCACCATGCGCGAGCCGAGATAGAGCATCAGGAGCGGCATCCGCCCGGGGAAGCGCATGCGTGCGAAGCTGTAGCCGGCGAGCGTGCCGAGGAGCAGGTTCAGCGCCGCGGTCGCGGTGGCGGCGATGAGCGAGTTCACGATCGCAGGCAGGGTGTTTTCCGCCGCCCGGCTTCCCACCACCGCAGTCACGCCAGAGGCATGCACGAACGAGAGATAATTGTTGAAGGTGAAGCTGTTCCAGCTGAGCTTGAGCGGAACCGACAGAACATCCTTTTCGTGCATGAAGCTGGTCAGCACGAGCCAAGAAAACGGCGCCAGGACATAAATCGAAACGAGCACGCCGCCTGCGGTGAGCAGCAGGGTGCGCATGCGCCGACGGGGCCCCGGACGGCTCATGCGTCGAACTCCCCACGCTGATAGAGCAGGTGGAAATAGACCACCGACAGCAACAGCGTCAGCAGGGCGACGAGATAGGCATAGGCGCTGCCGTGGCCGAAATCGAGATTCTCGAACGTGGTGAGGAAGGTTGCCCATGTGACGGTCGTCGTCGCCGTGCCGGGGCCTCCGGCGGTGAGCACATAGATCAGGTCGAACACGCGCACCGCCAGCATCGTCTGCAGGATCAGCACGATCATGAGCGCCTGCGACAGCCACGGCAGGGTGATGTGGGAGAAAAGCTGCCACGCCCGGCAGCCGTCCACCCGCCCGGCATCATAGAGATCGGTGGGAATGCGCTGCAGGGCCCCCAGGAAGATGATGGCAGCCAGGCCGCTTTCGTTCCAGGTGTGGGCGACGATCAACCCCCCGAGGGCACTCAGCGGCTGAGCCAGCCACCCCCGGTAGCTATCGATGACGCCCAGGCTGCGCAGGATGGCGTTGAGCACGCCGATCTTGGGATCGTAGATCCACTGCCACATCAGGCCATTGACCACCGGCGGCATGGCCCAGGGGATCAGCACGACCGCGCGGACAAACCGGCAGCCCGGAAACGAGCGGTTCAGCAGCAGCGCGATCAGCAGTCCGAACACGACGATGAACGTCACGGCGACGACGGTGAAGACCGAGGTTACGCCCAGGGCCGACCAGAATTGCGGGTCGCCGAGGATATCGACGTAGTTCTGCAACCCGACCAGCGCGAAGTCGCGCGGACGGTGCAAATCGTAATGATGCAGGCTTACCCAAAGGGAATAGCCGATCGGATAGCCGACGAGCAGGGCGAGGGTGAGTAACGAGGGGGCGTTGAGGACGTAGGCGAAGCGCGTCTCGCGTGAAGCCCATCGCGCGCCGAACGCACGCAGACAGGCAACGAGAGGCTGCGGCGCACGCCATCTTTCGCGGGCTTGAGCTGCGTCCATCGGGCTCCGGGCTTGTTCCGCCTTCTGAAGCGACTATAGCCGCGTAATGTAGTTTTGCAACAGATGATGCGCCTCGACCCCGCTTATCCTGCCTCCAATCGTCATCGTCCTCCTAAAAAATCTAGTTTTCCTACATTCGGCGAGGCTCAATCCCCGATCGGCTGGCTGTCGATCGTCCCGTGCAGCTGCAGCAGCGAGCTGCGCAGCCGGTTCAGCTTCGGACCCGAGACCGACTGCCGGCGCGCACCGACCAGGGTGGCGAGGCAATCGAGGACATAGAGCTGAGCATACCGGCTGCGGTTGGGGATCTCGAACTGGCGGTCATTGTCAGGAATTTGCAGCGGCAGCACGATGC
The DNA here is from genome assembly GCA_028869995.1 of Rhodospirillales bacterium. Lineage (GTDB taxonomy): Bacteria > Pseudomonadota > Alphaproteobacteria > Acetobacterales > Acetobacteraceae > JAJXXT01. The sequence continues at coordinate 2,184 of JAGWQN010000114.1, forward strand.
TCGCCGCCTTCGCGAGCGGACTCGCCGGATGGGTCAGCGCCAGCACGCTCGCGCCACCCTCGCGGGCGATGGCGGCCGCATCGATCAGCGCGCGGGGCCGCCCCGTGGTGGAGACGATCAGCAGCGCATCGTTCTTACTGCAGATCGCGGCGGCGATGCGCTGCCGATAGCTGTCGATGATCGCCGTGACATGGATATCGAAACGAAAGAGCCGGTTTTCCGCCTCCAGCGCCATGTTGGCCGAGCTGCCGCCCGTGCCCATGCAGAACACCCGGCTCGCGCCGTTCAGGGTCCGGGCCGCCTCCTCGAGCGCCTTCGGGTCGCGCTGGGCAAAACCATAGGCCAGGGCCTGTGCCGTCGCCTCGTAAACCTGTCCGACCAGGGCCTCCGTGTCCTGCGATGTCACGGCGTTGGCGGAAAAGACGAACATCCGCGCCGTTGCCAGGTCCTGGGTGAGCCGCCGCTTGAGGTCAGGAAACCCGGAACACCCGAGGCGCCGCGCCAGACGTATGACCGTCGGCTCGCTCACGCCGGCACGGCTGGCGACGTCGCGGCTCGTACTCCGTGTGGCGCGATCGAGATCGGCGAGAATGGCCTGCACGACCGCGCGCTCGGCGCGGCGCCCCTCCCCCTCCATCTGGCGCATCATGTCAACGATGCCGACGCCACGCCGCTGCTGGCTGCCGGCGGGCGCTCCTGGCGAACGCATCCGCTCGGTGCGGCGGACGGGCCGGGATACGGCAGCGGCTTTTTTCATGTCGGCTCGTTCCTGACCTGCGACTGTCCTTATTCCGGCCACGTGGCCGGTCGGACTTCAGCCAGACCGGCTCACGCATGCGGCCGGCTTTGCCCGCCTCGCCCGTGGCGGAGGTGCGCACGCCCTGCCCCGCTAATTTGTTCGATGGAGCAGAGCCAGGTCAAGCACCCGCACGCCGGTCCGGCGTCACCTGGCGCCGGCGGCGAGCGCAACCTCGGCGGCCCGGCGGATCGAGGCGATGTTATGGCTTATCTCCGCGGGGAACCTGCTCGCCGGGTGGCCAGCAGGCCCCTCCTCGCGTCGTCGCCGCACCTTGCCCTCAGGCTGCGGCCTTACCGAGCTGCTCCCGCCAGCCCGGGAACAGCCTGTCGGCGTCGTCGGGGAAGCTCTCGAACGCGCGGGCAAACTCTCGATGATCGCGAGCGAACGCGATCGGATCCGCCCCGGCACGCCAGCACTGCTCCGCCTGGCGCAGCGACACCGCACCGGCAGCGCCACCATCGAGATGCCCGAAAGCGCCGCCACCCGCCGTCATGATCAGGTTCGAGTGGCCAAGATTGGCAAAGAAACCCGGCATCCGCAGCGCATTCATCCCGCCCGAGACGATCGGCGTGGTCGGGTTCATGCCCAGCCATTCCTGATGGTAGAATGGGCCGTCGCAGGAATCCCCGGTCAGCATCACGGCGGCCATGCGGTCCCCAGGCTCTCCTTCCATCTTGCCGAAGCCCATCGTGCCGGTGTGGATCCCGGACGCTCCCTGCAGCCGCGCCATCTTGCAGAGGACGTAGGTGGTATAGCCACGCTGCGACTGCGGCGACGTCACGGCGCCGTGGCCTGCCCGATGAAAGTGCAGGTACTGCGAAGGAAAATTCCGTCTTGCCGTGGTAACGGCCGCGGGACCCGCGACATAACCATCGACCAGGAAGGCGATGTGGTCGGCATTCCGACCAAATGTCTCGAGGATGAACTCGCCGCGCGCGACCATCTCGCGCGGATCGTCGCCGGTGATGTTGAAAGAAAAGAGCTTGGCCTCACCCGTCCGATCCTGCGCCCGGATCATCGCCTCGTTGACCATCCGAACCGTCTCACGGAAGGGCGCGAAGACCTGGTTGCCCTGTGGTTCGTCGTTCTTGATGAAGTCGCCGCCGAGCCAGAAATCGTAGCAGGCGTCGGCAAACGGCTTGGGCCTCAGGCCGAGCTTCGGCTTGATGATGGTCCCGACGATGAAGCCGCCATCGACCACCGGGCGCCCGAGCACCCGCCACAGATCGCGTATCGTCGTCGCCGGACCGTCGAACAGACGCAGATACGCCGGTGGAACATAGAAATCCTGCAGCTTGCCGTATTCGATATCGCCCATGCCCTGGTTGTTGCCGACGGCAAGAGTCAGAAACGATGCGATCATCGCCCGGCCGTCGATGATGTTACGGTCGAACAACTCGATCGGATAGGCGATCTTCATGAGCTCCCGGGCTGGATCGATCTCGTAGACCAGTGCATCGACGCCTCTGGTGAAGTCATCGGTCGTCGATACCTCGACATTCGTTCCCGTCGATGACTCGGCCGCGAAATGCGCTGCCGCGGCCAGATAGCCACCCGCGGCCGCCTTGGGCTTCATCCTGTAGGCGCAAAGAACATGCCGTCCTGCGGCAATGAGGTCGGCCTCTCTGAGGTTCAGGTTGGCGTAGCGGCTGGATTGATCCATGACTGTCTTCTACCTTCTTCCGACAATGGCACTCTCGACCGGTTGCGCGCCTTGCCGCGCGACCGCCTCGCTCTCAGTGCATGCGATCACCGTGCTCCACGACGGCGCAGGCATAATGGCGCGCCATCTCGCTCATCGGCTTGACCCTGATCGAAGGAGCCTGGCCCGCCGTCCCGAAGGCCTCGAACCGCTCCCTACAGAGACGCCGCATGGCCTCCATCGCGGGCTTGAGAAACTTCCGAGGATCGAACTCGGCACGCTCACGCGTGGCGACACGACGGAACTCGGCCGTGGCGGCCAGGCGAAGATCGGTGTCTATGTTCACCTTTCGCACGCCATACCTGATGCCGCGCACGATCTCCTCCACCGGGACGCCGTAGGTCTCGCGCATCTGCCCTCCATTGTCGTTGAACAGCTGCTGCAACTCCTCGGGGACCGAGGAGGAGCCGTGCATGACTAGGTGCGTCTGCGGAATAAGCGCATGGATCTCGGCGATGCGCTCGATCGCCAGAACGTCGTTCGTTGGCTTGCGCGCGAACTTGTAAGCGCCGTGCGATGTGCCGATCGCCACCGCCAGCGCATCGATGCCCGTTGCCGCAACGAAGGCCCGCGCCTCCTGCGGATCGGTCAGCAGACGGGATCGGTCGAGCGTGCCGCTGAAGCCGTGACCATCTTCGGCATCGCCCCGCCCCGTCTCCAGCGACCCTAGGCAACCCAGCTCTCCCTCCACCGAAGCACCGACCATGTGCGCAAGACGTGCGACCTCGGCGGTGATCGCGACGTTCTGCTGATAGCTCGCGGGCGTCTTGCCGTCCTCAAGCAGCGAGCCATCCATCATAACGCTGGTGAATCCGTACTGGATGGCCGACAGGCATGTCGCCACGCGCTCCCCATGGTCCTGATGGATGCAAACGGGAATCTCGGGAAACATGAGCTCCAGCGCCTCCATCATCTTGGCGAACATGACGTCGCCGGCATAAGCACGCGCGCCACGGCTGGCCTGGATGATGACCGGTGCTGCCGCCGCGTGCGCCGCCTCCATGATCGCCAGAGCTTGTTCCATGTTGTTGACGTTGAAGGCGGGCACGCCGTAGCCGCGTTCGGCGGCATGGTCCAGCAGCTGTCGCAGGGTGATCCGCGCCATGTCTTTCGTGTCTCCGTTTGCTCTGCAGTGGCTCAGGCAAGCGCGCGAGCGGTGGCGGCGACGGCCTGCGGGGTAATGCCGAAATGACGATAGAGATCGCCCGCCGGGGCCGAGGCGCCGAAGCCGTTCATGCCCACGAACGCCCCCTTCTCGCCGATCCACCGGTCCCAGCCGAATCGCAGCGCCGCTTCCACCCCGACGCGCGGTGCGCTGCCAAGGACGCCACTGCGGTATGTTTCCGGCTGCGCCTCAAACAGAGCCCAGCACGGCATCGAAACGACGGCCGCCCGAAGCCCCTCAGCGGCGAGCAGCTCAGCCGCGCCCAGAGCGATCTCCACCTCCGAACCCGTGGCGAGCAGCGTCACATGCCGCCCCCCGGGAGGCTCGAGCAGGACATAGGCGCCTCGCGCGCTGCGGTTCTCCGTGGCTGACCGGGTGCGCAGGGCCGGTACCGCCTGGCGCGTCAACGCCAGGACAGAAGGCGTGCGGAGATGCGCCAACGCGATCTGCCAGCATTCGGCGGTCTCCACGGCGTCGGCCGGGCGCATCACCAGCAGGTTCGGCAGGGCGCGCAGACTTGCCAGCGTCTCCACCGGCTGATGCGTGGGTCCGTCCTCGCCGAGCCCGATCGAATCGTGGGTCAGGACATAGATCACCCGAAGCCCCATCAACGCGGAAAGACGGATGGCGCCGCGCGCATAGTCGGAGAAGACGAGGAAAGTGCCACCATACGGAATGAAGCCGCCGTGCAGCGCGAGGCCATTCATGGCCGCTGCCATCGCGTGTTCGCGGATGCCGTAATGAATGTAACGCCCGGCATAGTTGCGCGGTCCGATCGGCGCCATGCCTTCGGTGAGCGTAAGGTTGGAATGGGTGAGGTCGGCAGAGCCGCCGACGATGACAGGACAGGCCGCATTGATGGCAGCGAGTGCCGTCTCGGAGGCCTTACGCGTCGCAAGCCTCGGCTTTTCATCGACGAAGCGCGCGATCAACGCATCGAGGGCCGCACCGGCCGCCGCCTCGGCGCCGCCCCTGAGCTGCTCGCTGAAGGCGTCGCCCCGTGGCGAGCCGGCGAGACGGGCTCGCCAGCGCGCATTTGCCGCGGCGCCACGCCGGCCGACCTCGCGCCAGGCTTCGCGGATGGTGTCGGGAATGACAAAGGGGTCGTGCCGCCACCCCAGCGCCGCGCGCGCACCGGCGATCTCCCCGGCACCGAGCGGCTCGCCATGCGCCTTGGCGGTCCCGGCCCGGGTCGGCGCACCATAGCCGATCGTGGTGTCGCAGGCGATCAACCAGGGCCGGTCCGGCTGCGTGCGGGCCAGCGCGATGGCAGCGCCGACCTGGCTGCGATCGTGTCCGTCCACATGCGCCACGTTCCATCCGGCCGCTTCGAACCGACGCCGCTGGTCCATCGATGTCGACAGATTGGTTCCGCCATCGATGGAAATGCCGTTACGATCCCACAGCACGATCAGCTTGCCGAGTGCCAGGTGCCCGGCAAGGTCGATCGCCTCGTGCGAGAGCCCCTCCTGGAGACATCCGTCGCCGGCGATGACATAGGTGAAGTGGTCGACCAGTGCATCGCCGTAACGGGCATTCAGCATCCGCTCGGCAAGCGCAAGGCCGACCGCGGTCGCAAGGCCCTGCCCGAGAGGACCGGTGGTGGTCTCGACGCCCAGCGCATGCCCGTATTCGGGATGGCCTGCGGCGCGGCTGCCCAGCTGGCGAAACGACTGAAGCTCCTCGATCCCCATGTCGGCGTATCCGACGAGGTGGTGCAGCGCGTATTGCAGCATCGAGCCGTGCCCGGCGGAGAGGATGAAGCGGTCGCGGTCGGGCCATGCCGGGTCCGCCGGATCGATGTTGATGAAGCGCGAGAAGAGAACCGTGGCGACGTCGGCCATGCCCATCGGCATGCCGGGATGGCCCGAGCGCGCCTTCTCCACCGCGTCCATCGCGAGCGCGCGCACGGCATTGGACATGTCGCGGAACAGGACCGCGTCGGCAGAATCGGACAGACTTTGTATTGTTTCGTTCATGGCTCGAAATCTTTCAGAAAAGGAGCATCCGGAGCCGGTTCAGCGCGCGCGACGGCCGCGTTCGACCAGCCGCAGGATCATGGGCGTGAGGATCAGCTGCATGGCCAGATCGAGCTTGTCGGCGGGAATGACGATCGAGTTGGCGCGGCTCATCCAGCTGTTCTGGATCATCGCGACGAGGTAGGGGAAATCGATCCCCTGCGGGTCACGGAAGCGGATGACGACCAGGGATTCCCCCGCGGTCGGTATCCAGCGGGCAATGAAGGGGTTGGACGTATCCACCACCGGGACGCGCTGGAAGTTGATATCGGTCTCGGTGAACTGCGGGCAGATCACATGCACATAGGCGTGCATCCGGCGCAGGATGGTGTCGGTCACCGCCTCGGTGGTGTAGCCGCGCGAGGTTCGGTCGCGGTGGATCTTCTGGATCCATTCGAGATTGATGACGGGCACGACACCGATCTTGAGGTCGGCCTGGCCGGCGATGTCGATCCCCTCGGCGCGCAGCGCGCCGTGCAGGCCCTCGTAGAAGAGCAGGTCGGAGCCAGCGCCGATGTCCTGCCACTCGGTGAACTGTCCGGGCGGCGCGCCGAACAGGGCGGCCTCGGCTTCGTCATGGACATAGGTCCGTGACCGGCAGCGCCCATTCTCGCCATAGCAGCGCAGGGTCTGCTCGAGTTCCTCGAGAATATTGGCATCGATCGAGAAATGGCTGAACGTGTTGTCGCCCGCCTCGTAGCGGCGCGCCATCTCCGCCTTCATCTGTGCGCGATCGTAACGATGGAAGGCGTCACCGGCGATCGCGGCGGCAGCGATCCCTTCGCGGCGGAAGATCTGGTCGAAGGTGAACTTCACGGTGCTCGTTCCGGCACCGGACGATCCAACGACGGAAATGACGGGATGCTTGACGGACATGGCTTTCCTTCAGGCGCGAAACAGGCCGCGGCGGCCAAAGAGCGGCGAGTGCT
>JAGWQN010000115.1 GCA_028869995.1 Rhodospirillales bacterium
CCAGCTCTTCAGGCGTGCGTCCGGATCGGACCAGGTCGACCATCTGCCGCCGGAACTCCGGCGGATAAGCGGATCGGTAACGCGGCATGGAACACCTCAATCTCTGAACTCAATGGTGTCCACCAAACCGGGTCAACTCCACCTTGGCCTTGTCCAGGTTGAAAGTATATTTCTTGGTGTAGCTCGGATCGAAGGCCGGGCTCGATGGAGCCCACGGGAGCGCGACAACCTCGCCAACACCGCCATAGCCGATATTCAGGATCGCCTGACGGTCCATGAGGTAGTTGAAGGCCTCGCGGAATTTTTCGTTACGGAACGGCCCGCGGTTGGGATTGATGCGAAACACCTGGACCAGCGCGCCGGGACCACGGATGAGCTGATACCCCTGATGGCTGAGCCGTGCAGCCGAGCGTGCATTTCCGCCGTAGACGAGATCAACCGAGCCCGACTGCAGCGCCGCGATTGCTGCCGCATCCTCGCTGAAGATCTTGAATTCAACTTGCTTCGAGACCGGTTCGCCGGCACGCCAGTATCCCGGATTGGCCTCGAGCCGTATGCTCTGGCCCACGACGCGGTTGGCGACCCGATAGGGGCCGATGCCGTCCGGTTGTGTTTCCACCGTGGCCACGCCCTTCGCCTCGATGACGGCGATTGATTGCAGCAGGTCCGTGATCTCGCGATCCGGCACGGGGGTCTTGAAGTTGATCGTGATCGCGTGCTCGCCGTTCACCGACCAGCCGGCGACGATGCTCATGGTCGGGTAGATATTCTTGCCGCGCTTGGGATCGGCGGCCTTGACCAGTGTTGCGGCGACGTCCTCGGCGGACAGCGGCGCCCCGTCCACGAAATGAGCGTCAGATCGCAACGTCAGTGCGACTGATTTCTTATCGGGCGCGATTGTCCATGCCGAGGCAAGCGATGGAATGGCCTTTCCATCCGGCGTGTATTCGAGAAGGCTGTCGTACGGATTCTTGATGACGGCGAAGTTCGGCGACGACAGCTGTTGCGGATCGTAGTTCACGATATCCGCCTCTACCGCGACCCGCATGGCCCCGCCCTTGAGCGGGGCTGCCTGCGCGCGTGTTGCACCCACGCCGACGATCGCGGTGACGGACAGCAGACCCAGCGCCCACAGCGGGCGGCGAGAATACAAGCGCATCGGTCGATCCCCTCTCATTCGTTTGACGTTTCGCTTCATGTCGTCAGTCGGCCGAGCGCCCCGGCGCGGCCGCGCGGGCTCCACACCAGTCCTGCATCGGGTCAAGCGGATAGATCGGTCGCGGAAACCGTCTCCATGGCAGCGTCTCGATGTCGGACTGCCCCGGACCGCGCGTGTCCACCCGCAGAACCTGCGATGTCAGCGACGCAAAATACTGAAAATTGGACGCGGTCTTCAGAACTGCCATCTTGTAGTCTGACGGCTCCACGCCGAAGGCGCGGTAGACGCCGGGAACGTTGCCGGACACTCCCCGCAACTCGCTGATAAGCAGGGTCACCGGCCCGACATCGAACACGGCGGTCTTCCCCATGTTGATCAGCGGCTGGTGGTTGTAGTCATCGAGACGGACCGTGCCGCCGCCGACCCGCCGCACCCGCCCGGTGACCTCGATCGGACGGAAGAACGCCGGCGTTGAATCGCCGCCGAGCGGGAGCGTGACGTCCGCGCCCTCCCCTGCCGCCACCAGCCGCGCCGCCGCTTCGGGTGAGATCAGCGGTATCAGCGCCCTGCCCCTGATGCCCTGCCGCAGCATCGATTCGAGCAGCACGTTGCTGTCCCCGGCGGCGCCGCCGAACACCGTGTCCCCCGTGTCGCTGAGCACGACGAGACCTTGCGGTGCGAGATCGGCCTGGCGCACGGCCTCGTCCACGTCGAGTGCCTCGCGTACCTGGAACGCGTCACGCATCGACCAGGCGAGGTCGGCCATCTCGTCCGCCAGGGCCTCCGCCAATGCTCTTTCCCCATTCGTGACGACGACCGTCGCCCAGCCGCCCTCCGCGACATCGAGCCATGGTTGCATTGGGAAATTTGCGACGTGCAGGACGCGCGGATCGCGCTCCATCGCACGGGCCCAGTCGAACCACACCTTCATCGGCCCTTTGGACGTCAGGAATTGCTCCTGGTGCGACAGTAACGGGATCTTCCGCCAGGCCACGGTCGGTCTGAGGCCTTCGCGCAACATGCGGATCAGCAGCTCCGCGCCGATGACGCCCGTGTCATATGGGTCGTGCGGTTGCGTGCGGTGCGCGACGATCGCATCGCTGAGCGACACCATCTTGCGGGTCACATTGGCGTGATGATCGAGCTCAAGTACAATTGGGATGTTGGGCCCGAGAATCTCGCGGCAAAGCGCGATCTGCTCACCCTCCACGTCGTCGATCCCTTCCGCGGCACAGGCACCGTGCAGCTGCAGGCTCAGCCCGTCGAGCGGACCGGCAGCCGACAGCACCGCGCGCATCCTGTCGGCGAAGAAGCGGTAGGCATGCGCATCAACGCGGCCGCCCGCCACGGCCCACGCCCGCAGCAGCGGAACCGACTGCACGTCTGCGCCCGCGGCCTCGACCGCCGCGAGATGCCCGCCAATCTGGCCGAAGCCACGCAGCTGCTCGAAGATCGCTGGCCCCTCGAGAATTCCGAACGCCTCGTAATCGCGCAGCGTCGTGGCAATCGGGTTGAAGTCGTTCGTCTCCTGAGCGACGTGGATGACTGCAATTCGCATCCTGTTCCCCCTCACGCGCCATTCTTCTTATACCGCCGCCCCGCCCCCCGCCGACGATCTCCCTGTTAGGGGCATCGATTGCCACGTCACGCTAGAACCGCCGCAATTCGTGTCAAGGACCGCATGTTTCGCAACATGGAACGGGCGAATCAGCCCGCGGGAGCGCCGAACCGCACTGAGATTCGTCTGGCTGCATCGCAGAGTGCGGCTGCAGCCGTCGCCGCGACGGTCCGCGTGAGGCGCTTTTCTGGGGCCGAAAGACTGAGCGCGGCGAGCGGGCGGCCGGTACCATCAAGGATGGGCGCGCCAATACACATCGCGCCGTCTTCGTTCTCACCGATCTCAATCGCGTAGCCCAATCGCCTCGTCTTGGCGAGCTGGCGCAGCAGTGTCGGCTGATCAATGACCGTCCTTGCTGTCCTTGCGCGCAGCGAACGCCGGACCAATGCCGCGCATTCAGCCTCCGGCAAGAAGGCAAGCATCGCCTTGCCAAGCGAGGTCGAGTGCACGGGATCGCGATCGCCGATGCGCGTCTGCATCCTGAGCGCGTGGCTCGATTCCATCATGTCGATATAGACGATGTGGCCATCCACCATGATGCCAAGATTGATCGTCTCGTTAAAGGCGCGGCGCAGCTCCGCCATTTCCGGCAGCGCGAGGTTGCGCAGCCGCTGCAGGCTGGTATCCGCCCGTGCCAACGCACGGAACCGGTGCCCGACGCTATAGTGATCGCTCTCCATGTCATGATGTAGAAATTCCGCCGCCACCAGCGTCTGGAGGTAGCGGAAGACCGTTGTCTTCGGCAGCCGCACATCGGCAGCGATCTCAGCAAGCGGCACGCCGTGTCCCTTCTCTGCGACATGGACGAGCACCCGCAAGGCCTTCGACACTGGTTGGACAATGTAGCCGCTTGCCTGCGCTGCCACCCGTACCTCCCTTTACCCCAGAGCTCTCGAGAAAGCCTGTCGTATTCCGCGTCGCGAAACAAGCATTCCTTTACAGCTTACGGATAGCATGGTTCGCTGCGGGCCAAAGAGCGAGGGAAGGAGACGGAAGTGACCGTCCGGTCCGCGAGCGAGCCTGCGGGATCTGCGCTATCGTTCCAGCAGTCCGCGCATCTGATTCAGGAACATTCGCGCTGGATCGCCGGTGGCGTGAACAGCCACTTCCGGGCCAACATCGCGCCCACGCCCCTCGTCTTCGATCGTGCGGAGGGCCCTTATCTCTTCGATGCGGACGGCAACCGTCTCATCGACTATTACCTCGGCATGGGGCCGATGATACTGGGCCATACGCCGCCGCACGTGATCGCCGCCGTACGCGAGCAGATTGGCGCAGGTATTCTTTACGCGGGACAGACTCGCCTCGAGGCTGAGGCCGCGCGGCTGCTCTGCGACATGGTTCCGTGTGCCCAACGGATCCGCTTTGGGTCCTCGGGATCGGAGGTGGTGCAGGCGGCGATACGGGTAGCCCGCGCGGCGACAGGGCGGCGCAAGATTATCAAATTCGAGGGGCATTATCACGGGTGGTTCGACAACATCCTGTGGTCCACGGCACCGGGTCTCAATGCAGCCGGCTCGGAGGATCACCCCGCAGCCATTCCGGGCAGCGCGGGGCAGGATCCGCAAGCGGCCGATGGTGTTGAGATCATGGTCTGGAACGACCTCGAGCGCCTTCGCCATCGTCTGGCCCAGGGCGATGTCGCCGCCGTGATCATGGAGCCTGCAATGTGCAATGCGGGCGCAATCGAGGCCGATCCAGGCTATCTCGAGGGCGCGCGTGACGCCTGCACGGCGCACGGATCGATCCTGATCTTCGACGAAGTCATCACCGGCTTCAGGCTGGCCCCCGGTGGTGCGCAGGAGCGTTTCGGCGTCACGCCAGACCTCACGACGTTCGGAAAGGCGCTCGCAAACGGATTCCCGGTCGCAGCCTTAGCCGGGCGCGCCGACCTGATGGACCTGTTTGCAACAGGCGGGGTCCTGCATGGCGGCACCTACAACGCGCAGTGCATCTCGATGGCGGCCACGGTCGCCACGCTGCGTTCGCTTACTACCCCGTTCTATGCGTCGCTCGAGCAGCGCGGCAGGCGTTTCATGCAGGGCATGGAGGAGGCGCTGCTGCGCGCAGGCATCAAGGCACAGGTATCGGGATTTCCCACGATCTTTCATGTCGGTTTTGGCCTGACCAAACCAGCACGCAACTACCGCGACCTGACCCGCGTCGATCGCGCCGCTTATATCGGCTTCACCACCGCCCTGCTGCGGCGAGGCGTCCGCGCGCTCGAGCGTGGGGCTTGGTTCATGTCCGATGCCCACGACGAGGCGGTGATCGACGCCACTCTCGCCGCGGTGGAGGACGCCGCGAAAGAGGTCGCGGCTCGTTAGTGTGCAGCTGCAATGACCGGAGCCCAATGAACAGACGACGTATTTTTCTGGGCGCCCTGTTCCACGAGACTCACGGCTTCGTGGACGAGACGACCGGGCTCGACAAGTTTCGCATCCGGCGTGGCGAGCAGCTACTGGCGCGGGAAGGCGATGGCTCGACGATCGACGGATTTCTCGAGGTCGCGCGTGCCGAGGGATGGCATGTCGTGCCGGCCTCCGATTGGGCAGCCACGCCGTCGGGCCCGGTGAGACATGCCGCCTTCGAGACGTTTTTCGAGGAGACCCTCGCGGCACTACGGCAGGCACTGCGCGACGGCGGACTCGATGGCATCTTCCTATGCCTGCACGGTGCGATGACGACGGAGTACGAAGAGGATTGCGAGGGTGAGCTGCTCGCGCGGATACGCGCCGTACCGGGCGCTGGGAATCTGCCGCTGTTCGGCGTTTTCGACCTGCACGCGACATTCACAGCGCGCATGGCAAGCGGCGCGGATGGCCTGGTCGCTTATCGCGAAAACCCTCATGTCGATGCGAGACAAGCCGCGATGCGCGCGGCGCAGTTGCTGGCCCACTCGCTGGGTGAAGGTCGACGCCCGAGGCAATCCTGGCGGCGCGTCCCCGTCATCTGGCCGCCCACCGGCACCGGCACGGCGGACCTTCCCATGCGCGCTCTGGAGGCGGAGGCACGCGCCATCGAGACGCGGCTTCCCGCTGTCTTGGCTGTGAATGTTGTCGGCGGATTCGCCTTTGCCGATGCCCGCGATGCCGGTGTGTCCGTCGGCGCCATTCTCGCGCCTGACGCCGGCTCGGAGGCAGAAGCAGCGCTGGATGCGCTTGCGGCGCAGGCATTTGCACTGCGCGCGGAGGGTCTGCCGCAGGAACACAATCTTGATGCCGTTCTCGGTCGCGTGCTGCCGGTCGCACGCGGTCCGGTCCTGCTGGTCGAACCCGCCGACAACATTGGCGGTGGTGCGCCAGGCGATTGCACGGACATCCTTCGCGCCTTGCTGCGCCATGGCGCGCCTGACAGCGGTGTGATCCTGAACGATCCTGATGCCGTCCTACGACTGGCCGCGCTAAGACCGGGGGCGGCGATGACGCTGTCTCTCGGCGGCAAAGGCTGGCGAGGCGACCCGGGACCCGTCGAGCTCGCCGTGGAGTTCGTTTCGAGGAGCGAGGGAGACTTCCAGCTCGAGGACCGCAACAGCCACCTCGCAGCCTCGACCGGCGTTCACGTGGCGATGGGGCCTTGCGCCACGGTACGCCATCGCGGCATCACGATTTTGCTGACCAGCCGCAAGACACCGCCCTTCGATCTCGGGCAGTGGCGCAGCCAGGGGATCGCGCCGGAGCGCTTCGGGCTGATCGGCGTCAAGGCCGCCGTCGCGCATCGGCGCGCCTACGATCCGATCGCTGCGGCGTCCTTCACTGTCGCCACGCGCGGACCCTGCGCCTCCGATCTCAGGACACTGCCGTATCGCCGGCTAAGCCGCCCGATCTTTCCGCTCGACCCGGATGCTGGGATGGCGCGCTGATCCTCGTAACGCCGAAGCAATTGCCGCAACCCGGAGAAGCCGCCTTGCGCATCTTCACAGCATCGCTCGCGACGGAGACCAACACCTTCGCACCCCTGCCGACCGATCGCCGCGCCTTTGAAGAAACAGCGTACTATCCGCCCGGCACGCACCCCAGTACCCCGACGCTGTGCAGCGCGCCCACCGTCGCCGCGCGGCGATTGCGTGCAACGGGGCACACCGTGATCGAAGGGACGGCGACGTGGGCTGAGCCGGCGGGCGTGGTTGGTCGCACCGCCTATGAATCGCTGCGCGACGAGATCCTCTCGCAGCTGCGCGCGGCACTGCCCGTGGATGTCGCGTTGTTTGGACTACACGGCTGCATGGTCGCGGATGGCTATGACGATTGCGAGGGTGACCTGCTTGCGCACGCTCGCGCCATCGCACCGCAGGCGATCATCGGCGCCGAACTCGACCTGCACGCGCATCTGAGCACGCAGATGATCTCCGCCGCCGACGTCGTCATCGCCTTCAAGGAGTTCCCGCATACCGACTTTCTTGCCCGGGCGGAGGACCTGGTGCGGCTGTGCGTTGCTGCTGCAGAGGGAAAGATCCGGCCCGTACCCGCACTTTACGACATGCGACGCATTGGCGGCTACATGACCTCGCGCGAACCCGGTCGCTCCTTCACCGACCGACTGATAGCGCTGGAGGGGCACGACGGCATTCTCAGCGCCAGCATCATCCATGGCTACCAGGCTGCGGATGTGCACGACATGGGAATGAAGGTTCTGGTTTACGGAGATGGCGATGCGGTCCGCGCGGGCGCCGTGGCGGAGGCGCTGGCGCGTGAAATCCTGAGCTGGACGCCGGCCCAGGAGACACCGCACCACAAGCCGGAGGCGGCGATCGAGGCGGCCCTGACGGCGAAGGGCCAGCCGGTGATACTCGCGGACCGCTGGGACAACCCCGGTGGCGGCGTGGCCGGGGATAGCACGGTGCTGTTGCGCGCTCTGCTTGCCAGGCCCGATGTGCCGGCGGCGATCGGCGCGATGTGGGACCCGGTCGCGGTGAAGCTCGCAACCGCCGCGGGCGCTGGCGCGAGGCTGCACCTGCGCTTCTGTGGCAAAGCAACGCCGCAATCCGGCGAGCCGGTCGATGCGGTGGTACAGGTGCGCAGCGTCAGCGACGACCTGCTGATTCCGTTCGAGCAGAGCGTGGTCAGCCTGGGAGCGGCGGCCTGCATCAGCATCGGCTCCCTCGACGTTGTTCTGGCGAGTACCCGCGCGCAGACCTTCTCGCCGGAAGCGTTCACGCGCATGGGCATCGACCTGGCGCAGAAGTGGATCGTGGCGGTGAAATCCTCCAACCACTTTTACGCGGCCTTCGCGCCGATCGCCGCTGATGTTCTCTATGTCGACAGTGGCGGTCCCTACCCGCCCGATCCGCGACGCGTCACGTACACGAAGCTGCGACGCCCCATCGCGCCGCTCGACCCCGAACCGATCGTGGCGCGCGGCCTGGTCACGCTGCCTGCGCGGCGGTGAGCACGATGGCACGCGGACGATCCCCCGGGCACCTTCGCAGCGCCACGCTCGAGCGACTGGGCCTGCGCAGCATCATCAATGCCAGCTCCTGGCTGACGAGCCTCGGCGGCAGCCTGATGCCGCCTGAGGTGCTAGCGGCGATGCAGGACGTGTCTGGGCATTTCGTGGATATGGCGGCGCTGAACCGCGTGGCCGGCGAACGCCTGGCCGCGGCAACCGGCGCCGAGGCGGGCATGGTGACCGCCGGCGCCTCGGCGGCACTGGTGCTGCAAGCCGCCGCCTGTCTCACGGGTGATCCCTACACGGCATCTCAGCTGCCCGATACCAAACCGGAACGCTGCGAAATCGTCATCCAGAAGACGCATCGCAACCGCTACGATGGTGCGTGGAGGCTTGCGGGTGCCAAGCTTGTGGAGATCGGCGCCGCGCGCGCGACGGCGCCTTGGGAGCTTGAAGGTGCGATCGGCCCTCGGACAGCCGCCGTCGCCTATGTGGAGGCGCCGTTCCTTTGCCAGCCGCTCTCGCTCGAACAGATGGTGGAGATCGCGCACCGTAAGAATGTCCCGCTGATCGTCGATGCTGCGGCGGAGGTGCCGCCGGTCGGCAATCTTCGCCGGCACATCGCGTGCGGCGCTGATCTCGTCGCTTATAGCGGCGGTAAGGGCATCGCCGGACCGCAGTCTTCCGGAATCCTGTGTGGCCGGCGCGACCTCATCGAGGCCGCCTGGGTGCATGGCCTCAACTACGACAGCCCGCATGCCGGGGTCGGGCGGCCGATGAAGGCGAGCAAGGAGAGCATCGTCGGCCTGCTGGTAGCACTCGAGCTGTTCCTCGCGCGTGACCACGAGGCGGATCTGCGCCGGTGGCGTGCGATGGCTGCGCACGTCGTCGCGGCGATCGAGGGGATACCGGGTGTCCACGCGGCGGTGGAGGAGGACGGCCGCCAGGGGCCACAGGCGGTCATCCACCTCGATCCGCCACATCACGCCCCGGCCGTCGTGGCGGAGCTTCTGCGGGGTGACCCCGCGATCGCCATCGGCGAGGGCGGCTTCAGGGGCGAGCTCTATGCCGTGATGGTAACATTACGAAATGGTGAGGAGCGCATCGTCGCCAGCCGGCTGCGCGATATCCTCATGGGACGTGGTGCGCGATGATCCAGCGGTTCGAACCGGGCGCGCGCTACTGCACGGCGGTCAGCTATGCCGGGCTTTTGTGGGTCTCGGGCATGGTGGGTTGGGAGAACCAGCACGGCCCGGTCGAGGCGCAGGTTGAGGAGGTCCTCGGACGATTAGACCGTGCGCTCGAACTGGCTGGCACGGATCGCTCGCGGCTGCTGTGGGTCCAGGTCTGGCTGGCGGACATCGGCCATTTCGACCGGATGAACGCAGTGTGGGAACGCTGGATCCCGCCGGCCGCGAAGCCGGCGCGCGCGACCGTGGGCGCGCAGCTTGCCGCCCCAGGCCTGGCCGTGGAGATAGCCGCCGTGGCCGCCCTGGGTATGCCGGTGCCGCTGAGCGGGTTGGCCGAGACGCGGTAGTGGCCTCAGGGCTCAAGGCGGTCCGGTCCTCGTCTCGGCCCCGCGGTGAGTTACGGAGGCATTCGCCGCGGCTTTGAAGACCCCGCGCCGAAGGGCCGAGCCTTCCGGGGACGACGCGTGCCAAGCCGTCAGCACGCGAAGCGACGGACGACATCCTCAAACAGGCCCGAGAGGGGTCCCCTGACGCCGCGAATCGGTCATGCGGACGGCAATCGAGCTCGCCGCCGATACGCGCGCGGCCGGCGCGGCTCTGTTCTTCACGTTCGGGTGAGCGACGTCGGGATGTCGCGCCGCGGCCGCCACCGGCGTCCGGCAAGGCTTCGCAACGACGCGGTTCTTGATCGATCGCAACAAAAGCCGTGCTCGATGGGCGCCCCTCGCCGCGCCACCCGTTGCCCCCGGCCGCTGTCTGCCCGCGCTTGTCACGGCACTCGCGGCGATGCTACCGCTCAGCGAAGAGCATAGCCAGCAGCCCTGAGATGCGCCGCCCCCCGCCGACGCCACCCGATCGCGAACACGAAGCTGGGCCGCGCCCGCACCGCCTGCCCCGCCCCTTCGTTGGCACCATCCATGACGTGCTGCCCTCGACCAGCGATACGGCGAAGGCCCTTGCGGCCGGCGGCGCCGCGCACGGCACGACGGTCTGCGCCCTGCGGCAGACGGCGGGGCGCGGCAGGCTCGGCCGCAGCTGGACGAGCCCGCCCGGCAATCTCCATGCGTCGTTTGTGTTACGTTACGATGTCGCACCCGCCCGCCAGGCCGAGCTTGGCTTCGCCGCGGCACTGGCCGCCGCCGATCTCGTCGACCACCATCTCGCAGGGGGGGCGGGCGCGCGGTTGAAATGGCCCAACGACGTGCTCGTTGGGGAGGCGAAGATCGCGGGCATTCTGCTCGAGGCGGATGCCGCGCAGGCGGCGCCATGGCTGGTGCTCGGCATCGGCGTCAACCTGCGCCATGTGCCGCCGGACCTGCCGTATGCGGCCGCAAGCGTTGCCAGTCTCGGCGCGGTGCCGCCGGAACCGGAGGCGGCGCTCCACCAGCTTGCGGCCGCGCTCGGCACCTGGCTCGCGGTGTGGGAGAGTGAGGGTTTCGCACCGCTGCGCGCGGCTTGGCTGCGACGCGGCCCGGCGCCGGGAACGCCGCTTCGCATCACCCGCGGAGACACGACACGACACGGCGAGTTCCTCGACCTCGCGGCCGATGGCGCGCTCATGCTCTGGACCCCGGACGGCACCCTGCGCATCACCACCGGCATGGTCTCATAGCGCGGGCCATCGGGCCCCGTCGCGTGAAACCGTCTTTGCGGCCGCACGCCGGTGCCGGTATGGTGGCCGCACAGGAGGGGCATAATGGCGGCTGGCGGGGCTGGTAGCGAGCGGACGATGCTGAGCATGACCACGCCCGTGGCCGGCATCACGCTACAGCCGGTGCGGCTGCACGCCACCGAGGGAATCAGCGAGCTTTTCGCCTTCGAGGTCGACATGGTCTCGCCGGACGACGGCATCAAGGCGGACGACCTGCTCTATCAGCCGGCCTGCGTGACGCTGACGCCGAAAGTCGGCTCGCCGAGGTATTTTCACGGCATCGTGCGCGAGTTCCGCGCCGAGGGACGACAGGGAGGCGCCCACAGCTATCGCGCGCTGCTCGTGCCGCGCCTGGCCTTCGCCGGGCAGACCGCGGATTGCCGGATGTTCTACCAGAAGACGGCGCTGCAGGTGATCGAGACCCTGCTGGATGAAAACGGAGTGACCCATTTCGACGATTCGAAGGTCACGCGCACGCTGCAGCAGCGCGATTACGTCTGCCAGTACAACGAGACCGATCTCGCCTTCATCACACGGTTGATGGAGGAAGAGGGTCTGTATTATTTTTTCACCTTCACCGACAGCGCGCACACGCTGGTCATCGCGGACTCCAACAGCGCCTTCGCCAGCATCGACGACCCCGAAGCCTGGGTGGGTACCGGCACCACGATCGACATCATCAACGACTGGCACCGGATCGACACGACCGCCGTCGGCAAGGTCTCGCTGAACGACTACGATCCGCTGAAGCCCAACACGTCGCTGCTCAAGAATACGCCGACGAAGCTCTCGACCAGCGGCCACCCCCAGCGCGACACGTTTCACTGGCCGGCGCTGTCGACGGACCCGGACACGATCGCCGGCCGCACGCTGTTCCATCAGGAAGCACACGAGGCCTTTGCTACGCTTTTCGCAGGCGCAGGCAGCAATCCGGAATTCGTCCCGGGCGGCAAGTTCAAGCTGCTGGCCAAGCACGACACGCCGGATGGAGCGGCGGGGGATTACGTGATCCGCCACGTCGTGCACGAGGCCTCGGAGGAGGTGCTCGCCAACACCGGCGCCGTGACCGCCTATCGCAACCGCTTCTCAGCGTTTCCCGTCGCCACCACCTGGCGCCAGCCGCTCGTGACCCCGCGCCCGCGCATGCTGGGCGTGACCAGCGCCATCGTGATCGGCGAGAACGGCGAGGAGATCACGGCCGACAAGTATGGCCGCATCAAGGTTAAGATGATGTGGGACCATGCCGACGTGGCGACGAACGACAGCATGATCTGGGTGCGCCTGTTGCAGCCCTGGGCGGGGAACGGCTGGGGCTGGCAGCACCTGCCGCGCCAGGACAGCGAGGTGTTGGTCGCCTTCGCCGACGGCGACATCGACCACCCGATTATCCTTGGCGGACTTTATAACGCCCAACAGATGCCACCCTTCACGCTGCCCGACGAGAAGAACAAGACCGGGCTTCGCACGCGTTCCTCCAAGCAAGGCAGCGGCTCTACCTATTCCGAGCTTTCCTTCGATGACACCAAGGGCTCCGAACTGGTGCTGCTGCACGCCGAGAAGGACCACACGGTCGAGGTCGAAAACGACCACACGGTCAAGATCGATCACGATCAGACGATCACGGTGAAGCACGACCAGACGCTGACGGTGAACAACGACCGAACGGCGACGGTGAAGAACAACGAGACCATCGAGGTCCAGGGCAAGCGCAGCACCACCGTCAAGGGCGACAACACGACCGAGGTGCAGCAGGGCAACGAGAAGCTCACGGTCGATCAGGGCAACATCACCATCGCCGCACAGGCGGGCGCGGTGAAGATCACCGCGATGCAGTCCATCGAGCTCACCGTGGGTTCCAACACACTCAAGATCGACACCAGCGGCGTGTCCATCAACGGCACCATGGTCAAGCTCGCCGGCACCGCGATGCTCGACATGAAGGCACCGATGACCACCCTGAAGGGCGAGGCCATGCTGACGCTCAAGGGCGGTATCGTGATGATCAACTAGAGGCGCGTGATGTCCGACACCAGGTCCGTCCCCCCCTCGGCCCCTCTCGCCTCGCCCTCGCCAGGCGGCGGGCTTGCGAAGCTGCGCGCCGCGCCGCTGGCCGCGGTGCGAGAGACCGGCGAACTCTCCGCCGCGGCGCGGGCGTGCATCGCCGACTGCGCCGACGCCTCCGCGGCACTCGAGGTGCTGGAGGCCGAGGGCATGGCGACGGACGCCGTGAAACTCGTCGCCCACGCCCTGCCGCGGCGGGAGGGCGTATGGTGGGCCTGCATGTGCGCCCGTGCGACCATGCCCGCGGACCTGCCGCCCGCCGACCGCGCGGCGCTCGACGCGGCCGAGGCATGGGTGCGCAAGCCCAGCGACGAGAACCGCCGTGCCGCCTTCGCTGCGGCGGAGCAGGCTCGCTTCGGCACGCCGGAAGCCTGGGCCGGCGTCGCCGCCTTCTGGAGCGGCGATTCCATGGCACCCGCCGGCCAACCAGCGGTGCCACCGGCGCCACACCTCGCCGGGCTCGCGATTACGGGGGCCGTCACCCTCGCCTCCGTGCGCATCGATCCCGCGCGCCAGGCCGCGCGCCTCGCGCGCTTCCTCGCAAGCGGGCGCGACATCGCCTCCGGCGGTCCGGGACGCCTGGAAGCGGAGGAAACCTGATGGGCCAGCCCGCAGCACGACTGACGGACATGCATGTCTGCCCGATGACGACGGGACCGGTGCCGCATGTCGGCGGCCCGATTGCAGGGCCCGGCTGTCCCACCGTGCTGATCCAGATGCTGCCGGCCGCGCGCGCCACCGACCAGGCGGTGTGCGTCGGCCCGCCGGACATGATCGCCATGGGCTCGACCACGGTGCTGATCGGCAACATGCCCGCGGCCCGCCTCGGCGACCCTTGCGGGCATGGTGGCTCGATCGTGCTCGGCTGCTTTACCGTGCTGATCGGGTAAGGAGAGGCCGGCGATGGCCCTGGTCCTCTCCATCCTGCGCTGTCCCGAGACCGTCTCGCCGGAACGCCGCCGCGTGACGGGCGGCGAATACGCGCTCGGGCGCGGCTCGGAGAACGAGTGGCCTCTCGCCGACCCGGAGCGGGTGCTGTCCAAGCGCCACTGCGTGATCGCCTTCCGTGCCGGCTCATGGCAGGTTGCCGACATTTCCACGAACGGAACATTCCTCAATCGTGAGGAAGAGCCGATCGGCCGCGGCGGCGTGCGCGAGCTGCGCGGTGGCGACCGGCTGCGGCTCGGCCCCTACGAGTTCGAGGTGCAGGTCGAGCCGGAGGCGCAGGCCGCGCCCTGGGGCTCGCCGGGCACGCACGCTGCGGCACCGCCCGGCCCGCCCGCCTTCGGGGCGTCCCCGTTCGGTGGGAGCGCGTTCGGCAGTGACCCCTTCGGCGACGATCCGCTGGCGCCGCCGCGCGGGGGTGCCGATCCGTTCGGTGGCGACCCGCTGGTCGCGCCCGGGCCGCGCGATCCATTCGCGGCCGATCCGCCGGGCCAGAAAGGGCCCGCGGCGAACCCGATCGCCCTCGGCCATGAGTTTGGGCCGCCGACGCCGGCTCCGCCGCCGTTCCGTCAGGCAACCGACCCCGACCACCTACCCGCCTTCGAGCAGGCGTTTCGCCCACCGACGCCGACACCCCCGGCGCTGCCGCCGGATCTCGACGACTGGGATCTCGACCTCAACCCGAAACCACCGACACCGCCGGCAGCACCGATCGTGCCACCCACGGCCAATCCTGCGCCGGCGAGCCCGCCGCCCGGTCCGCCTGCCCCTGCGCCGGCCGATCCCTTCGCCGACCTTCCCCCGCTCGGCGGGCCCGCGGCGCCGGCTTCTCCGGTTCCGGCAGCGCCGCCGCTGTGCGCGGCGCCTCCTGCCAGTCCGGACGACCTCCTCGCCGCGTTCATGCGCGGCGCCGGCATGGAGGCAGCTGGCGTCGCCGATCCCGCCGCCACCATGGCAGCCCTCGGTGCCGCGTTCCGTGAGTTGGTCTGCGGATTGCGACAGGCGCTGATGGCCCGCGCCGCCGTCAAGGGCGAGTTTCGCATCGAGCAGACCATGATCCGCGCCCGCGGCAACAACCCGCTGAAATTCTCGGCCGACGACGACGACGCGCTGGCCGCGCTGCTCGGCACCGGCCGGCACGTCGAGATGGCACCCGCCGCGGCGGTGGCGGACGCGCTGCGCGACATGCGCCTGCACGAACTCGCCTCGGTCGCCGCGATGCAGGCCGCGGTGCGCTCGCTGGTCGCCCGCCTCGATCCCGAGCCGCTGCGCGCCGAGGCTGAGCGTAGCGGCGGCGTGCTGCCCGCGTCCCGGCGCGCCCGCGCCTTCGAACTCTACGAAAAGCTGCACGCCTCCGTGACCCAGGGCCTGGCCGACGATTTCGAGAGCGTGTTCGGCCGAGCCTTCGCCCGCGCCTACGAGGAAGCGCTGCGCGACGCCGACGAAAGGAAGAGAAGCTGATGCAACGACGCCACCTGTTCCGGCACCTGGCCTGGGGCACGCTCGCGGTTCTCGCGGGCTGCGCGGCGCCGCCACCTGCGCCCGCGACGCTGTCGCTCACCATCGTGGGCGGCGCCAACCAGAACCCCGACCCGTCCGGTCACCCCGCCTCGGTCGCGGTACGGATCGTCCAGCTCGCCTCCGCCGGGAGCTTCATGCAGGCCGACGTGTTCGCACTGATGAACCGCGAGCAGGCGACGCTCGGTGCCGCCGATCTCGGCTCGGAGCAGGTTTTGGTCAGCCCCGGCCAGACCGTCACCGTCTCCCACCCGCTCAAGCCCGGCACCAATGCCATCGGCATCGCGGTTTTGTTCCGCGACATCAACCATGCGACCTGGCGCGTCAGCGCGCCGGTGCCCGCGACCGGCAACGTGGCGCTCAAGCTCACGACGAACGGTCTCGTCGCCACCCTGACAAAGGGCTAGGCTCGCGTGGCAAGAACCGGGAAGGCGCGATGACCTGGACCAACCGCGTGGTCTGGCAGGAGGGCATGTTCCTGCGCGCGCAGCATTTCCAGCAACAGGACCGGGCGCTGGAGGCGATGCTGCGTGGCCGCACCGCCGCCCTGCGCCCGCACCCGTGGGGCATGACGGAGGTCGCGATCGACCGCGATCTGCTGGCGACCGGGCGCTTTGCGCTCGCGCACGCGGCAGGCGTGTTCGAGGACGGCACGCCGTTCGCGATCCCGGGCGAGACCGACCATCCGCAGCCGCTCGACCTCGGCGAGGGCGTGCGCAACGCGGTCGTGTATCTGGGTCTGCCGGTGCGCCAGCCCGGCGCGGTGGAGGTCGCGGCCGAGGGCGCCGAGGGGCGGCTCGCGCTGCGCGAGTTCGAGGCTTACGATACGCATTCCGGCTCGCCGACACCGGCGCCGATCCAGATTGGGCGGTTGCGGCTTCGCTACCTGCTCGAGACCGAGGAACGCGCCGGTTATCTCTGCATCGGCCTTGCGCGCGTGGTCGAGGTCGCGGCCGACAGGCGCGTGACCCTGGACGACCGCTGGGTTCCGCCGACGCTGCTGTGCGGCGCGGCGGCGCCGCTCGCGGGGCTGATCGCGGAGCTTTCCGGGATGCTTCACCAGCGCGGCGAGGCAATGGCCGCGCGGCTCGTCGCCCCGGGCTCGCGCGGCGCGGCGGAGGTGCAGGATTTCCTGCTTCTGCAGGCGATCAACCGCTGGCAGCCGGTGCTCGCTCACTGGGCCGAGGGCGGCAACGTCCACCCCGAGGATCTCTATCGCACGCTGCTCTCGATGGCCGGCGAGTTCGCCACCTTCACCGATACGCAGACGCGCCGGCCGGGCAAGTATCCTGCCTATCGCCACGACGACCTGCAGCGCAGCTTCGCACCGGTGGTGGCCGACCTTCGCCGCTCGCTCTCCGCGGTGATCGAGCAGAACGCGATCCCCGTGCCGCTGCAGGAACGCCGGCACGGGCTGCATGTGGGCCAGATCGTCGACCGCTCGATCCTGCGCGGCTCGGTGTTCGTGCTCACGGTCCAGGCCGACGTGCCGACCGAGACGCTGCGCACGCAGTTCCCGAGCCAGGTCAAGATCGCCGGCGTCGAGCACATCCGCGAATACGTGATGAGCCAGATCACCGGCATCCCTGTGCGCCCGCTGCCGGTGGCGCCGCGCCAGCTGCCTTTCTATGCGGGGGCGACCTATTTCGAGCTCGACCGCAACGCCGCCCATTGGCAACAGATGCAGAGCTCCGGCGGCTTCGCGATCCATGTCTCGGGCGATTACCCGGGCCTGCGCATGGAGCTGTGGGCGATACGCGGCTGAGCGCAGGGGATGACCATGTGCCAATCGGCGTGACGGTTGATGGGCGTGACGGGCTGAGGGCGAGGCAGGGATGAGCGACAACCCATTCGGCGAGCCGGACGACAGCGAGCGCACGGTGATTCGCCCGGTGCCCGGCGGCCGGCGGCCGCCCGAGGCACCGCCCGGTGCCACGCAAGGCGGGCCGGGCGGCGGCTTCGGGGAGTTGGGCGGCGCGCCCGCGG
>JAGWQN010000116.1 GCA_028869995.1 Rhodospirillales bacterium
CGACTCTCAACGAGAAATCCGTTATCGAGGTCGGCACGCCCGAACATTCGGTGGTCACCACCTGTGCCTATTGCGGCGTCGGCTGCGCCTTCAAGGCGGAGATGCGCGGCGAGGAAGTCGTGCGCATGGTGCCGTACAAGGACGGCAAGGCCAATCGCGGCCATTCCTGCGTCAAGGGCCGCTTCGCGACCGGCTATGCCAACCATCCCGACCGCATTCTGAAGCCGATGCTGCGGGCCAAGATCACCGATCCCTGGCGCGAGGTGTCCTGGGAGGAGGCGATCGCCCATGTCGGCAGCGAATTCCGCCGCCTGCAGGCGCAATACGGCACGGGCGCCATCGGCGGCATCACCTCGTCGCGCTGCACCAACGAGGAAACGTACCTGGTGCAGAAGCTGGTGCGCGCGGGATTCGGCAACAACAATGTCGATACCTGTGCGCGCGTCTGTCACTCGCCGACCGGATACGGGCTGAAGACGACCTTCGGCACCTCTGCCGGAACGCAGGATTTCGATTCCGTCGAGCATGCCGACGTGGTGATGATCATCGGCGCCAACCCGACCGATGCACACCCCGTCTTCGCGTCGCGCCTGAAGAAAAAGCTGCGCGCGGGAGCCCGGCTGATCGTGATCGATCCCCGGCGCATCGACCTGGTCCGTTCGCCGCACGTTGCGGCGGCGCACCACCTGCCTTTGCGACCAGGCACCAACGTCGCCGTGCTCACCGCGATGGCCCACGTTGTCGTCACCGAAAACCTTGTCAACGAGGCCTTCGTGCGCGACCGCTGCGATCTCGCGACGTTCATGGAATGGGCGGCGTTCGTCGGCGACGCCTCGCGCTCGCCAGAGGCGACGGAACAAGCCACCGGCGTGCCGGCGGCTGAGCTGCGCGCGGCGGCGCGGCTCTATGCCACGGGCGGCAACGCCGCGATCTATTACGGCCTTGGCGTGACGGAGCACAGCCAGGGAAGCACGGCGGTCATGGCGATCGCCAATCTCGCGATGGCAACCGGCAATCTCGGCCGCCCGGGCGTCGGCGTCAATCCGTTGCGTGGCCAAAACAACGTGCAGGGCTCGTGCGACATGGGCTCCTTTCCGCACGAATTCGCCGGCTATCGCCATGTCGGCGATGCCGCGACACGACATTCCTTCGAGGCGGCGTGGGGCGTCCCGCTCGATCCCGAACCGGGACTGCGTATTCCCAACATGCTCGATGCGGCGCTCGATGGTTCATTCCGCGGGCTCTACATCCAGGGCGAGGACATCGTGCAGTCCGACCCTGATACACGCCACGTCACCGCAGGCCTCGCGGCGATGGAATGCGTCGTCGTGCAGGACCTGTTCCTCAACGAGACGGCAAACTGGGCCCATGTCTTCCTGCCCGGGTCGACCTTCCTCGAGAAGGACGGCACCTTCACCAATGCGGAACGGCGCATCGGGCGGGTACGCCGGGTGATGGCCCCGAAAGCGGGCTACGCGGATTGGGAGATCACCCAGCTCATCGCCCGTTCCATGGGCATGGCGATGGAATACGAACATCCTTCCGAGATCATGGACGAGATCGCGGCACTCACGCCGAGTTTCGCCGGCGTCTCTTTCGCCAAGCTCGATGCGCTCGGCTCCGTGCAGTGGCCATGCAATGACACGGCCCCGGAAGGCACGCCGGTGATGCATGTCGAGGGCTTCGCTCGCGGACGCGGCAACTTCGTCGTCACCGAGTACGTGCCGACGGACGAGAAGGTCGGGCCGCGTTTCCCGCTTCTTCTCACCACCGGACGCATTCTCAGCCAGTACAATGTCGGCGCGCAGACGCGGCGGACGCCAAACACCGTCTGGCACGACGAGGACCGGCTGGAGATCCATCCGCATGATGCACAGGAGCGGAATATTCGGGACGGCAGCTGGGTTCGGGTGATCAGCCGGGCGGGCGAGACGTCCCTGCGTGCCCATGTCACCGAGAGGGTGGCGCCCGGCGTCGTCTACACCACGTTCCATCATCCCGAGACGCAGGCGAATGTCGTCACGACGGATTATTCCGATTGGGCGACAAACTGCCCGGAATACAAGGTGACGGCGGTGCAGGTGTCCCCCTCCAACGGCCCCACGGAGTGGCAGGCGGAATACGACGCCTTCACCCGCCGCGGCCGACGGATCGCAGCCGAATGAGCGACGCCAGTCCGATCGTGCCGGCGGCGCGCGCGCGGATCAGGGGCGAGGTGCTCGATCACGGCGCGCGCCTGCTCGCCGAGGAGACGGCGATTGCGCTGACCTATCAGCGTGCGACGCACGCGGTGATGTTGGCGAGCCCCGCGGACCTCGAGGACTTTGCCATCGGCTTCAGCCTCACCGAAGGCATCGTCACACGTGCGGAGGACATCGAAAGCCTCGAGATCGTCGAACAGGATCGCGGCATCGAGCTCAGGATGTGGGTAGCCGATGCCGCGGCCGAGGCCCTGACGCGCCGGCGCCGCCGGCTCGCGGGAGCGACGGGTTGCGGCTTGTGCGGCGTGGAGAGCCTCGATGCGGCGCTCGCACCGGTGCGCCGGGTGGAACAGGGCGCGGGGCTGCGCCTCGATGACCTGGCCCGTGCCGTCGCATCGCTGCCGAGCGCCCAACCCATGAACGACGCAACCCATGCCGTGCATGCAGCTGCTTTCTGGCGGACGGGTGCCGGGCTGGTCGCGGTGCGCGAGGATGTCGGCCGGCACAACGCGCTCGACAAGCTCGCCGGCGCTCTCGCCCGGGCCGGTGAACGCCCGTCCGGCGGAGCGATCCTGCTGACCAGCCGCGTCTCGGTCGAGATGGTGCAGAAGGCCGCGATGATCGGTGCCCCCGCCATCGTCGCCATCTCGGCGCCGACCGCCCTGGCGGTACGCGTGGCAGAGGCGGCCGGGATTATGCTCGCCGGGGTCGCGCGCGCCGACGGGCTCGAAGTTTTTTCCCACCCCGACGTCTGCGGAATCGCCCCGGATGGACACTGAACGTCTCACCTACATGGCCAATCAGATCGGCAAGTTCTTCGCCCACGCGCCGGAGGCGCAGGCGGTGGCGGCGATCGAGCAGCATATCCGCCAGTTCTGGGAGCCGCGCATGCGCTCCGCCATATTGGCTGCCGATGGCGCGGGCCTCGACCCCCTCCCCCGCGCGGCCGTGGAACGGCTTCGCTTGACAGCCCAAGCCCCGCGGACCTAATCGGGCGGCGTCGGGCGCGTAGCTCAGCGGGAGAGCACTGCCTTCACACGGCAGGGGTCACAGGTTCAATCCCTGTCGCGCCCACCACTTGACGCCGACGCACGGGCTGCATCGCTTGGGGACGATGGATCGGCCGCCCAGCCTCAAGCGTAGATGAATTCCTCGCCGTCAAGGTCGATCGCAGGAAACTCGTCCTTCTCCCGCCAATAGTCCTGCGTATGCTGCCATTCGCGCTTCGTGCCGCGCCTGGGCAGGCGATGCAGATCCCGCAGCAGATACCCGGGATTGAAGTCCTCGGGGTCGATCCAGTCCAGCAGGGACATGCCCGCGTCCTCGGGGCGCAGCGCCAACTGCACCCGGCGCGCCCCACGAGCCTCCATATGCCCCAACAGGCGGCAGACGAAGTCCGCCACGAGATCCGCACGCAGCGTCCAGCTCGATCGAAAATAGCCGAATACCCACGCCATGTTCGGCACGCCGGTAAACATCATGCCGCGATAGGTCACCGTGT
Organism: Rhodospirillales bacterium; assembly: GCA_028869995.1. Classification (GTDB taxonomy): domain Bacteria; phylum Pseudomonadota; class Alphaproteobacteria; order Acetobacterales; family Acetobacteraceae; genus JAJXXT01. Next base: position 3,703 of record JAGWQN010000116.1, read on the forward strand.
CGGCCAACACGAGCGGCTCGCCATCGATGGCAAACTCGATATCACCCAGCACCGAAAGGTGGAATCCCGTCGCCGTCACGACAATGTCGGCGTGGATCTCCTCGCCCGCCTTCACGCGGATGCCGTTTGGCGTGAAGCGCTCGATCTCATCCGTGACCATCGTCACCTGGCCACGTGCCACCGCCCGGAGCAGATCACCGTCGGGAATGACGCAAAGACGCTGACGCCATGGCCGGTAACGTGGCGTGAAATGCCTCGCGACGTCATAGCCGGCAGGCAGAAAGGCACGGGTGGCGGCGATCAGTTCCTCGCGCACCTTGTCCGGCTCGTCGAGGCAGCGCTGGTTGAACAGGGCCTGATCATGAAGCAGCTTGCGGCGAACGATCTCATGGATCCAGGTCTCGTCCACCTTGAGCTCGCGCAACGTGTCCGCGAGTTCGTTCGCGTTGCGGCCGGTAAAGTAATAGCTGGGAGATCGCTGCAGCAGCGTCACATGCGCGCCGCGCGCCGCAAGCGCCGGGACCAGCGTGGCCGCCGTCGCACCGGACCCGATCACGGTCACGCGCTTGCCCCCAACATCGAGAGCAGCGGGCCAGATCTGAGGGTGGACGATCGGGCCGCGGAAATCCTCCTTGCCCGGCCAGTCCGGCGTATAGGGGCCGGCGTGGCGATAATAGCCCTGGCACATCCAGAGAAAGCTGCAGGTAAACCGGCATCGCTCTGCGTCCGCGCCCCGCTGCGCCTCCACCGTCCAAAGGTTCGTCACACTCGACCAATGGGCGGCGATGATCCGGTGGCCATAGCGGATATGCCTTCCAAGGCCGTTCTCTTCGATCACCTCGCCGAGATAGTCGATGATTTCCGGACCCGTTCCGATCGGTTTGCCGGTCCATGGCTTGAAGCGATAGCCGAAGGTATGAAGATCGCTATCGGAACGAACTCCCGGATAGCGATGGGTATGCCAGGTCCCGCCAAAGCTTTCCTGGGCCTCGAGCACCACAAAGCTGCTCCCGGGGCGCTGCGTGGTCAGATGATAGGCGGCACCGATGCCGGAAATGCCCGCACCGACAACCAGAACATCGACATGCTCGGGAAGGGGCCCCAGGGCGTGGTCCGACGGCTTGACCGGCTGATCCTGCGTCATGGTTGCGCCTGCGCGCCCCGGCATCGCCCTAGGCGGCATCACGAAGTCGTTCGTAGATGGCGACGTATTTCCTTGCCATGGCGAATGCAGAAAGATTCTCCGCGACATGCTCGTGGGTCGAACGACGATCGATTTCGTGGATTTTCCCGATGCACGCCACCATCTCGTCGATGTCGTCGACGACGAACCCGGTCCGTCCATCCAGGATCAGTTCGGGGACGACGCCGCGACCAAAGGCGATGACGGGACAGCCGACCGCCATCGCTTCCACCACCACGGTCGCTCCGGGCTCTTCCCAGGTGATCGGGTTGAGGAGGGCGCGCGCGCCGCCGAGCAGGTTGAGTTTCTGTTCCAGATTAACCGGACCGATGTAGCGCGCCTGTTCGCCGTCGAGCCGTGGCTCGACCTCGCGCTTGAAATAGTCGATCGAAGCCTGCATTCCCTGCTCAACGATGCCGGCGACGAGGATTTTCACGCCCGCGCGCTTCGCTGCGTCAATCGCAGTATGAGCCCCCTTGTCGGGAGCGAAACGACCAAGCCACGTCACATAGTCGCGCGACCCTGTCTCTGCGAAGCGATAGTCCGCCATCGGCACCCCGAGATGCACGACGCCCGCGACGTTGAGCCCAGGCGGTAGATTCTTCCTGGCCCGCTCGCTCACCGTCACCAGCGGCGCGGGGCGGATCCATTCCATGAAATATTGATCTGCGTCACCGATCCAGTCGTGGACGCGATCATAGGGGAAATTGGAATGCACCGTGGTGACGTGCGGAACCGCGATCTGAGACAGAAGCGGGAACTGGAACATGTCCGCGGTGGACGAGAGATGCAGGTGCACGATATCGAATTCACCGGCCCGCTCGATCGACTTTGCCAGATGGAAATAAGCCTTGAGCGCCGCCTGCCACGGCACGCCATCGGCGATCAGCGAATGCGGGAAGAACGAGACGAGCTTCGCCGAGGTCCGCGCGTCGCCGGGCGCGAACAGGGTGACGTCATGGCCCTGGGCCACCAGTTCCTCAACGATGAAGGCGATGATGGATTCTGTGCCTCCATAGGTCGCAGGGGGTATGCTGATCCAAGGCGGAGCAATCATTCCGACTTTCATCTCATCGCTCCATGACCGGGATTAGGGGCTCTCATCGCCTGCCCTGCTTTCGCGATAGCAGCGCCTTGGGGCCGCTGAGGCGTACCAGCGCCCGCGGGTCGGCTACCCGCTGATCATTCTCTCGCAGACGCATGATGATGACCGGGTGGGCGGCCGGTCCGGTGCGCGCAATGATCTGCCAGCGTGATCCTTCGCGAAATGCTGCTTCCCTTACCTGTCGGATATGTTCCCACGCGCCCACCCGACGGTCGTCGCGAAAGACGAGCAGCGGGATGCCGTAATGATCAATGGCGTGGATGACCTGCTGCACATGCGAAAATCGCGGCAGGTATTGACTGTTATTGTAGCCGCCACCGCCCAGAAGGCGCGATCCGCGAACGACGAAAAGGCTGGGGCGGGCGGGATCGATGGAGGCCAGTGCCGAGATCATGGCGCCTTCCCCCGGTGGCGGGGTCACAACCAGGACGACCGGATTTTGGGCCGGGACAAGCTTTCGCACCAGGCGCGCCGCCGCAAAATATCCATTGTCGGGAAGCCTGTTTGCAGAAAGCGCCGCCGGCACCAGTGAGAGGGCCGTGACCGCGACCAATGCCGGCCGAACGACCGCCGGCAACAGGCCGCGTCGGGCGACTCGTCGAGCCACACGGTACAACCCGATTCCCGCGAAGCAGAAAACCGGCGCCAACAACGGCGCGAGGTAGCGATCCTGGATCGCGGCCGGTGCGATCATCTGAAAGAGCCACACGCCGAACAATAACGCCACGAGCACGGCCCATGTCGGATCGCCGCGGCGGTATCGTAACGTGTCGAAGACGCCCATAGCAGCGAACACCAGTACCACAGGACCGACCCCATGGTAGAGAATTGCGCTGTTGGCCCTGAGCGCCACCAGCATGTAGTGAAGACCCCAGGCGTAACGAAAGCCTGCGGCAATCTGGCTATAGGTGATCGCGTACCAGGCTCCGGCGAGAACCAGGACAACGGGGACGGGCAGCCAGAAATTGCGCTGGCGCAATAAATTCCACCGCCCGGTGACGAGAACGGCGATCGGCGGCACAAGGGCGAGAGCGGCCCCGTTACCCTTGATCATGATCGCGGCACTCGCGACCACTCCGAACAGCAGCGCACTGCCCGCCGTTCCCGCGCGCAGGTAGCGCGCATAAGCAAGCGCTGCGAGCAGACTGGTCAAGGCCACCGGAATGTCCAGCATGAGTTCCATGCTGCCGTTCTGAATGATCGGAGAGACAACAAGGCCGACCGCGCCCAGCATTGCGATGAGCCAACCCACGCGCCTGCGCAGCAGAATATACACAACGAGCGCGAGGGTTGTGGTCACCAGGGCCGACAGGACCAGCGTGCCGTGCAGGCTGGTGGAGACCAGCAACATCCAGAGGGCCTCCACGAGGTAGTAGCCGGGGGCCCAGTGACCGATACCGACGAGAGGGTAGTGACTGTGAAACCAGATGAGATAAGAAATCGGCGAGCGGCCCAATCCATGCAACAGGTAGTCGTGGATCAGAAGACCATTGATGTAATGCGATGCGTCGTCGTCGGCGAACGTCCCCGAATAGGCATTGGCCAGGTACTGCAGCAGCAGCACGAGGCCGGTCAGCGGTAGCGCCAGGCCCAGCACCTCCCAGAGCGGCGTTGGCGCGCTCTCGACTTCAGGGTCCCGGTCGCCGCTCACGCGCCGGCCCCGGGCGTGCCTTCCTCGCCCAGATCCCACCAGATGCCCGTGTAGGCAGCCAGCCCCTCGCGCAGAAGCGCCGGAAGCACGTGCTCGTTCGGTCCGTGTTGCTTGCAGCCATTGTAGCTATGCGGGACCCAGACGAGCGGCACATGAAGAAAGTCGACGAACACGTCGCCCGGCAGTCCGCCGCCGGAGTTAGGAATCACCTGAACGTGCCGTCCGAGGCTGCGTTCGATGCTGGCCGCTGTCCAGCGCACCCAGGGGTGGTCCGGATCAGTCCTGCTCGCCGGCATGCGGATGCCGGCACGCTCGATGCGGATCTCGGGAAAGCCCGCGGCGTCGAGATGCGCGCGCAGAGCCGGCTCGAACCGGGCCGGATCGGCATCGACCGTGTAGCGGATCTGGCAATGCGCCCGCGCATCCGGAGCCACGGCATTGACCGGGTTCTCGGGGCGACCGGACACCATCGCGAGGACGATGAAGCTGGTCCAGCCGAAGACTTTCTCCGCCGCGCTCAGCCCTGGTTCGCCCCACTCAGGATCGATGGTGGCCGACTCCTCGCTCTGCAACTCGAGCCCCGCCAGCGCGGCGCGCACCGAGTTGGGCATGCCGCTACGCGGCAGCCAGTCTTTGATCAGAATACGACCGTGCCGGTCCGCGATCGACGACAGCGCATGCGCGAGCACGATCGCCGGATCCGTCGTCATGCCGCCCCAGTTGCCGGAATGCACGCCGCCTGGCCGGACCTTCAGCACCAGGTCGAAATGAAAAGTGCCGCGCGTGCCGGACGTCACGGTCGGCGTATCGGGCCGGACGCGCGGCCCGTCGGAGGCAATCAGCACATCGGCGGCCAGGTGCCCGGCATGTTCCGCAACGAAGGCACGCAGGCCTTTTGATCCGGTCTCCTCGCTCGTCTCCAGCACCAGCTTCAGATTGAAGCCGAGCCGGCCGCCTCGCTCGGCGAGCACGTGCTCGAGTGCAGTCAGGTTCAGCACATGCTGTCCCTTGTTGTCGGCGGAACCACGGCCATACCAGCGCCCGTCGCGCTCGGTCAGGACCCAGGGATCGAGCCCCTGGTCCCACTGATCGGCAAGCCCACGCACGGTGTCACCATGACCATAGGTGAGCACCGTCTGCTTCGCGCCCGGCTCGAGGCGCTCGGCGGTGAGGATCGGGCCGAACCCCTTCTCGGGATTGTCGTGCACCGCGACGGCAAAGCCCATGCGCTCGAGCCACGGGCGTATGCCCGCCTCGAGGTACCGGCGTACATCGGCCTCATGCCCGGGATCCTGCGAGGTCGACGGGATGGCCACCAGTTCGGCCAGGCGCGAGCGAAACGCCCCCGAGTCGAACACTTCGAGACTGCGCGCCATCGCACCCTGTCGTGAACCCATCGTCCTTCTCCCTTGCATCGGCGCAGCTTGCCCTGCCAGCGCACGCGCGTCACCACCCGCCGCGCCGTCTGCGAGCGTGATCCGCACCGTGGCCGTGCTATTTTCCCCGGCCGTGTGCGAGCTCGGTCACCACGCCGTGCAGCGTGCGCAGTTCCTGCTCCGTCACCTCGCCACGCTCGAAGAAATGGCGGATGTTGCGCACCATGCCCGGCCGCTTGGCCTGGTTGCGCAGGAAGCCCGAGGCGTCGAGCTCACGGACCAGATGTTCGAGAAAATTGTCGAGCTCCGCCTTGCGCGCGACCCGCGTCTCGTTCGTCATCAGGGCGCGTGGGGGCGTCTCGTCGTCGGCCAGCCACCATTCATAGGCAACGACGAGCACCGCCTGCGCGAGATTGAGCGACATGAAATCGGGGTTCAGCGGGTAGCGGACCAGCGTATCCGCGGCCGCCATGTCGTCATTGTCGAGCCCGGCGCGCTCGGGGCCGAACAAGACGCCGGCGCGCAGGCCCCGCGCCGCCACCGCGCGCAGCTCGGCCGCGGCCCCACGCGCGGTGAGGACCGGCTTGACGATATGGCGGGGCCGCGGGCAGGTCGCAAAGACGCGATGAAGGTCGGCCGTCGCCGTCGCGACATCGGCATAGACCGTCGCGGCATCGAGGATCCGGTCCGCGCCCGAGGCGGTCCGCCAGGCCCGGTCCTGCGGCCAGCTGTCGCGCGGGGCCACGAGCCGAAGATGGAACAATCCGCCATTGGCCATGGCGCGCGCGGCCGCGCCGATGTTGTCGGCAAGCTGCGGGCGGACCAGAACGACCACCGGGCTACCCGGGATCGGCTCCAGTGCCGCACCGCCATCACGCCCGGTCATGCGAGGCTCCGACCCATCGCTGCCGCCGGTCACGCCCGGCGCCACGTCGTGCCACCTGGGCCATCTTCCAGCAGCACGCCCTTTGCCGCGAGCTCGGCGCGTATCGCATCGGCGCGGCCGAAGTCGCGCGCCTTGCGCGCGGCCAGACGCTCGGCGATCGCGGCCTCGATCCAGCCCGCGTCCTCCATGCCGCGAAACCAGCCGGCGGGCGCACTGCCGAGCAGGCCGAGCAAGCGTCCCGCCGCGAGCAGCCCGCCGGAGGCCTCGGCGTCGCCGCCCATGGCGCGGTCAGCCAGAGCGTGCATCGCGGCGAACGCGGCCGGCGTGTTGAGGTCGTCGCAGAGTGCGTCCATCACCGCGGCCGGCACGTCCGCGGCCGGCGCGGGTGTGCGTTCGAGTGCACGATAGAAGCGGTCGAGATCGGCGCGGCAGGCCGCGACCGCCGCATCGGAATAATCCAGGATCGAGCGATAATGGGCGCGCATCAGCGCCATGCGGATCGCTTCGGCCGGTGCCTTCGCCAGCACGTCGCGAATGGTGAAGAAGTTGCCGAGCGATTTCGACATCTTCGCGCCGCCCACGTTCAGCATCTCGTTGTGCACCCAGAAACGGGCGAACACGCTGCCGGGGAAGGCGCAGAGCGACTGCGCCATCTCGTTCTCGTGGTGCGGAAAGATGAGATCGGTGCCGCCGCCGTGGATGTCGAAGTTCTCGCCGAGATGCTTCCAGCTCATCGCCGAGCATTCGATGTGCCACCCGGGGCGACCGCGGCCCCAAGGCGAGTCCCAGCCCGGCAGATCCGGCGGCGAGGGTTTCCACAGCACGAAGTCGCCGGGATCGCGCTTGTAGGGTGCGACATCCACGCGCGCGCCGGCCAGCAGCTCGTCCGGCGCCCGGCCGGAGAATTTTCCGTACCCCGGGTAACTGGGCACCGAAAAAAGCACATGCCCCTGCGCGGCGTAGGCGTGACCGGACGCAATCAGGCGTTCGGTGATGGCGATGATGTCCGCGATGTGGCGGGTCGCGCGCGGTTCGACGTCCGGCGGCAGGACGCCGAGGGCCGCGATGTCGGCATGATAGTCGGCGGTGGTACGAGCCGTGATCGAGGCGATGGGCTCGCCGCTGGAAGCGGCGCGCGCGTTGATCTTGTCGTCGACGTCGGTGATGTTCCGCACATAGGTGACGCGCGGATAGAGCCTGCGCAGAAGCCGGGTCAGCACATCGAACACGACCGCCGGGCGCGCATTGCCGATATGCGCGAGATCGTAGACCGTGGGGCCGCAGACATAGACCCGGACATGCTGGGGATCGAGCGGCACGAAAACCTCGCGGCGCCGCGTCAGCGTGTTGTGCAGGGTCAGAACGGCCATGGCGTTGTGTTGCCGAGCCGCGCGCCCGGGTCAACCGGTGCCGCGGTTGCGGAGGGCCGAAGCGCCCGGCGGTTGACGCGGCGCTGCGGGGCTGCGCAAACGGCCGCCATGAAGTGGCGTCTTCTCATGGTGGCGGCAGCCGCCGCCGCCGTGACCGCGCTTGTCGCCTGGGTCGGGGTGCGCCCGATCAGCGCCGCCGTCTGGCATGCCGCCTGGGCCATTCCCGTCGCCGTCGCAGTGCACGCGGTGCAGCTGGCCATGTCCGGCCGCGCCTGGCGCCTGCTGCTGGGGAAGGCGGCGCCGGGGCAGCCACGCATGGCGCTGCTGCGATGGCTGCGCGAAGCGATCAACTCCATGCTGCCGGTCGCCCAGATCGGGGGCGGGATCGCCACGGTGCGAATGCTGGCGCAGACCGGCATGACGCTCACGCACGCCACGGCCGCGACGACACTCGATGTGATGATCGAGGCTGCCGCCATGACGCCGCCGGTCCTCGTTGCCCTGGCGCTGCTTGGCGCCGGACAGCCGATGGCCCTGATCGGAGGCTTCGCGGCGGTGCTGCTGGGCCTCGGCGGATTCTTCGTCGCGCAGCGAATGGGCCTGTTCCGCCTGGCCGAGCGCTTCGGCCTGCCGGGCCTGCATGATGCACTGCTGGAACTGCACGCCAACCCCGGCCCGCTGCTGGGTGCCGGGCTCTGGCACCTGTTCGCCTGGCTGCTCGGGACCGCCGAGACGTGGGTGGCCCTGCTGGCGATGGGCGCCGATGCGTCGCTGCGTTCCGCTTTCATTCTCGAAACCCTCGGTATGGTGGCGCGCGCTGCCGGGTTCGCCGTTCCCGGCGCGCTGGGCGTTCAGGAGGCCGGGTTCGTGGTCGTCGGGCAGCTCGTCGGCATTCCCGCCGATGCCGCGATCGCGGTGTCGATGATCAAGCGGGTGCGCGAGCTGCTGGTGGGCCTGCCGGGCCTCATCGTCTGGCAGGCGCATGAGGGGCGCCTCCTGCTGCGTCGCGCGCGATCGGCCTGATCGCCTGCGCGGCCGGTCAGGCCCGCCCGGCCATGCGAGGTTGGACCGCGTTCGGACCCGCCCGCCCGATCGCGGGAGCCAGCCCGATCTCCGCCAATGCCGCGCAGAGCTTGGCCGGGCCGAGCGCGGCAACCGCGTGCGCCTGGCCGCGCGCGGCCAGCTCGACACGGGCGGCCGGATCGTCGGCAAGGCGACGCAGATGGGCCGCCGCCTCGCGGATATCCGCCTCGGCCCAGACCGCGCCCGGCGCCTCGTACATGCCGCTCGGGTCGGCCGCCGGCACCAGCCTGTAGCCGACCAGCGCCGCGCTGTCCGGATCCATGAACTCGAGATTGCCGGACCAGCCGGTGGCGATCACGGGCCTGCCAAGGAGCATCGCCTCCGCCGGGACCAAGCCGAACCCCTCGCTGCGGTGCAACGACATCACGATGTCGCAGGCACGGGTCAGGGCATGCGTATCCGGGGCCGACAGCGTTTCGGTGAGAATCCGGATATTGGGCGCATCGGCCAGGGCCACCAGCGCGGCCATGTCGCGGCGAAACTGCTCCGGGAAGGTGATTTTCAGGACCAGGATGCGGTCAGCGCGTTCGCCGAACGCTTCGCGATGCGCGGCGATGGCCGCCTCGGGGTTCTTGCGGGCCTGCGAGGAGGCCAGGTTGAGGGAAACCAGCGTCACCACCGCGTCCTCGGGCAGGCCGAAATCGGCGCGGCGCAAGGCCGACGGCTGGGGTGGCGCCATGGCCAGCGGCAAGGGCACGGCGCGGACGGGTACACCGAGCGGCGCGATGCCCCCGGCGGAGAACTCCGACAGGGTCCAGGCCTGGTGCACGAACCCGGCCCCGCGCCGCCATAACGGCGATGGCTTGGTCAGCTCCCACGTCCAGTAGCCGATCACCAGGCGTTGACCGAGCACACCCGGCGGCAGGGCCCGCAAGGCCAGCGGCAGCATGGGCGGGTTGGCATGGATCAGCAGCGGAGCGGCGGGCGGCAGCGCAGGCGGCAGGACGGGGTTGTCCAGATCGACCGACCAGACCGGCAGGTCGAGCCGCGAGATCGAAGCCCTCAGAACGCGCGCCGCCTGGGCGAGGCCAGTCGCCTGGCGCATCGACGCGGCGATGATGATGCCGGTTGCCGGGCGCAGAGGCTGCGGCGCCGGCCGCGGCGCCAGCGTTGTGGCAACGGCCAGGGCGGCCCGCCGGCGCGGCCCCCGAGGCAAAAGGCGCCAGAGCTGATGTGCGAAACCGGGCACGCACCTGTCTGGCCCACAAATGCGCCAGACCGCAAGCCCGCGTTGCGCAGGCGTGCCGAGCGGCGCTCAGCGCGCCGGGCCGGCCCGCTCGATCACCTCGCGCACCAGTGGATAGATCTCGCGCGACCAGCGGCGACCGTTGAACACGCCGTAATGCCCCACGCCGCTCTGGACGTGGTGGCGCTTGCGGGCGCCCGGCAGACGCCGGCAGAGCTCCTGCGCGGCCTCGGTCTGGCCGATGGAACAGATGTCGTCCAGCTCGCCCTCGACGGTCAGCAGCCAGGTGCGGCGGATGGCGGACAGATCGACCCGGCGTCCGCGGTGCGTCATCGTGCCCAGCGGCAGGTCGTGCTCCTGGAACACGGAACGCACCGTACCGAGATAAAATTCGCCCGGCAGGTCCATGACGGCGAGGTATTCGCCGTAAAAGCGCCGGTGCGCCGCGGCACCGTCGCGATCGCCGCGCACCAGCGCGCGGAACTGCGACAACTGCGCCGCCACGTGACGGTCGAGGTTCATCGACATGAAGGCCCCCAGCTGCAGGAAGCCGGGGTAGACGCGACGGCCGACGCCCGCATGCGGCCATGGCACGGACGTGATCATCTTGCGCTCGAACCAGCCGATCGGGTGGCCCTGCGCGAGTTCGTTGACGCGCGTCGGGTTGACGCGCGTGTCGATCGGGCCGGCCATCAGCGTCAGGCTGCGCGGCGTCGCCGGATGCCCGTCCTCGGCCATCAGCGCGGCGGCGGCGAGCACCGCCGGAGCAGGCTGGCAGACGGCCAGCGCATGCACGCCCGGCCCGATCAGGCCGAGGAAATGGATGACATGATCGGTGAAGTCCTCGAGCTCGAAACGCCCGGCGGAGAGCGCGATGTCGCGGGCATTGATCCAGTCCGTGATCCAGACGTCGTGCTCGGCCAACATGGTGCGCACGGTGCCGCGCAGCAGCGTCGCGAAATGGCCGGACATCGGCGCCACGATCAGGACCCGCGGTTGCGGGCGGCCCGTGAGCCCGGGCTTGCGAAAATGCAGCAGGCGGGCGAACGGCGTCGCTGCCGCCACCTCCTCGACGACAAGCTGCGGGCTTCCGTCCACGACGACGGCGTCAATCCCGAATTCGGGGCGCTCATGCGTCGTCGCGGCGTGGCCGTAGGCCTCGCACCAGGCGGCGGCCCGCCTCACCCCCACCGCTGCCGGCGCCTGGCCGAAGCCTTCGAGCAGCCGCGCCGCCGAGCGGGCGAACTGTCGCGAGGGGGCGAGCCAGACGGACTGGGCCTGGTAGAAATCATAAAGCATCGGCAGCTCCACGCGGCAAAGGTTCCGCGCTGGCCGGCATCGCACTCATCGGAGCCGTGATCGTACCTCCGCGAACTTTTCAAGTATGAAGCAAAGCAGCCCCGCCGGCCGGATGCAACGCCAGGGGGACACAATGCCGGGCCGTGCCCCGCCGGAGCGAGCCGGGACGATCCGGGACGGACCGGTAGGGCCCGGCGGCTGGCGAGCGCGGGTTCGGCTACCGCGTCCGGCCGTGCATGCCTTGACGCGCCCCTGCCCCACCGGCATCTGCCGGAGCATGAATCCTGGTTCGTGCTGGTTGGTGTGCGAGGATCTCGGCGGCCTGCGCAGCCAAGCGCGCGGGCTCGCCGAAGTCGCGGGGATTTCGGCGGAGGAACGGCTGTTCACCCCGCGCTTTCCGTGGTCGGCCCTGTCGCCGCGGCTCTGGCCCGCTCCGGAGCGCGTGGCCGGGCTCTCGCCCCCCTACCCCGATTTCCTGATTGGCTGCGGCGGTAACGCGGCCGCGGTCCTCGCCGCGCTGCACGGCAAGGTGCCTGGCGTGATCATCCAGCATCCGCGCATGGATCTGCGGAAATTCGACTTCATCATCACGGCGCCGCACGACCGGCTCTCCGGTAGCAATGTCTTCGTCGCGCGCACCGCGCTGCACGGCATGACCCCCCGCCTGGCGGCGGCACGCGCCACCTGGACGCCACGCCTCGCCCATCTGCCGCGGCCACTGGTGAGCGTGCTGGTGGGCGGCTCCAACGGGCGGTTCCAGCTCAACGCGGCGGTCGCCGAGACGATCGCGGCGGATCTGCGGTCGATGATGCGGTCGGACAAGGTGGGGCTCGCCCTGACGCCCTCGCGCCGCACCGCGCCCGACGTCCGCGCGGTGTTCCAGCGCGTCCTGGCTCCCGAGGGGGCCTTTATCTGGGACATGGCGGGAGAAAATCCCTATGTCGGCATGCTGGCCTGCGCCGATGCGATCCTGGTGACGGAGGACAGCGTGTCCATGGTCTCCGAGGCGGTGGCGACGTCGGTGCCCGTGCTGACGATCGGGCTGCCAGGGAAGTCGCGACGGATCCGCGCCTTCACGGGGGGGTTGATGGATGCCGGCCGGGTGCGCGCCTATCGCGGCCGGCTGGAGACATGGGCGGTGGAGCCGCTCGACGATACGCCTGCGGCGGCGGCGGCGCTGCGGCAACGCTTCGGGTGGTAGGGCGGGAGCCAACGATGCTCGATATCGCGACCTTCGACGCCAGAGCTGGCGGCAGCGTGCTGTACAAGGCGCTGGCGCATCCGCTCGCGGCCGAGGCCCTCGCCGCGCTCGGCGAACGGCTCGCCGGACGCGAGGTGGCGCTGGTCGATCCCGAGGGATATGGCTCGGCCCTGGTGGCTCTCGCACCGCGCGCGTTGCCGATCGCCTCCGTGCATGTCCAGGACGTCCAGCGGATCGGCCAAACCGTCGCAGGGCATGCGGCGCAGGCTCTCACCGATCTGGCCGCGCAGGGCGCCCGGGATATCCTGATCGCAAGCTTCGATGCGGGGCGGCTGGTCGCGCAGCTGCGCAGGCTGCTTCCCGAAGCGCGGATCGAAACGCTGGACGCGATCAAGCTTCCCGCGGCGATGCTGAGCGCGCCGCGCTACCTCGACCGCCTCAACTTCGCGACCAACTTCGCGTTCTTCCGCGACGCCGACGGGCTCTCGACGCGCCTTGTCTCAGCCAATTACTGGGCCGGCTACGGCGCGGGTGCGGTGCGGCTGTGGCTGCGCCTGTTCGATGCCGGCGGCCGCGTGCTCGCGACCTGGGAAGAGGCGGTGCCGTCCGCCGGCTTCGCCATCGACAGCGCCGAGGTGCGTGCGCGCTTCGGCCTCGGGCCGTTCACCGGCCAGCTCTTCCTTCACGTCGTCGGCGCGGCCGGCCACGACGTGGTGAAATACGCCCTCGACACCTATGGCGCCGGCCCCGGGGCAAGCCTTTCCTGCACCCACGACGCCAATGCCTGGCCGGCCGACCGCTATGCCGGCATCCCCGCTCCAGCCCCCGGCGAGCGCGTGGTGCTGTGGCTGCAGAACAGCCACGCGACGCCGATCCCGGCCGGCGCCATCAGCTTCGACCGCATGGGTACGGAGAGACCGGTGCCCTACCCGCACGACGTGGCGGGCTTTGGCTCGGTCGCGGTGGACATGGAAACGCTGCTGCCGGGGCTCGCCTGGCCGGCGCAGATCGAGATGCGGGCCGGCCGGCACACGGTGCGGCCACGCTACGAGGTGGTGCGGGCCGGGCGCACGCGCATCGCCCATCCCAACGTCGAGCGCGCCGACCTGCGCCCCGACCCCGCGATCCTCGACCTGCCCGAGGCGCTCGGACGCGGCTTCCTGCTGCCCCTGCCGGTGCTGCCGCGCACCCGCTTCCGCACCCTGATCCAGCCCACGCCGATGGCGACGACGCAGCAGGCGCAGCCGCTGCGGCTCGATGTCTTCGCTGCCGACGGCACCCTCGCGGCCTCGCACGTTATCGGCGTGCTGCCGCGCAACCACGACGTCGCGCTCGACCTCGATGCGATCCTCCCGGCGGGCGCCCTGGCTGAGGGCGGGCACGCCGAGCTGCTCTACGCGCGGGGCATCGGCGGTGCCGCGGATGGCTGGCTGCACGCGCTCGTGCGCGCCGAGGCCCGCGAGGGCGGGCATGCCGCCGAAAGCAGCTTCGGCGCCCATATCTTCAACACGTTGATGACGTGGCGCGACGAACCGCAGAGCTACTCGGGCCCGCCGCCCGGGTTGTCGACCCGGCTGTTCCTCAAGCTCGGCATGCAGCTGGGCGACGCGCGGGCGAAGAGCTTCGCGCTGCTCATCTACCCGGCCTCGGCACCATGGCACGGGAGTTCGGAGACGAGTCTTCAGCTCGTGGCCGGAAACGGGGCCGTGGTCGCGCAAGCGCCGCTCGCGATACGGTGCAGCGGCTCGGCGCTGGTCGTCGCCGAGGATGTCTTCAGCCCGGCGCAGATCGCCACCGCCGGTCCGCGCGGCTACGTGCTGGTCCGCGACACGACCTGCCGATTGTTCGGGTATCACGGCCTGATGACCGAGGACGGGCGTTTCTCGCTCGACCATATGTTCGGTTTCTGACCGCCCGCCCCAACGGCCGGCGGCGAGCCGCCCCCTTCCCCCTGGGGGCGGGGCCGCGCAGACTGGCGGCGAAGCAAAGGAGGCGTGGCCCATGAGCACGGAAACCGGCAATGCGGGCACCGGCACCGTCTATACCGAACGCCATGGCGACATCGCGTTGCTGGTGTTCGACAATCCGCCGGTCAACGTCCTCTCTTCCGCCATGCGTCAGGCCCTGCGCCTGGCGCTCACCTCAGCACTCGAGGATGCGGGCGTCGCCGCCGTGGTGCTCGCATGCGCCGGGCGAACCTTCGTCGCTGGCGCCGATATCCGCGAGTTCGACGCGCCGCCGCCGCCCGAGACGACCGCCGGCAGCGTCTTCGATCAGATCGAGAACGCGCCGAAGCCGGTCGTCGCGGCTTTGCACGGCACGGCTCTGGGGGGTGGCTTCGAACTGGCACTGGCCTGCCACGGGCGCGTCATGGCGCCCGACGCGCGCGTGGGCCTGCCGGAAGTGCGGATCGGCCTGATACCCGGCGCCGGCGGCACCCAGCGCGTGCCGCGGCTCGCCGGAGCGATGGCGGCGCTCGACCTCGTCACCACCGGGCGGCAGGTGGCCGCCGACGAGGCCCTCCGACTGGGGCTGGTGGACGAGATCGCGACCGATATCCGCGTCGCCGCCATGGTGCGCGCGCGGGCTCTGGTCGCCGCGGGCAGCTGGCCGCGCACCAGCGACCATCCGGTTCCCGCAGGGGACCGCGCCGCCTTCGACGCCGCCGTTGCCGCGGTGCGCAAGCGCGCGCGGGGCGCAGAGGCGCCGGTCGCGGCGGCGGAGGCCATCCGCTGGGCACTCGACCTGCCCTTCGCGGAGGCCTGCGCGAGGGAGCGAGCCGAGAGCCAGCGCCTGCGCCGCGCGCCGCAGAGCCGGGCGCTTCGACACCTGTTCCACGCCGAGCGCCTCGCCGCGCGGATCCCGCCGGAGGGCAAGCGGGTTCCCTCGCCATGGCCGATCGCGCGCACGGGCGTGGTGGGTGGCGGCACGATGGGCTCCGGCATCGCCATCGCCCTCGCCGGCGCCGGTTTGCCCGTGGTGCTCGTGGAGGCCGACGAAGCCGCGGCCGGTGCCGCCGAGGCCCGCGTGCTCGCGGTCCTGGATCGCCAGGTCAAGGGCGGACGCCTTACCCCCGCGGCCCGCGCGGAGCGCCTGGGGCGGATCACCTTTTGCGCCGACCTGCTGATGCTGGCCGACGCCGACCTGGTGATCGAGGCGATCGTCGAGGAACTCGCAGCGAAGGAAACCCTGTTCCGCCGCCTCTCGGCGGTGACACGGCGCGACACGATTCTGGCCTCGAACACCTCGCGGCTCGACGTCGATCTGCTCGCGGATGTCGTCGATGCGCCGGAACGGGTTCTGGGCATGCATTTCTTCAGCCCGGCACACGTGATGCGCCTGATCGAGGTCGTGCGGACGCCGCGCACCGCAGCCGAGGTGCTGGCCACAGCGATCACGCTCGCCAAGCGGCTGCACAAGCTGCCGGTCGTCAGCGGGATCTGCGACGGGTTCATCGGCAACCGCATCCTGACCCGCTGGCGCACACAATGCGATTACCTGCTCGAGGACGGCGCCATGCCCGAACAGGTGGACGCGGCGCTCGAGGCCTATGGGTTCGCGATGGGGCCCTATGCCGTCGCCGACCTCGCGGGGCTCGATATCGGCTGGGCCGGGCGCAAGCGTGCGGCGGCAACGCGCGATCCTCGCGTGCGCTACGTGGCCATCGCCGACTGGATCTGCGAGATGGGCCGGTTCGGGCAGAAGACGGGCGCCGGCTATTATCGCCATGACGCCGAGGGCCGGCACGTCGACCCGACGATCACGCAGCTGGTGCTGCGCGCCTCGCGCGAGAAGCAGATCACGCGGCGCGAGGTCGGGGCGGAGGAGATTGTGGCGCGCGTGCATGCGGCGATGGTGAACGAGGCGGCGAAAATTCTCGCCGAGGGCATCGCGCAGCGGCCCTCCGACATCGATCTCGTGCTGGTCAATGGCTATGGCTACCCGGCGTGGCGCGGCGGGCCGATGCACGAGGCGGACGTCAAGGGCATCAAGGCCGTGCTCGCCGAGGTCGAGGCCATGGCGGCGGCGAGTGGGGCCGGCTGGGAGCCGGCACCGCTGCTGCGCGAGATGGCCGAGGCCGGTCGCCGCTTCGCCGATATGAACATCTAGCCAGCCACACGCGTCGACACCTGCCTGCACGCCATCCGGGACAAACGACCATGCCGACCCTGCCGACGGATCAAGGTTCAACATCGAAGGCCGTCGCCTGGCTCCAGTCGCGCCAGGCGGACATGCTGCGCCTGCTCGAGGAGCTCGTGAACACCGATTCCTCCTCGCGCGACAAGGCGGCGGTCGATCGTGCGGGCGATGTGCTGCGCCGCTTCTTTGCGACCCAGGGCATCGCGATCGAGGTCGAGCCCCAGCACGCGTTTGGCGACGTGCTGCGCGCCTGTGTGCCCCAGCCCGATGCGAACGATTCCCGTCCGATCCTGCTGATGGGCCATCGCGACACGGTCTTCCCACCCGGCGAGGCGGCGCGGCGACCGTTTCGTATCGATAAGGGGATGGCCTATGGTCCCGGCGTTGCCGACATGAAGGCCGGCCTCGTCGTCAACGCCTTTGTCCTCGCGGCCTTTCACGCGATGGGCGGCCACCCCTCGCCGCTCGTCGCGCTGATCACCAGCGACGAGGAAATCGCCTCCCCCGCGTGCCGCCCCGTGATCGAGCGCGAAGCACGCTCGGCTCGCGTCGCGCTCAACAGCGAACCCGGCCGCGCGAGCGGTAATATCGTCTCGGGGCGCAAGGGCGGGGTCTTCATGCGCTTCGAGGTGTTCGGCCGCCCCGCCCATTCGGGTGCCAACTTCGCCGATGGCCGCTCGGCGATCGGCGCGCTCGCCCACAAGATCCTGAAACTGCACGCGCTGACCGATCTCGCTCGCGGCACGACGGTCAATGTCGGCCTGGTGAGCGGCGGCCAGTCGGTGAACACCGTCGCCGCGCATGCGACCGGCGAGATCGACCTGCGCTATGTCCGTCTCGCGGACCGCCAGGCGGCTCTCGATGCCATCGGCGCGATCATGAACGCTGAGGACGAGCCCGGCACCTCCGCTCGCTTCGAAATCGCAGGCGAATTCCTGCCTCTGGAGCAGACCCCGGAGTCACAACGCCTGATGCGCCTCTACCTCGACGGCGCGGCCGAGCTTGGCATGGCGATCGATGGCGAATTCACCGGCGGCTGTGCCGACTCCGGCTTCGCAGCGGCGCAGGGCACACCCACGCTATGCGGTCTCGGAGGCGTCGGCGGCAAGGCTCACACACCGGACGAATATCTCGACATCGAAACGCTGGTGCCACGTGCCCAGGCGCTCGCCCAGCTGATCACCCGCCTCGGCGAAGCCGCTCTCTGAGGCGCGAGGCGACCGCGTGTCCGCCGCGCGGCCAGGCCGCCGCGCCAACTTCGAGAACCGGCCGTGAGAATGGGGCCAAAAGCCTGCCCTGCGTTGCCCCGCAACCATGCGGCTCGGGCCACCCTCCGGGTTCAGCGAACCTCGTTCACGTAACGGTGATCCTCGGTTCTGGCCCGGTGGGTCGCGAGCAGGCAGGGGCGGCCGGTCTGGTCGAAGGAGGTCTCCTCGATCACGAGCAGCGCCGCGGGTGTGGGCAGCCCGAGCGCGGCGCGGTCGTCGGCGCTGGCCAGCTCTGCCCGCAATTCCTCGCGGGCAGCCGTGACCCGTATGCCCCACCGCTCCAACAGGTAGAGATAGAGTAGGCTCGGCAGCGCCGTCGCCTCACGCGGGAAGCCGGGAACGAGGCCCGCCGGGATGCGGTATTGGTCCAGCATGACCGCCTTGCCATCGACCCGGCGGAGACGATGAATGCGGATGACAGGCTCATTTGTTGCTATTCCGAGACGATATGCGTCCTGCGCCGACGCGCCTTCCTCTCGCAGCAACAGTGTTACGGCCTGCGAATGAAGCAGCGCCCCGTCCGCTCCGCGGAGACGGAAATAGCGAAAGAAAAAGCGCAGGGCGTGAGCCGGGCTGCGCCCCGTCACCACCGTCCCCACCCGCGGACGACGGGTGAGGAGGCCCTCCGCGACCAGAGCGCCGAGCGCCTTGCGCACGGTCCCGACCGCGACGCCAAACTGAGCGCTGAGTTCCACTTCCCCGGGGATCGCTGTTCCGGGCGACCATGCGCCGAGGAGAATGCGCTCGGACAGCGTGCGCTTGAGGCGCTCGTGCAGTGGCACGAAGCCTTCGTCACCGACGGGCGTGCTTGACAATCCTGTCGCCTTGGCTGGCATACTCTATTTCTACACAGAAATGCGGAGGCTCCAATCCCCGCTCTTTCCGCCGCGGCCGCGCCTTCCCGGCTCGCCCACGCCGCGTCCATCATCGCGGAACGGGAGACGATCTGGCTCGATGCGCTGCGCCTGCTCCTCGAGGTGGACACGAGTTTCCCGCCGGGGGGTGGCTACACGGCGTTTGCCGACCTGCTCGAGACCCTCCTTGCTCCCCGCGGCTTCGCCTGCCAGCGCGTGGAGGTGCCGCCGGCGCTGTGGACGACCCCCGAAAGCGAAGGTCCGCGGGTCAACCTCATCGCCCGGCCCGCACAACGGCGTCATCCGGCCTGCGGCGTTTACGTGCACACCGACACCGTGCCCGCCGGCGAGGGCTGGACGCGCCCTGCCTTGACGCTGACGCGCGAGGGGGACCGGCTGTACGGCCGCGGGACCGCCGACATGAAGGGGGCGATCGTGGCCCTGCTCGCCGCCATCGACGCAGCCTCCGTCGCCGGCCTGGCGCTGGCGCGCGACCCGGTGCTTCTCGCCTGCACGGACGAGGAGGGGGGGCTCTATCCGGGCATTCGGTATCTTGCCGAACAGAACCTGCTTGGCTGCGAGGAACTCATCTGCCTCAACGGCGGGGCCGCGCCGCGCATCTGGGCTGGCTGTTTCGGCAGCCTGGACGTCGCCATCACGGTCGAGGGGCGGGCAGCCCATTCCGGCGATCCCGGGCCGCTCGGCGTGAACGCGGTTGAGGAAGCCCTGCCGGTGCTTGCCCGGTTGATGAACCTCAAGCGCGACGTCGAGGCGCGCGCCTCAGCCATGCCGCCGCCGCCGCACCGGGCCGGGCCCCTGACGGCGCGGCTCACGATTGCCGCGATCCATGGCGGGGCCAAGGGCTCGGCGCTGCCGGGAAGCTGCCGCATCCTGGTCAACCGGCGCGTGATGCCGGAAGAAAGCATGCCGGCCGCACTCGCCGAGATCGAGGGGGCGGTGCACGCGAGCCGCGAAGGCAGCAGGGCGCTGTCGATCACAACCCAGCTTGTCGGCCGCCTCGATCCTGTCACGAACCCCGATGGCGACGCGTGCTGGCCGCGCTGGCGGCAGGCCCTCGCATGGGGTTCCGGCTGGCCTGAGCCCAGCTTCGCGCGCTACGGCTCCTCGACCAGTTCGGACATGGGTTTCGTCCAGCGCGCGGGCCTTTCCGAAATCATGCTCGGGGGCCTCGTCCGGCCGGAAAGCCGCGGCCACGGCCCTGACGAATTCACGACGGTCCAGGACATCGCCGCGCTCGCGCGCAGCCTGCTCGCCTACCTCGCCGATTGCCCCATTCCTTCAGGAGACCCGTCATGACCCCACGCCGCACCGTCCTCGCCGGCGCCGCCGCGCTCGGCGCCACCCTCCCCCTCTCGCCCCTTTTCTCCTCGGCGGAAGCCGCGACCTTGGCGCCACGCCGGGGCGGGGTGCTGCGGATCTCCGTAGGCCAGGCCGCCAGCGTGCTGAACCCTCTGCTCACGCGGGTGAACCCCGAATATCTGCTGAGCGAACTTCTCTATTCCGGTCTGACACGCCTGCGGCTCGACATGACGGCCGAACCGGACCTGGCTGAAAGCTGGACGACGAGCCCCGACCTCACGACCTGGACGTTCAAGCTGCGGCCCAACCTCGCCTTCCAGGACGGCACGCCGTGCACCAGCAAGGATGTCGAGGCGAGCTTCCAACGCATGATGGATCCGAAGAGCGGGTCTGCCGCGCGCACCAACATCGGACCGGTGCACGATGTCGTGGCCACGGACGCGACGACCGTCGTCTTCCACCTCAAGGGGCCCTACGCGGACCTTCCCGTGGCGCTCGCCTACACCAACGCCAAGATCATTCCGGAGGCGATCGCCAAGGGCGACATGAGCGTGCTGTCGCACAGCGCCAACGGCACCGGCCCGTTCAAGCTCGTCTCGTTCTCGCCCGAGCGCGAGGTCATCGTCGAGCGCAACCCGCATTACTGGGACCCCACGCGTCCGCACGTCGATCGGGTCGAGGTCGTGGTTTATCCCGACCCCACGGCGGAGGCTTCGGCCCTGATTGCGGGTGATACCGACCTCATGGCCGAGACCCAGCCTTCGCAATTCGGGCGGCTCAAATCCGCAAAGGGGGTGGTGCCGCTGCGTGTTCCATCCGGCCAGTTCCTGAACGTGAACATGGCCTGCTACGCCAAGCCGTTCTCCGACATGCGCATACGGCAGGCCCTGGCCCTCACCGTCGATCGCAAGGCGATGGTCGGGTTCGTGGCGGAGGGTTACGGCACGCCTGGCGACGACACCCCCATCAGCCCCGCTTATCATTTCTACCACAATATGCCGCTGAAGAAGCGCAACATCGCCGAGGCACGCAGGCTGCTGGCGGAAGCGGGCTACCCCAACGGCATTGATCTGACCCTCGTCGCCTCGGTGAACCCGTCGACACGGGCGCAGCTGGCCGTCGCGATCCGGGAGATGGCCAAGGAAGCGGGGTTCCGCATCGAGGTGCAGACCATGCCGCACGCGACATACCTCGCGACGGTCTGGAAGAAAGGGCATTTCTATGTCGGCTTCTACAACATGCAGGCGACGGCCGATGCGATCTTCTCCCTCCTCTACACCTCCAATGCCGCTTGGCCGGAGACGCGATGGGACAACAAGCAGTTCGACACGCTGGTGGAACAGGCACGCCTCACCACCGACGAGGCCAAGCGGGCAGCGTTCTATGCGCAGGCCCAGCAACTGATGAACGAGCAGGTACCCTCCGTCATTCCGGTCTTCTTTGACCTCCTGGCGGCCAAACGCAACTATGTGGAGAACTACGCCCTCAATCCGCGCGGCGCCGTCTTCCTGCTGGACAAGCTGTGGCTCGGCAAGGGCGCGCCCCATCGTGCCTGAGACGGCCACCATCGAAGCCGCGGCCTGAGCTGAGGGATGTCGCTCACCTGGCTGTCGCGCCGCTTGCTGCTGATGGCGTACACCATGCTCGTGGTCGCGGTGCTGGTGTTCGCCATCACGCAGGTGCTCCCTGCCGATGCCGCCGTGACGCTGCTGGGGCAGAACGCGACGCCTGCCGCGCTCCTCGCGCTGCGCCAGAAGCTCGGTCTCACCGATCCGACGTGGTTGCAGTTCTGGCACTGGCTCTGGTCTCTGCTGCACGGGAATTTCGGTACATCGATGCGCACGGGCCTGCCGGTGGGGCCGACGATGTTCGCCGCGCTCTCACGCTCGCTGCTGCTGGCGGCCTGCTCCATCCTGCTGATGCTGGTTATCGCAGTGCCGCTTGGCGTCCTGGCGGCGCTGCGGCGCGGCAGCGCGCTCGACGTCTTCGCCAGCCTCGTCTCCTATCTTGGCATTTCGGTGCCCGAGTTCGTCACGGCCACGTTCGTCCTTGTCGTGCTCGCCGACCGGCTGGGCTGGTTGCCGGCCACCGGCTATGTGCCGCTTTCGCAACATTTCGCCGACGGCGTTCGCCATCTCATCGCGCCGGTGCTCACCATTTCGCTCGTCCTGATCGCGCATGTCGCGCGCATGATGCGCTCCGAAACGATTGATGTGCTTGCCAGCGACTATGTCCGGGCGGCCCAGCTGAAGGGCCTCCTGCGCCGGACGGTGCTCGTGCGCCACGTGTTGCGCAATGCGCTGCTGCCGGTTGTGACCGTGGTGGCGCTCGATGTGGGCTACCTGCTCGGCGGCATCATCGTCGTCGAGGAGATCTTCGCGATACCGGGCATCGGTCGCGAATTGCTGATCGCGATCCAGAACCGCGATCTGCCGTCCATACAGGCCGGGGCGCTGATCATGGCCGGAACCTATGCGGTCGCCAATCTTCTCGCGGACATCGCCTATGCGCTGCTGGACCCGCGGCTGCGCTATGACTGACCTGCTGCGACGCCTGTTTCGTACCAGACAAGGCGCCTTTGGCGTCTCGATCCTCATGATCGTGACCCTGATCTGCCTGCTCGGACCTGCGCTCGCGCCCTACAGCCCGGACCGCATGGACTTCCTCGGCCGCTTCGCCGCCCCGGGTGTCCGGCACTGGCTGGGCGCAGACCAGTTCGGACGCGATGAGCTTTCCCGCCTCCTCTATGGTGCGCGCGACACGGTGCCGGCGGCGCTGCTGGCGACGCTTGCGGGCACCCTCGTCGGCGCCGTCCTCGGCACACTCTCGGCCTATGCCGGCGGCTCCTGGGACGAAGCCATCATGCGCACCATCGACGCGGTCATGGCGATTCCCGGGCTGCTGCTCGCCTTGCTGATTGCCAGCACGCTGGGCGGGGGCGAGCAAAGCGCCCTCCTCGCGATCGCCATCGCCTTCGCGCCCGGCATGGCCCGCATCACCCGCAGCGTCGCGCTCGCGGCCCGTCAGGAAGAGTACGTGGCCGCGGCCATCGCCCGGGGTGAAAGCGGCGTTCGGATCGTGTTCGCCGAAATGCTGCCGAACGTCATCGCGCCGGTGATCGTCGAGACCACGATCCGCGTCTCCTTCGCGGTGATGCTGCTGGCGACGTTGAGCTTCCTCGGCCTCGGTGCGCAGCCGCCCTCCTCGGAGTGGGGGCTGCTGGTCAGCGACGGGCGCACCTATCTGCATGATGCGCCTTGGCTGGTGCTGGTTCCTGGCGCCGCGATCGCCATCAGCGCGATCGGGTTCAACCTGCTCGGAGACGGGCTGCGCGATGCGCTCAACCCGCGCGACGAGCGATGACGGCGCTGCTCGAGGTCAGGAACCTCACGCTCGATTACGCAACGGGGCGCGGTTCCTTCCGCGCCCTCGAGGACGTTTCACTATCGGTCGAAGCCGGCGAGGTCCTCGGCCTGGTTGGCGAATCGGGCTCCGGAAAGACGTCCCTCGCCATGGCCGTGATGGGCCACCTTGCCGGCAATGCACGTCTCACGGCCGGCAGCATCCGGCTGGGCGGCGCAGAACTCACCGCGCTTGGTCCCGCCGCGATGCGCGCCACCCTCGGCAGGCGCATCGGCATGGTCTTCCAGAACCCCAGCACGTCGCTCAACCCGACGCTGACGCTCGGCCGCCAGATCACCGAGGTTCTGGAGCGCCATCGCGGACTGTCCGGACGCGAAGCGTGGAAGGAGGCCGTGGCGTGGCTCGAGCGCGTCGAGCTGCGCCACGCCGAGGCACTGATGCGCCGCTATCCGCACGAGGTCTCGGGAGGCGAGAAACAGCGGGTCGTTATCGCGACCGCCTTTGCGCCCCACCCCGAGATCGTCCTTTTCGACGAGCCGACGACCGCGCTGGACGTGATCACCGGCGCGCGCATCCTCGAGCTGTTTCACAAGCTTCGCGCCGAAACGGGGGTCGCCGGCCTCTATATCTCGCACGATCTCGGCCTGGTGGCACGCGTCGCCGAGAATGTCGCGGTGATGCGCGGCGGGCGGATCGTGGAGACCGGCCGAGCGACCCACCTCTTCGCCCATCCCACCCACGACTACACGCGCCGCCTGGTCGATGCGGTACCAAGGCCGCATCGTCGCCTGGTGGACGACAACCCGGGCTCGGCGGAGCTGCTTCGTGCCGAGGCCATAGGTGTCAGCTATGCGCGCCGGCGCCTGTTCCGCGCCTCCCCTGCCGGCGGCGGTATCGACGGGGTGAGCTTTGCCATCGGCGAGGGTGAAATCCTGGGCCTTGTCGGCGAATCCGGCTCCGGCAAATCGACCGTCGCGCGCGCACTGACCGGGCTCGTGCGCGCCACGGGCAGCCTTCGTCTCGATGGCGTTCCGGTCACGCGGATGCGGCACGATTACCGCCGCGCGGTACAGATCGTCTTCCAGCATCCGGATTCCTCGCTCAACCCGCGCCATCGCGTGCGCGACATCCTGGCCAGGCCCCTGCGCCTCTATGGTGGTTCACTCGCGCAGATCCCGACCTTGCTGCGCAACGTCAACCTACCCGCGGACTATGCGTCGCGCTGGCCCCACCAGCTCTCGGGGGGCGAGAAGCAGCGCGTCGCGATCGCCCGTGCCTTCGCCGCGAGGCCGCGCCTCGTGATCTGCGACGAGATCACCGCCTCGCTCGATGTTTCGGTGCAGGCCAGTACCATCGAGCTCCTGCTGCAGCTGCGACGCCAGCATGGCACCGCTTACCTGTTCATTACCCACGACCTCAATCTGATCCGCCAGATCGCGCATCGACTCATCGTCATGCGCGAGGGCCGGCTGGTCGATCGGCTCGACGTCAAAGCGCTCGGCAGCGGCCGGGAGCATCCCTACACGCGGGCGCTGATGGCAGCCTCGCCCCTACCAGTCGGAGAGGAGACCGGACCGTGACCCCACAGGAACTCATCGCTCGCGTCGACGAGAAGGCGTGCCTCGACTTTCTGGCCACCATGGTGCGCCACAAGAGCCACACGCAGACCCCGGGCGAGCGGGAACTCGCCACCTACATGGCCGAGCAGATGACCAGGCTCGACCTCGAGGCTGAAATCGTGCCGCTCGAGGGTCAGCGCGTCAACGCCGTCGGACGCTGGAAGGGGCAGGGCGGCGGCAGAAGCCTTCTGTTCAACGGCCATCTCGACACCAACCCGGTCACCGAGGGCTGGACCGTCGATCCGTATGCCGGAACGATCGACGACCGGTTCATCTACGGCATCGGCGTCTCCAACATGAAAGCGGGCGACGCGGCCTATTTCTGCGCCGTGAAGACGCTGCTCGAGGCCGGGGTGAAGCTCAAGGGCGACGTGATCCTGACCTTCGTCGTCGGCGAGCTGCAGGGTGGCGTCGGCACGCTGGCGCTGTTGCGGCAAGGTCTGCGCGCCGACTACTTCGTCAACGCCGAGCCGACAGACCTGCAGGCGCTCTCGATGCATGCCGCAGCCTTTACCTTCATCATCGAGCTCATCGGCAACACACGCCATCTTTCCAAGCGCGAGGAAGCGGTCGATGCCATCATGGCTGCCTGCGACCTCATCCCACGTCTCAATGCCCTGACCTTCTCCGGCGCGCCGAGCGAGGAGCACCGCTCGATCAACCGCTGCCACGTCGGCGTGGTCCACGCCGCCCTGGGACGCGAGCTTGAGGAATGGCGGCCGCCGCAAGTGGCCGATTATGCGCGCCTCAAGGGATCGTGCCGCTATGCGCCAGGCCAGAACGAGGCGCAGGTTCTCGACGATATCCGGGTCGAGCTCAGGGCCCTGGAAGATCGCTTTCCCGGCCTCAAGACCGCCCTCACGCCCGAGCACCTCAAGGGCCGGCCGATGATGCCGACCTTCGAGGTCCGGCGCGACAGCCCGATCGTCCAGGCGATCAATCGTGCCTACCAATCGGTCCGCGGCACGGAACAGCCGACCGGCGCGATCCGCCCCCCCGCCTACTACGGCACCGATGCGGCGCACCTGCAGCACGCGGGCATGGAGGGCATCGTCTGCGGCCCCGGCGGCCGTTACAACACCATGCCGGACGAGCGGGTCGATATTCCGGACTTTCTCGACATGATCCGCGTGTACATGCTCACGATCCTGGAAATTTGCGAGGTTGCATAAGCCAGGAACTGACGCGAGCGAACGACGGCCGCCCGGCCCCAACACCCCTCCGCAACGGGGGCAAGCAGGGAACCGCATCTGCGATTGACAAAACCGCCGGCCGCCGCGCACTTGCGCACGACCGTCTCGCGACCAGCCATATCAGAACCGTCCCACGTGCTGCTCTCCATTAACGATCTCTCGGTCCGTTTCGCGACGGCGGCTGGAACAGCCGACGCCGTCGCGAGCCTCTCCTTCGCCATTGAGGAAGGGGAGACGCTGGCCATTGTCGGCGAGTCGGGCTCCGGCAAGTCGGTCTCCGCGCTGGCGATCATGGGACTGGTGCCCAATCCGCCGGGTCGCGTGACGTCCGGGCAGATCGTGTTCCGCCGCCGCAACGGCAGCACCGAGGACCTGCTGAGGGCGAGCTCCGCGCGCCTGCGCGACATCCGGGGCAACGAGATCGCGATGGTGTTCCAAGAACCTCTCGCCGCGCTGAGCCCGGTCTTCACCATCGGCGAGCAGATCGCCGAGTCCCTGCGGCTGCACCAGCGTAAGAGCCACGCCGACGCCATGCGCATGGCCGTGCGCATGCTGGGTTCCCTCGGTATCTCCGAGCCGGAGATGCGGGCCCGAAGCTACCCGCACCAGATCTCCGGCGGCATGGCGCAACGCGTGATGATCGCCATGGCGATGGCCTGCCGTCCACGCCTGCTGATCGCCGACGAACCCACCACCGCCCTCGACGTCACGATCCAGGCCGAGATTCTGTCGCTGATCCGGCAGATGAAGGAGGAGACCGGGATGGCGGTGCTGTTCATCACCCACAACCTCGGCGTGGTGGCGCAGATCGCCGACCGGGTGGCGGTGATGTATGCCGGCCGCCTGGTGGAAGAAGGCCCCACGAAGCAGATCTTTTCCTCCCCGCGGATGCCCTACACGTCGGGACTGCTGGCCTCCGTGCCACGCCTGGTCACCGATGACTCGCCCCTGGTGCTCAGCGCCATCCCGGGCGAGCCGCCGAGCCCGCTGGCGCACCCTCGCGGCTGCGCCTTCCATCCGCGGTGCCGCTACGCGGTGAAAGGCCTGTGCGATACGACTCCGCCGCCGCTGCGTGACCTGGGCAATGGGCAGGCAGCGCGCTGCCTGCGCATCGACGAGATCGTCGGCGGTGCGACGTGAGCGAGCCAGCGCTGCTCGCCGTCGAGGGGCTGACGACATGGTTCCCCGTGCGCCACCGAGGCTGGCGCCTGCGTGCGCCACAACGACACGTGCACGCCGTCGATGGCGTGGACCTCACCGTCCAGCGCGGCGAAATCGTCGGCCTGGTGGGTGAGTCCGGATCGGGCAAGACAACACTCGGCCGCAGCATCGTGCGCGCGGTCGAGCCCACCGGCGGGCGCATTCTCTTTGACGGCAACGACATCACCCATCTCTCGTCGCGCGCGCTGCGCCCATTTCGGAAACGCATCCAACTCGTTTTTCAGGACCCCACGTCCTCCCTCAATCCCCGCCTGCGGGTCGGCGATGCGATCGGCGAGCCGCTGATCATCCACCAACTGGCCGACACCGAGGACGCTCGCCGGCGGCGGGTGGAGGAGCTGTTGGCGATGGTCGGGCTGCCGGGCGAAGCGATGAGGCGCTACCCGCACGAGTTCTCGGGTGGCCAGCGCCAGCGCATCGGCATCGCGCGGGCGCTCGCGACGGGCCCGGAATTGCTCATCGCCGACGAGCCGGTCTCCGCGCTGGATGTCTCGATCCAGGCGCAGGTGGTCAACCTGCTGCTCGACATTCGCAAGCGCCTCGGACTCAGCATGCTGGTGATCGCGCATGACGTCGCCGTGGTCGAGCATCTCGCCGATCGCATCGTGGTGATGTATCTCGGGCGCATCATGGAGATGGCACCGAGCCGCGCGCTGTGCCGTGCGCCGCGCCATCCGTATACCGCGGCGCTGCTCTCCGCCGTTCCGGTGCCCGATCCGCTGTTGCGCCGCGCACACATCCCGCTGCCAGGCGAAATCCCAAGCCCGGTCGATCCGCCGTCCGGCTGTCCTTTCCGCACCCGCTGTCCCTTCGTCTTGCCGGCATGCGCCGAGGCGAGGCCGCAGCTGCGCGAAGTCAGCCCAGGGCACTGGAGTGCTTGCATCCGCGACGACGTGCTTCCATCCTGACGGCGATACATTGCTTGTGCATCTTCGGTGGTGCCCGATGAGCCCACCTGAACTCAAAAAAGCGTGAGGGGCATGATGAAGGCAGGACGGAGAGAGGTTTTGCGCGGGCTGGCTGGCACGGCGTTGGTCCTGGAGACCAGCGTCCCGGCATTGGCGGCCCCCGGCGACAGCGCGGCGCGGCCTTTCGTCGCCGCCTTCAAGGGTGGCGCCACCACGCTTGATCCGATTATGCGCAGCGAGACCACGACGATCTCCTGGCAGCGGCAGATCTTCGACACGATTACCAGCCTGAGCCGCGACGGCAAGCCAGAGCCGCTCATCGCGCTCGCCTGGAAGGACATCTCGCCGACGCAGTGGCAGCTGACCCTGCGCCCAGGCGTTCGGTTCCATGACGGATCCGAGATGACGGCGGACGATGTCGGTCGTTCGATCATGGATACGAAGGAAAATCCCAAGTCGCAGTTTCGCGAGTACGCGAGCACGGTGACCGGCTACAAGGTGGTGAACCCGACCACGATCACGGTGTCCTTCACCAAACCCAACCCGCTGTTCCCGATTTACCTCTCGCAGATTCCGGTGATGCCGGAGGCGCGGATCGCCAAGGAGGGCCGTACCGCCTTCGCCCAGCATCCGATCGGCACCGGACCTTACAAGTTCATCTCCTGGCTGGCGCAGGATCACCTGATCCTGCAGGCGTGGGATGGCTACTGGGGGACGAAGCCCGATTTCCGCCACGTGCGGGTCGAGAGCATCCCCGAAGGCGCGACGCGCCTGGCGGCGCTGCTGTCGGGACAGGTGCAGTACGCGGAGAAGATCGACCCGTCCGATTTCGGACGCGTACGGAACAGCGGGCGGGCCTCGCTCAGCGTCACGTCCGGCCTGCGGACCATGTATCTCGCGTTCGACGTCTGGCGGGGAACGAACTCCGCGGGAATGGCGCCGGGCAGCAAGAATCCGTTCATGGATTCACGCGTGCGCCATGCCGTGGCGCAGGCTATCAATGTGCCGCTGCTGCGCGAGAAGATCTTCGACAGCGCCGCGACCGTAGCGGCCCAGTTCACCCCTGCCGGCCTCGAGGCACACAACCCGGCGCTGAAGCCGCTCGCCTACGATCCCGCCAACGCCCGCAAGCTTCTCGCGGCGGCAGGATACGGCAAGGGATTTTCCGTTCGCCTTGATTCGACCAACGACCGCTATCTGGAGGATTCGCTGGTCGCCCAGGCGATCGGCGGCATGCTCGGCGAGGTCGGCATCAAGGTAAAGGTCAACGCCATCCCCAAAGCGGTGTTCTTCCCACAGATCAACAGGGGGGAGTTCACCATGTACATGGCCGGCTGGAGCGGCACCGACCCGATCTCCACTTGGAACGCATTGTTCCACTGCCGTGACCAGAAGGCAGGCTTCGGCCATGTCAACCGCGCCCATTACTGCGACGCAACGGCGGACAAGATCATGGCGAAGGCCGCAGAAACCTTCGATACGCCGAAGCGGATCGAACTCGAGCGCGAAGCCTACGCGATGGCGCTGAAGGCCCGCGCCTACAGCCCGCTCTATTTCCAGGACGAGGTCGCCGGCGTGGCCAAGGGCGTGGCGTGGCAGGAGCGGCCGGATGGGCTCGTGTTCGTCGCGCAGATGAAGCGGGCCTGAGCAGCGAACGAAGGGCATGCAGCGCTTGCGCGGAAAACGCGCCTCCCTCATGGCGGCGCGCGCCACGGCCACGCGGCGCGCATGCCCTCGGACCGCATCTAGCAACCGAGGTGACGCGACGGCATGACCGGTTTCCTGTTCGCTCGCCTGCTGCGTGCGATCGTCACGCTGTGGGCGGTGCTCACGCTCGTCTTCGTGCTCATCCATGCCACCGGCAACCCGATCGCCGTGCTGGCACCGGAGCAGATGGATGCCGCGCAGCGCGCCGCCCTGGCCGCGGCTCTGGGCCTGAACAAGCCGCTGCTGGTGCAGTATGGGGTGTTCATGGGCGGCGTGCTGCACGGTAACCTTGGCGTCTCCTACTACAGCAACACGCCGGCCATGCCGTTGCTGCTTTCGCGGGTGCCGGTGACGCTCGAGCTGGTCGGGCTCGCGATCGGCACCGCGGTGGCGATCGGCATGCCCTTCGGCGTGTTTGCCGCGCTGCATCCCGACAGCCTCGCGGACCGCGCGCTGCGCGGGCTATCGGTGCTGGGCGCCTCGGTGCCGACGTTCTTCGTCGGGATCGTCCTCATCTTCGTCTTCAGCGTTCTGACCAACGTGCTGCCGGCCTCCGGCGGTGGCAACATCGTGCACTTCATCATGCCGGCGATCACGCTGGCCTTTTTCCGCATCGCCTTCTTCACCCGCCTCGTCCGCAGCTCCCTGCTCGACTCACTCTCGCAACAATATGTGCGCACCGCGCGCGCCAAGGGGCTCAGCGAGGCGATGGTGGTGCTGAAGCACGCGCTGCGTCCTGCCGCGTTGCCGCTCGTCACCGTGTTTGGACTGCAATTCGGCCAATTGTTCGCCGGCACCGTGATCACCGAGACCATCTTTGCCCTGCCAGGCATGAACCGGATGGCTCTGGAGGCGCTGTTCCGTCTCGACTACCCGATCATCCTCTCTTACGTGCTGGTTGCCGCCGGAATGTTCGTGTTCATCAACCTGGTCACCGATGTGCTTTACGGCGTGATCGATCCGCGGGTCGGTCATGCGCGTTGAGCTGCGCTCCCTGCCCTGGCTTTCGCTCGGCATTTTTATGCTCCTGGTGATCTGCGCGGTCTTCGCGAGCTGGATTGCGCCGCACGACCCGGAGCACCAATCGCTGCTCGCCAGGCTCACCGCACCCGTTTGGGAGAGCGGCGGCAGCTGGAAGTACCCGCTCGGCACCGACGGGCTCGGACGCGACGTGGCATCCAACATCTGCTACGGGCTGCGGGTTTCGTTGCTGGTCGGGTTCATCTCCGTGGCGATCAGCATCGTGCTGGGAGCAACGGCCGGCCTGATCGCAGGATATCGCAGCGGCGGCTGGTTCGACCGTATCGTCATGCCGCTGGTCGATTTGCAGCTTTCCGTCCCGGCCGTCCTGATTGCCTTGGCCGTCATGGCGATGACCGGCCGCGGGCTCCTGAAGCTGATCCTGGTCATCGGCGTGGTCGGTTGGGCCCAGTACGCCCGGCTGATGCGCGCGAGCGTGCTGGCGGAGCGCGAACGCGACTATGTGATGGCGGCCCGACTGCTGGGCGCCTCCGAGTTTCGCGTGCTGTTCCGCCACCTGCTGCCGAATGCGCTGAACGCGCTGCTGGTGCAGGCCTCGGTCGATATACCGCGCGCCGTGGAGCTGGAGGCTTCGCTGTCCTTCCTCGGCCTCGGGGTGGCGGTGACCACGCCGTCGCTGGGGCTGCGCGTGGCGCAGGGCTATCAGTACCTGTTCGGGGGGAGTTGGTGGCCCTCCGTGATCCCGGGCCTGGCGCTGGTGTTGCTCGTGCTGGCGGAAAACCTGATCGGTGACTGGGCGCGCGACGCGCTCGACCCCCAATATCGCGGCCGCGCGGTGCGCGTGGCGGCGCTGGCCAAGGATGCGTGACGGGCGGCGCAAAGCCCGCCCGGAGCCAGCGCGTGGCATGGCAGAGAAGCGAGCCGTAGCCGGACGTTAGCCCGGCGCTCCCGGCGACAGGCAATGCCAGGCCCGCCGATCGCCTTCCACGTTCATCGCTTGCCGACGTAGAGGTCGCATTGTTGTCAGGGGACGGTGGTGGGCGCACAAGGACTCGAACCTTGGACCCGCTGATTAAGAGTCAGCTGCTCTACCAACTGAGCTATGCGCCCGCCGAACCGACAGGGGCGGCCGTATAGCGTTCCCACACGTTCTTGGGAAGCCCCGTTGGCCTGGCTAGCCACCCAACGGCAGGTATTTCACCAGCGACAGCCCCTGCTCCGCCGCGATCATCTGATAGCTCGCCTGTAGCTGGGTCTGCACCGTCGAGAGCTTGGTCATGGCGGCCGCCGCGTCGACGTCCTCGGCCGCCGAGAGTTGGGTCTGCAGCGCCGTCGCCGCCCCGGCGAGCTGGGTTGAGGTGGCCTGCATCGCGGTCTGCCGGTCACCCATGACGCCGGCATCCTGGTTCAGCGCCGTGATGGCGTCGCCGAGGCTGGTGCGGACGTCGCTGACCAACGTCGAAAACCCGGCATCCGAGAGCTGTGTGCGCGACAGCGAGCCGAGCGTGGCGAGCGCACGCAGCACATCGCGCGTATAGGAGCCCGTGGTCGAGGAGCCCGTGGAGGCGATATCCGCGTTGGCATTGGCAACGATCCCCGTGGGTACGTAGATCCCGCTGCCGGTCTCCGCGAGTGTTCGCAGATCCGTCCCCGAGGAAGCCGCGGCGTTCAGCGCAGCCGAGAATGGGCTGGTGGCGGCGCTGTTGGACGTGGCGACGGCCAGCGTCGAGGCGATCGTCGCCGTGGCACCGTTGCTGCCCAAGCCGGCGACCGCGGCCGCGATCGCGGTCGCGAAACCCGAACTTCCGATGCTGTCTGGATTCGGCACCGGCGCGTTCGCCGTGTCCTGTCCGGCGAACACGTAGGTGTTGCCGTCCTTGCTGTCGAGAAGGTTGGCGACCTGGGCCAGCGCATCGCGGGCACTGGCGGCGATGCTGTCCACGGTGCCGGAATCGAGGCCGTTGAGGTTGTTGGTCTGGGCATAGAACTTACTGGCAATGGAACTGATCTCCGACAGCGCCGTCTGCGCGACGCCCATCGGCCCGGCCGCAGCCGCGATATTCGCCTGGTAGGTCGAGTTCGCATGCAACGCCGGCGTGAGGGACAGCACGGTCGAGGTGCCGCCGCCGAGCCCTGCGACCTCGGGCGACACGTAGCCTGAGGCGACCTGTTGCGTTAGCGTATTGAGCTGGGTGCGCGTGGCGCCCGCATTCGCCAACAGCTGCGCGAGCACCGGCGATCCGCCGCCCGTGATGGTCGCGCTCATGGCACCGCCTGCTCCAGCGTGTTCCACATTGCCTGCACGGCGCTGATCACTTTGGCGTTGGCGCCATAGGCGTTCTGCAACGCGATCATGGTGGACATCTCCGTGTCGATCGAGACACCGCTGCCCGCGGCAAGCCGGGTCTGCAACGCGGTCTGCAGAGATTGCGCGCTGGTCAGCGCGGCCTGCGCGTCGGCTGCGTCCGCGGCTTGAGCGCCGACCAGCGCGCTCGCCTGGCCCGCGAGATCCGGCTGCGGTCCGTAAGGCGCGGCGAGGTTGCCGGCCGGGCCCAGCCCCGTGGTGGCCGCCGCGGGCTGGCCAACGCCGGCCTGTGCGTCCGAGCCCAGCGCATAGGACAGCACGCGCGTGATCAGCGTGGTGAAGCCAGCCGGGCCGCCCGGCGGGTTGGGCGTGAAGGCGCTGGCACCGATCAGCGAGCCGGCCACCGCATTGGTGCCGTCGCGCACCAGCGAGGGGTTTGCCGCGACCGCGGGATTGACCGTGATCGTTCCCGCGTAGCCGATATAGTTGGCCTGGGTCGGCGTACCATAGGGTGCCGGAACATGGCCCGCCGGGTCGGTGAACAGGGTCATCCCCTGCGCGCTGAACCGGGTCGAGAGCGTTTCCGCAAATTCGTCGAGTTCGGCCTGCTGGGTCGGCAGCGTCTGATCGCGCAGCGTGAGGTTGGCGCCGATCGCTCCGGCACCGGTTGCCGAGGTCAGGGTCGCCGTCACGTCGATGCCGCCGAGCGTGATCGCGGGGATGGTGGTCGGGTAGACGGAGCCTGCAGAGAGCGTCGCCGGCTGTGTCGCGAACATGGTGCTGCCGTCGAGCGGCAGGGAAAGTCCGCTCGCGGTGTAGGCTGTCACGTTCCCGTCCGGCTGCCCGAGGAAGCGGATCCCGCCCAGTTGCCCGGCCTGGTCGATCGCCGCGTCGCGCTGGTTCTCGAGGTCGGCGGTGGACTGGCCGGCACCCTTGAGGGCGACAATCTGTTTCGAAAGACGGCCGATCGTCGCCAGCGTCGTGTTCAGGGTCGTGACGTCGGCGACGATGCTGTCCTGCGCCGCCTGGCGCGCTTGCTGGTAGGCGTTGGAGAGCGTGTTGATCTGGCTTGCGAGCGTGCCCGCCGAAGCCACCACCGCGCTTTGCTGCGTCGCGTTTGCGGGATCGTTGAGCAGTGTCGAGAAGGCATCGCCGAGCTTGCCGAGCAGGCTTGCGATATCCTGCGACTGGCCCGTCGCCCCCTGGGCCGCGGCAACGGTCGAGAGCGCGGAGGCGCTGGTGGACAGCGCGCCGACCGTCGCGTTCTGCGCCAGCACCTGCGACTGGATCGCCGTGTCGAGCGCGCGCGTGGTCGGCAGGGCGAGCGTGCCCATGCCCTGGCTGCCGGCGGTGACGTCCTTCGTCGCCGAGACCTCGCGCGCGTAGTCGGGTGTCGAGGCATTGGCGATGTTCTGTGAGATCGCGCCAAAGCCCTCGGCGATCGCTGCCAGCCCTGAGCCCGCGTTGGCGAGGGCGCCTTCAAGACGCATGGTCAGCCCATCATGTTAATCGTCGCCTGCATCATCTGATTCGCGGTCGTCACCGTCTTGGTGTTGGCGGTGTAGGCCTGCTGGGCGACGATGAGGTGGGTGAACTCCGAGGCGATGTCGACGTTGGACTGCTCGTCGGCCGAGGTGACGAGCGTGCCGGCGCCGTTGGTTCCGGCCGCCTGAACCAGCGCGTTGCCGGAATCGATCGTGGCGGTGAAAGCCTGTCCGTCCTGGCGCTGCAGCGCGTCGGGATTGGCGAAGGTGACGACGGGCACCTGGGCGACCGTCTGGCTCTGGCCGTTGCTGTAGTTGACGACAACATCGCCGGCGCTGGTCGTGCTCACGCTGCTGACGGATCCGGCGGGAAGCCCGTTCTGGGTCAGCCCGGTCAGATCGAAGCTGCTGCCGGCATACTGGGTGAGCCCCGCGGACGAACCGAAACTGCCAAGGTTGAGCGTGACATTCTGCGCCGCGCCGCCACCGAGGTCGGCCGTGAAACTGAGTGTCGCCGGTCCATTGGCGCTGTAGCTGCTCGCCGTCACGCTACCGGAGGCGCCGGTGATACTGCCGATGGTGCCGTCGGCCACGGGGTTGCCGCTCGCCGTCGGGCCGAAATTGACCACCGCCGTGCCGCGCGCGGCGGAGACCGTGTCGTCCGGCACGTTGATCGAGACCTGCCAGGAGTTGGGTGCGAGCTGGGTCCAGTCCAGTGCTACGGTGTGCGCCGTGCCGAGCGCATCATAGACGCTGACCTGCGAGGTGATCGGCGCCAGGCTCGTTGGCGTCGCCGGCAGGTTGGCGGAGAGGTTCATCGTGCTGGTGGCCACCGGCGGATAGGGCGTCTGGGCGATCTGGATCGGGACCAGCGACGAGGTATTGGCCTGCCCGGTGACAGGATCGACCGGCCAGCCATTGAGCGCATCGCCGACATCGTTGACGAGATAGCCGTTCGCATTCTCGCTGAAGGTGCCGTCGCGCGTAAAATATTGCCCGGGCCGGAACGTCTCGCTCGCGCTGCCGGCGGTGGTCGTCGCACCCGGCCGGCTCACGGCGAAAAAGCCCTGGCCGGAGATGGCCAGACTGGTCGGGTTGCTGTTCTGCGTGATGGTCCCTTGCAGGGCGTTCTGATACTGCGGGTGCGCGACCACGGAGCCCGATTCATTGACGGTCGCGGTGCTCTGGGTGAGGTAATCCTCGAACGAGGTGCCGATGCTCTTGAAACCGACGGTCTGACTGTTGGCAATGTTGTCGCTGATGTTGCTGAACGACGCGGCCTGGGCGTTGAGCCCGCTTACCGCCGTGTCCAGCGCGCCAAAGATCGACATAGGCTGCTCCCGGGCTTGCTGCTGATCGGCGTCGCCGACGCAGGAAGCGTGCCAGTGCAAAGGCCAGGCAAACGGCGGCAACTTTGCCCGACCGCATGCCCGTGCCCGGCCGTTTTGACCCGGCAACATCTGCCGCGGGGCCCAAACAGTCCCATGCAAGCGCGAGTGATCCGCCCGCCCGTCACTGGCCGCGAATTTGCAACGGCCCATCCATGGCAATGCCCGTGTCCTCCGCCGGCCAGACACCGCCGACTTCACCGGACGCGCTCCGCGTCCGCGCGAGCATCGCGTCACGGGGCCCAGCCGCCCCGTCCGGCGACGCGGGCGACGCTGCTGGCGTAAGGCCGGATGGCCTCGTCCGGGCCAGAAGCGCGTCCGGGCCGCCAGCGTCCGCCCTGTCGCCGCGCCAGGCTGGTTTCGCGACCGTGATCGCCAGCGCGCTGGGTTCCGCCGCGCCAGCTTCAACCGGCGCACCGGCGGCAGACGGTCCGCCCTCCCGCTTGGCGGCTCCCGCGTCCCCTTCGGCCCATCGGCCGCGCCGGCCGCAGCAGTCGGTGGCGGGACCAAGCCCAGCCATCGCCAACCTGGCGGCGCTCGCGGCGACGCCGCCGCCGCCCGCGACAACCGCCGCCTCGCAGGCTCCGCCGATCGCCGGCGACCCGGCACATGGCGGGAAGGCTGCGAGCCCGCCGGCGACAACGGCGGCGATCGCCGGCCCCGTCGCAACCGCCGGCAGCCTGGCCTCCACCAGCGCGACCAGGATCGCGGCAACCCGCGGGGCCGTGGATGGCACGGCGCCCGCTGCGCCCGGCATCGCGAGCACCCCGACGAGCACGTCCCCGTTGCCGGCCGCGGCTCCAGCGCGGGCGACCAGCAGCGGTGCCGCCCAGGCCGCGAGTAGCCAAGAGCCCGGAAGCGCCCTTCGGCATGACGCGTCGAGGCCCCCCGACCTCGCTCCAACACCCCTGCATCCGCCGGCGGCCGCGGCAGCGCCGTCGCCCAACCCGATGTCAGCCGCCCTCCTGAGCGCGAGTTCGACGGCGGCGAACGCCACGATCCCGGGCAGCGCGACCACCGGCAACGGCGTGGCCGCCGCCCGCGCGACTGTAACCCAGGTCACCGGTGCCATCGTTCAGCTGGGGCCGGCGGCCGCGGCGCCACGCGCCAGCACCATCACCCTGCATCTGGCACCGCCAGCGCTCGGCCATGTGGCGATCCGCATCTCCGCGCCGCACAGCGCCAGCGCCGTGGTGACCATCACCGCCAGCCATCAGGCGTCGGCAGACGCGCTCGCCACGGCACGCCCGGGCCTCGAGGCATCACTGCTGCGCGCCGGCCTGCCGCCCGATACCCGCATCATCATCCATACACCGGGCGAGCCCCCGACCAGCGGGGGAAGCCCCGATCGCGGGTCGCGCCAGCCCGGCGGCCAACCGCGCCGCCCCACCCTACCGGCGCGGACAGAGACCGAACTGGATTTCGCCGAAACCCTCGACATCAGCGCCTGACCAAGGAGACGCCGCATGACCGCCAACCTCGCCGCCACCGCCGCCACCCAGAGCAGCACGGCCGCCAGCACGACCGGCGGCGCCAACACGCTCGCCTCGCTGAGCTCGAACTTCACCGACTTCCTGAACATGCTGATGACGCAGCTGCAGAACCAGGACCCGACCTCGCCCATGGATACCAACCAGTTCACGTCGGAGCTGGTTCAGTTCACCTCGGTCGAGCAGCAGATCAACACCAACAGCAGCCTCACGAAGCTGATCCAGTACACGCAGGACGGAACGATGCTGCAATCGGCGCAGATGGTCGGCAAACAGGTCGCGGTGACCGCGAGCCAGCTGGCGCTGCAGAATGGCCAGGCCGGACTGCAATACACCGCGACCAGCGCCGGTCCCGTCGTCGTCACCGTCACCGACTCCTCCGGGAACATTCTCGATCAGCAGACGGCGCAGGCCGCCCAGGGGCCGAACAGCTGGAACTGGAACGGGCAGACGAGCGCCGGAACACAGCTGCCTGACGGCGCCTACAACGTGAGCGTCACCGAAGGCGGCGGCGCCCTACCCTTCGCCGTGGTCGGCACCGCATCCGGCGTGCAGAACGCAAGCAGCGGCCTCGCGCTGCAGCTCGGTGCGCTGAGCGTGCCGTTTTCGTCACTCGTCTCGGTTCTGAACTGAGTCCGGCATCGCCTTCACGCTCCCTTTACCTCTCGCGGCAAGAATGGCCGCAGTCCCGCAAAACGGCGGGGGCTCCCGCAACGTGCTCAGCACACCCCGGACTCGAAGGAAAACGCCCCCATGTCCCAGTTCTCGATCAACACCAACATCTCAGCGCAGATCGCGCTCCAGAGTCTCAGCACCACCAGCTCCTCGCTGGCGGCCACGCAGAAGCAGATCTCGACCGGCTATCGCGTCGCCGATGCGACCGACGACGGCGCCGCCTATGCGGTGGCGCAGCGCGTACGCTCCGATGTCGGCGCTCTGACAAGCGCCAACCAGCAGCTCGGCAACATGCAGGGCCTGCTTTCGACCACCGTCACCGCGCTCACCAACGTTTCCAACACGATGAACAGCGCCCGCGCCGTCCTGGTGAAACTGGCGGACAGCTCGGTGACCGGTACGACGCGCACGCAATACGTGCAGCAGTATCAGTCGATGATGGCGAACATCAAGACGTTCGTGCAAGACGCCGGCTACAACGGCAAGACGCTGATCGGCAACATCACCGGCAGCACCGGCTCCTTCGGCAAGGTGGCCACTGTACGCAACGAACTCGGCGCGACCTACGGCGTCGGGACGTTCAGCGGCTCGTCGTTCTTCGCCTCGGTCAACTTCACGAGCACGCAGCTCAACGGCGCGTCCACGGTGCAGGGGCTCATCACCAGCACCGGCACCTTCCTCAACAAGCTGAACACGCTGGGCACCGAGCTCAATACCTATGGCAGTGCCACGAACTACGTGAACAACCAGATCACCTACAACAGCGACAAGATCGATGCGCTCAATTCGGGCCTGGGGTCGCTCATCGACGCCAACCTGGCGCAGGAATCGGCGCTCCTGCAGTCGTTGCAGGTCAAGCAGCAGCTCGGAACGCAGGCGCTCTCGATCGCGAACAGCGCCCCCTCCAGCCTTCTGAGCCTGTTCAAGTAACGTCACGCCCGGACGCGGGCAAAATGCCCGCGCCTGATGTTCTCTCGTTCACGGAGGTGACGTCCGCTCATGTCGACGCTGGTCCTGGAGTTGCGCCAGGGTGAAACGATGATCGTGAATGGCGCACCGATCCGCTTCCGAAGCAAATCGCGCATCGAGCTGACGGCTCACGCCCGGTTCCTGTTCGGCAAGCAGATCATGGCGCCGGCGGAAGCCTGCACGCCCGCGCGGCGCATCTATTTCGCGCTGCAGACCGCCTATATCGGCGCTGCGGACGAGCGCGAGGCGGGCCTTGCCGCCGCACGGCACTATATCGCCGCCTTTCAGGCCGCGACGACATCCCAGCTCGCCTGCTCGATCCTCGACCGCGCACTGGCGGCGGCGGAGGCCGACGAAGGCTACCAGGCCTTGCGTCTCGCTCGGCGCATCATCCGCCATGAAGACGCGGTGCTTGGCCCGACGCCGGAACCGCACAGCGCGGCACCAGGGGTGTCCGTGCGTCTGCCTGCCTCTCAAGTCACGACAATCGCGGAGACCTGTTCATGAACAATCTCGGCACCGTCCGTCGCGCCGAGCGTGCCTACGCAGCGGCTTCGGCCACGCGCAGCCTGCGCGCCCAGGAGGCGGAGGTCTTTGCCCGTGTGATCGCCTCGCTGCGCCTTGGCGCACGCGGCTCGTCGGCGGATCGCGTGCGCGCGCTTGCCGACACAGCCTTGCTGTGGTCCAGCGTTCTCGACCAGGTCCGTGATCCGGCAAACCAGCTGCCGGAGCGGTTGCGCGCGATGATCGCCTCGATCGCGATGGCCGTGCAGCGCGAGGTCGCCGTACCGCAGCCCAACTTCGACTTCCTGATCGAAGTCAACGAAAACATCGCCGCGGGACTTGCCGACGACTGAACCTGGGACGTCACCATGAGCGGTTCGACCTATCTTCTCCCGCTGTTCCAGGGATCCGTCACCAACAGCGGCAACAACAGTGCCACCTCGCTGCTGACTGCCATCGAGCAAGGCGCGAGCGGCATCGGCGCCAGCGCTGCCGATCCCATGAGCGCCCTGCGCATCGCGCAACGCAACCAGGCGCAGGACATCGCAACGACCGCAGCTCAGCCGGCAGTCGCGCGCGATATCGCGGCGTTCAAGCAGGCCGTCGCCTCCGCCAGGACACCGCAGGACCTGCTGTCCAATCCGACCGCCCTCAAGGTTCTGCTCACGGCAAACGGCCTCGGCAGCGAGGCCTCCTACACCGCGCTGGCGCAGAAAGTTCTGTTGTCGAACCCCTCCGATCCGGCCTCGCTCGTCAACAAGGTGGCGGCAACCAATGCCAGCTGGCTGTCGGTCGTGAAGACCTACCAGTTTGCCTCCAAGGGTCTTGCAACACTGCAAAATCCTTCGGTGCAGCAGACGATCGCCAACGGTTATGCCGAGGTGAAATGGCGCCAGTCCCTCGATGCCACGACGCCAGGTCTCTCCGATGCGCTGACGTTCCAGTCGGAAGCCGGAACGATCACCTCGGCGGGCCAGGTTCTGGCTGATCCGGTGCTGTTCAACGTGGTGACCACCGCGCTCAACATCCCGCAACAGATCGTCTTCCAGGACCGCTCGGCGCAGGAACAGGCGATCAACGCGCAACTCGACTATTCGCGCCTCAAGAACGCGACTTACGTCAACTCAATCACCGACCAGTTTCTGATCAACAGCCAGCAAAGCAGCAACGGCAGCACGAACCTGACCAGTCTCGCGATCCAGGCGCAGGGCCTCATCGCCTAGGCTGCCCGGCCGAGACCCATCTCGCGCGCATTCCGCCCGCCACGCGCGACACGGATCCGACACGATCGCCACGGCTCAAAAGGAGCGACCATGAACGACCACGCGAACGACCACGCGATCCTCGCCGCTCGCGCCCGCACGTTGCTGGCGGCAGGCAGGCCGGCCGCCGCCGCACCGCTGATCGCCAGCCTGCGGGCGGCGCTCGCAGGCACACCGGAACTGGCGGAACTCGAGGCGCGACTGCACCTCCTCGAGGGCGATCCCGCAGGCGCCTGCGCGGTGCTGGACGGCGCCATTGCGGCCGCACCGGCAGCGGCGTCGCTGCTGCTCGTCCGTGCCGAAGCGCGACTACGGTGCGACGACATGACCGGCGGCCTCGCCGATGCGGCCGCGGCGGTCATTGCGGCGCCCGACAGGGCGGACGCAAAGGCGATTCTTGGCATTGCCCTCATCGATCTCGGTCGTGCGCAGGACGCGCTGGCGTGCCTCGATGAGGCGGTGGCCGCGCGGCCCGACGACCCCTGGTTTCGTGAGGCTCTCGCAACAGCGTTCAAGCGTCTCGGCGATGCCACGACTGCGGCACGGGTCCTCGCCGACGGGATCGAGCGCGTTCCTGACCATCCCGGCCTGCGCAACGCCGCGATCCTGCTGGCCCTGAGCCGCGACGATGCCGCTGGCGCCCTCGCCCTGGCACAGGCGGCGCGCCGCGACGGTGCGATCGACGCGCAAGGGATCGACCTCCACGCCTACACCCTGTCCCTGCTCGGCCGGACCGAGGAGGCTGTCGAGGTCCATGCCGAGGCGCTCAAGATGACGCCGGAATGGGTCGGTGCGGCCCATGTCTGAAGCGCTGAGCATGGCGCGCGGTCATACCGGCATCGATTCGACAGGGGTCGCTCAGATGCTGCTCGATCTCGGCGATCCGGCCGGGGCTCTCGCCCTCCTCGATATTGCGGATGCTCACGACGAGGCGAACACGCGCCGGCTCTCGGTCCGTGGCATGGCGCATCTGGCGGCGTCACAGCCGCAGGCGGCGCGCGCCGCGCTGCACCGGGCGCTGGCGCTTGGCGACAGGTCGGCTGCCACCCTGCTCAATCTGGCCCTGGCGGAGCATGCGAGCGGGGAGAGCGATCGTGCGCTGAACCTGATCGCCCTGGCGGAAGAAGCCGCGCCGAACTGGGCTGAACCGTTCCTGCGGCGGGCCGAGTTGCTGCGCCGCGCGGGCGAAAGGGACGCTGCGGCGACTGCCTACGACGCGGCTCTCGCGCGCGCCCCGTCGCGACCCGAAGCCCTGATCGGTCGCGCCGCGTTGCACATCGCGCGCGGCGAAGGCACGCAGGCGCGGCATCTGCTCCTTCGCGCTTGTGCCGCCGCACCGCAACGGGGCGAGGCATGGGACGCACTCGGCCTGGCGCTGATGCTCACCGGCGATCCGGCGGCTGCCGAGGCGGCGTTCGAAACGGCGTCCCGGCTCGAGCCGACATCGATACCGCCGGCCCTGCACCGGGCAGAAGCGGCCTGGGCCGCCGGGCATGCGGAGGTTGAACTCGCCCGGCTCCAATGCGAACCGAGTGCCGAGCCGGCATCGCTCGCCGCACGCGGCCTGCTGCTCGACCGCCTGGGGCGGCGCGACGACGCGGAGGACCTGCTCGAGGCCGCCGCGATCCTCGCGCCGGATTCCGCTCTCGTCGCGCGGGTGCGAGCCGATGCGTTGACGCGCACGTTCGACGCGGGCGCCGCCGTCGCCGCGATCGAGCGGGCCCTGGAACTCGATCCACGCTCGGTCGAGTTACGCAACAATCTCGGTGCTGCGCTGGTGCGCGCGCAGCGCCACAGCCGTGCCCGCACGGTGCTCGAGGCACTGGTGACCGAGATCGGCCCTCGACCAGGACCGCTCTGCAACCTCGCCAATGCCCGCGTTTCCTCGGGCGACCAGGAGGGTGGTGTCGCAGCGGCGCGGGAAGCGGTGGCCAGCTCCCCCGAGGAGACGATCGCCTGGCGGGCGCTGGGCAACGCGCTCGTCTATCATCCGGCGGCGACCGGGCGCGAGTTGCGCGAGATCGCCGAGCGCGCCGCCGCGGCCCTGCAGGCGCCACCCGCTCCGGCCTTCGCCAACACGCCCGAGCCCGATCGCCGCCTGAGGCTCGGCCTGCTGTCGGCAACACTGAAGACCCACCCCGTCGGCTGGCTGACGCTGGCCGGGTTCGAGGCGCTCGACCCCACCGCATTCGAGATCATCGCCTTCAGCCAGCCGATCGGCGCTCATCCCGATACGATGACGCGCCGGTTCCGGGCGCTGGCCAGCGACTGGGTGGTGGCGGACACCGACCTCGCCGGCAAGCGCGCGGAGCGCATCCGCGCCCGAGGCATCGACATTCTCGTCGATCTCGGCGGCCATGGCGACCAGGGCTGGGCCGCGACCTGCGCGTGGCGTGCCGCACCGGTACAGATCAAGTGGGTGGGCGCGCAGAGCCACACCAGCGGCATCGCGGCGATGGACTGGTTCATCACCGATCGCTGGGAGAGCCCGCCGGGCGCCGAAGCGCTGCATACGGAACGACTGCTGCGGATGCCGGATGGATATTGCTGCTATTCGCCGCCGCCCTATGCCCCCGAGATCGCGCCGCCGCCAGCGCTGGCACGGGGATTCGTCACGTTCGGTTGTTTCAACAATCTTGCCAAGATCACGCCCCAGGTGATCGAGACCTGGGCGCGCATTCTCGCGCGTGTCGCAGACAGCCGCCTGTTGCTCAAGGCGCCGCAGTTCTCGGAGGCGGAGATCGCCGCCTCCGTCCAGGCACGTTTCGCCGCCCTCGGCATTGCCCCCGCGCGCGTGGAGCTGCGCGGTGCAAGCCCGCACCGCAGCTTGCTCGGGCAGTACGCGGACGTGGATATCGCGCTCGATCCGTTCCCCTATACGGGTGGGCTGACCACCTGCGAGGCGTTATGGATGGGGGTGCCGGTGATCACCCGCCCCGGCGATTATTTCGCAGCCCGTCACTCCGCGAGCCACCTGGCCAATGTCGGGCTCCGAGACTGGGTCGCCGCCGACATCGATTCCTATGTTGAGCGCGCGGTTGCGAAGGCGGCGGATCTGCCGGCCCTCGCCACCCTGCGCGCGAGGCTACGCGCAGAGATGGCGGCGAGCCCTCTCTGCGATGGACCGCGCTTCGGGCGCAATCTCGCCACCGCCTTGCGCGCGGTCTGGCGGCAATGGTGCGAGGAGACCAGCGATGCTCGATGACCCGACCGGCGGCGCCGCCTACTGGGAGACGCGCTATCGTGCGGGCGGCACGTCCGGCGCGGGCTCGTCGGGCCGGCTGCTCCGGTGGAAGGCCGCCGTGATCAATGGCTTCGTTGCGGCCAACGGGATCGGCGATCTGTTCGATCTGGGTTGCGGCGACGGCGCGCTGGCGGCGCATATCGTGGTGGCCCGCTATCGCGGCACGGATGTCGCAGCGGACGCCCTTGCGCGCACGGCGGCAGCCCGCGACGGCATCG
Source organism: Rhodospirillales bacterium (assembly GCA_028869995.1). GTDB lineage: Bacteria > Pseudomonadota > Alphaproteobacteria > Acetobacterales > Acetobacteraceae > JAJXXT01. The sequence goes on from JAGWQN010000116.1 coordinate 48,156, forward strand.
GCGACAGCCGGATGATCGCCTGGGACACGATGGAAAACGAACAGCCGGCAGAGCTGGCGCTGTCCTTCGACGTCATCTTCCACCTGGTCGAGGACCGTGCCTACGAGCGCTACATGCGCAGGCTTCTGGCGGCGGCACGCCGCTTCATCCTGGTCTACGCCAGCAACGTGGATCGCGCCTGGCCTGCGCCGCATGTCCGCCACCGGCGCTTTTCCGACACGATCCCGGCCATCGATCCGACCTGGCGCGTCGCCGCCCACGTTCCCAATCCGTATCCTTACGATCCGAACCGGCCGGACACGACGAGTTTCGCCGATCTCTACCTTCTCACCCGCCCGGGCGAGGCGGCGACGCTGGTGATACCGCCCGGCTGACGCGAACGCACCGCGCGCCGCCGCGGGTGCCCATCGCTGCCCTCGGCCCCGATCCGCTCACCGCGAGCGGCTCGCCCCTATGGGCTCAGGCCCTGATCCGGTTGCGTCGCTCGCCGAGCACCAGGACCACGCCTGCGAGCATGACCACCGAAGCGCCGGCGAACACGGCCGTGTCCGGCACATTGCCGAACACGAGGTAACCGAGCACGAAGGCCCAGACCAGCGAGACATATTCGACCGTCGCCATCACCGCAGCCGGTGCCTGGCGCACCGCCTCGAACAGGATGTACTGACCGAGACCGCCGAACAATCCGATCTCGAGCAGCAGCAGCCATTCGAGGCCGTGCGGCAGGCGGAAATGCCAGAGGCTCATCGCCCCGGTCACAGCGAGAAAGACGAGGTTCTGGGCGAAGACCTGCAGCATCGACGTCTCGCGCCGCGCGATCTGGCGCATCAGGATCACCGCCAGCGCCCACATCGCCGCCGCCGCCAGCACCAGGCCGGTCGAGATCGACACCGGAACGCCGAATGGGTCGCTCGCCACCAGGACACCGGTGAAGCCAATGGCAACGCAGGTCCAGCGCAGGGGCGTCACCCGCTCGCCGAGCAGCGGGCGCGCGAGCAACGTCGTGAGCAGGGGCGAGGCGTAGTAAAGCGTGGTGAGCTGTGCGAGCGAGAGGTGGCGGGCGGCCGTGTAGTAAAGCAGCCAGGCGGTGAGCGTCAGTACGCCCCGGGCAGCGAGCGAGACCTTCATCGTCGAGGCAAACAGCGCCGGCACCACCCGCCCGCGCGACGCGACCGTAACGCCGATCAGGATCGCGACGCTGCGAAAAAACAGCACCTCCGGCACCGGCAACGCCTCGACCAGCCATTTGTTGGTCGCGTCGTGCATCGCGAACAACGAATAGGCGAGCACGCCCAGCAGCATGCCAAGGCCCAGCCGGTCACCCATGGATCACCCCGCGTGCCGATCAGCCGGCGTGGCGCAACGCCGCGCCGGCCGCGAGCGGGCAGAACGGCGCGCACAGCGCCAGCAGAGCGGCCAGCACCAGGAGCGGAGCGGCATCGGGAGCCGAGGTACGCGCCGCCTCGGCCGCCAGGGTGCCCATGATCAGGACGGGCGTCGCCAGCGGCAGCACCAGCAAGGGCAGCAGCACACCGCCTCGCCGCGCGCCGACCACCAGGGCCGCCGCCGTGGTGCCGAGCAGGCTCAGCACCAGGGTTCCCGGCAACAGGCCGAGCAGCAGCACCCGGAACGGCGCCGGGGCGACCCCGAACATGATGGCGACAGGCCCGGAGGCCAGCAGCAACGGCAGACCGGTGAGAAGCCAGTGGGCACAGGTCTTGAGCATCGCGACCCCGATCGGCGGCACCCCGGAAAGCAGCAGCAGGTCGAGCGTGCCATCCTCGGCATCGGCCCCGAAAAGCCGGTCGAGCGGCAGGATCGCCGCGAGCAGGGCCGCGACCCAGATCACGCCCGGACCGATGCGCGCGAGCAGCTTCGGTTCCGGTCCGACGCCGAGCGGGAAGAGCGCGGTGACCACGGCAAAGAACAGCAATGCCGCAACGCTGTCGGCCGCATGGCGCAGACCGAGTCGCAGCTCGCGGCGCAGCAGCTCGCCGAACATCAGCCCACGAGCTCCAGCGTCGCCGCTCCAGGCAGCACGAAATCCTGATGTGTCGCCGCGACCACGGCCCCGCCGGCCTCCCGATGCGCCGCCAGCAACGCCTCGAGCCGCGCCAGCGAGGCGGCATCGAGCGCATTGGTTGGTTCGTCGAGGAGCCAGAGCGGGGCAGCGGACAGCGCCAGGCGCGCCAGCACGGCGCGCCGCCGCTGCCCAGCCGACAAGAACCTCGCGGGAACCGCAACCAGTGCCTCGAGCCCCATGACGGCCAGCGCCGGCTCGACCCCGCGCCCAGCCGCAACCGCCCAGGGACGCAGGTTTTCGGCCACCGTCAGCCCCGGCTTCAACGCATCGAGATGCCCGACATAGGCGATGTGCCGCGACCAGGAGGGGAGATCCTCGAACGGCTCGCCGTCCCAGGCGATGCGCCCCTCGTCGGGCCGCAGCAGCCCCGCGAGCACGCGCAGAAGGGTCGACTTTCCGGCCCCGTTCGCGCCGCGCAGCACCAGCGCGCCGCCGTGCCCGACACCGCCACTGACGCCGGCGAGCACCAGCCGTTCGGCCCGCACCGCCGCGATCGCCTCGAAAACCAGCCCGGCCCCCGCCGACTCCGCGCCCAATGCATGCCCCCGATACCGCCGCCCCTCATGGACTGAGGAGGCGTGCTGTGGCAAATCGCAGCGCCTGCATGCCCGGCCGCGGCCGGAGCGCGGGGTGGTCAGCGTCACAACGAAAGAGAAGCGCCATGAAATCCGTCGGCCGGGACAGCCTGAAAACTCGTGCAACTCTCACCGCCGGCGGCAAGACCTATACCTACTTCTCGTTGTCCGAGGCGGCAAAGACCCTGGGCGACGTCAGCCGCCTGCCGGTCTCGCTCAAGGTGCTGCTGGAAAACGTGCTCCGCTTCGAGGACGGCTCCAGCTACACCGTCGATGACGCCAAGGCGATCGCCGCCTGGCTGCAGGCAGCCTCCTCCACCAAGGAAGTGCCCTTCCGCCCGGCGCGCATCCTGATGCAGGATTTCACCGGCGTGCCCGCGGTGGTCGATCTCGCAGCGATGCGCGACGGCATCCAGCGTCTCGGCGCCTCGCCCGACAAGGTGAACCCGCTGGTTCCGGTTGATCTCGTGATCGACCATTCGGTGATGGTCGACGTCTCCGGCCGCGCCGACGCGCTGGCCAAGAATGTCGATATCGAGTTCGAGCGCAACGGTGAGCGCTACGCGTTCCTGCGCTGGGGCCAGACCGCGTTCGACAATTTCCGCGTGGTGCCGCCGGGCACCGGCATCTGCCACCAGGTCAACCTCGAGTATCTGGCGCAGGGCGTCTGGACGGCCGATGTCGGCGGAACGACCTATGCCTATCCCGACACGCTCTACGGCACCGACAGCCACACCACGATGGTCAACGGCATGGGCGTGCTGGGCTGGGGCGTCGGCGGCATCGAGGCGGAGGCGGCCATGCTCGGCCAGCCGATCGCGATGCTGATCCCCGATGTCATCGGCTTCCGCCTCACCGGCCGGCTGCCGGAGGGCGCGACCGCCACCGACCTCGTGCTCACGGTCACGCAGATGCTGCGCAAGAAGGGCGTGGTCGGCAAGTTCGTCGAATATTTCGGCTCGGGGCTGGAGCAGCTCGGCCTCGCGGACCGCGCCACCATCGCCAACATGGCCCCCGAATATGGTGCGACCTGCGGCTTCTTCCCGATCGACAAGGTGACCCTCGACTACATGCGCCTCTCCGGGCGTGACGAGGCGCGCATCGCCCTCGTCGAAGCCTACGCCAAGGCGCAGGGGATGTGGCGCGACGATACCCAGCCCGAGCCCGTGTTCACCGACACGCTCGAGCTCGACCTCGCGAGCGTGCGCCCCTCGATCGCCGGCCCCAAGCGCCCGCAGGACCGCGTGCTGCTCAAGGATGCGGCGAGCGCCTTCAAGACCGAGCTGACCGCGGGCCTCGGCGTCGCCGCGGGCGAGGCCGGCACCGTGGCCCGGCCCAAGGGCAAGAACTACGACATCACCCATGGCGACGTCGTGATCGCCGCCATCACCTCCTGCACCAACACCTCGAACCCCTCGGTGCTGGTCGCAGCCGGCCTGGTCGCGCGCAAGGCCCGCGCGCTCGGGCTCGCGCCGAAGCCGTGGGTCAAGACGTCGCTCGCACCCGGCTCGCAGGTCGTCACCGAATACCTGCAGAAGGCCGGACTCCAGGCTGATCTCGACGCGCTCGGCTTCCAGACCGTGGGCTACGGCTGCACCACCTGCATCGGCAACTCCGGCCCGCTCGACGACGCCATCGCGGACGCGATCGAGGAGAACAAGCTTGTCGCGGTCTCCGTGCTTTCCGGCAACCGCAACTTCGAGGGCCGCGTCCACCCCAACGTGCGGGCCAATTATCTCGCTTCGCCGCCGCTCGTCGTTGCCTATGCGCTGCTCGGCAAGATGACCGAGGACATCACCACCGCTCCCCTCGGCGTCTCGAAGGACGGGCAGCCGGTCTATCTGCGCAACATCTGGCCCTCGAACAAGGAGATCGCGGACACGATCGACGCCGCGCTGGACCGCAGCGAGTTCCTGGCCCGCTACGGCGAAGTCTTCACGGGACCGAAGCAGTGGCAGGCAATCGCGGTCGACACCGGCAGCGCAACGTATCGCTGGAACGAAGGGTCCACCTATGTGAAGAACCCGCCCTATTTCGAGGGCATCACGATGGAGCCGGCCCCGGTCGTCGACATCACGAAGGCTCGTGTGCTCGCGGTGCTCGGCGATTCCATCACCACCGACCACATCAGCCCGGCGGGCAACATTCGCAAAACCTCGCCGGCCGGCGAATACCTGTTGTCCTACCAAGTGCGTCAGGCCGACTTCAACAGCTACGGCGCGCGCCGCGGCAACCACGACGTCATGATGCGCGGCACCTTCGCCAATATCCGCATCCGCAACGAAATGGTGCCCGGCGTCGAGGGAGGCATCACGCGGCACCTGCCGTCGGGCGATCAGATGCCCATCTATGACGCGGCGATGCGCTACAAGCAGGAGGGGGTGCCGCTGGTGATCTTCGGCGGCAAGGAATACGGCACCGGCTCGTCGCGCGACTGGGCAGCGAAGGGCACGATGCTGCTCGGGGTGCGGGCTGTCATCGTCGAGAGCTTCGAGCGCATCCATCGCTCCAATCTCGTGGGCATGGGCGTGTTGCCGCTGACCTTCAAGGCCGGCATGGACCGCCGGACGCTGGCGCTCACGGGCGAGGAGCTGATCGATATCGCCGGGCTCGAGAACCTCTCACCGCGCATGGAACTGGAACTGACCATCCACCGTGCGAATGGCAGTGTCGATCGCGTGCCGGTCCTCTGCCGCGTCGATACGCTCGACGAAGTCTCCTACTACCGCCACGGCGGCATCCTGCCCTACGTGCTGCGCGGCATGGCCAAGGCGGCCTGACCACACCCCCGGGGCTGGCGTTCGTATTGCCGGCCCCGGGGACGCGGCACCGGCGCGGCCGCGCGAGGGCTCAGGGCTTCGGCTTCACTCCCGGCGGCATCGTTGCGGGCGGCATCGCACCGCCCATCATCTGCGGCAGCGTCATCGTCGGGTAGCCGGCCGGCACCGTGAAGTCGCTGGCCGGCAGGGGGCGATAATCGACCTTGATCGCCTGCAGGATACCGGGATCGGAGCCGGTCGCGCCGAGGCGGCGGGCGCGCAGCATCACCCCGTCGCTCGTCACGCAGATCTCGCCGTCGCCGTTGGCACTGTGGACGTCCCAGACATCGCAGGACATACCGGCAACGCTTGCCGAACCCGCGTGCCTGAAGCCCGACAACGCGCGCTGGTTGATCAGATCACGCAACTTCGGCGACTCGGGCAGGCGTACGGCGATGTGCCGGGCCGGGGTCACGATGGTCATTTCGTTCCCGTGCGGCTCGATGATGGCGTAATCGCCCTCGGCCCCGATGCCGCTCACGCGCATCCGGTCGGCCGAAACACCGAACTCGACCGTCAACTGGTGGTTGTTCGCGTCCTGGTATGTGACGGTGACATCGCGGGTGGGGAACGTCCGTGGCCTGGTCTGCGCCCATGCGGGCGCCACCATGAGCAGCGAGAGGCAGGCGGTTGCGAAATGGCGCATCGGCTTCTCTCCCTTGGGTTGTTCAAACCTCGGCGCGCCGGCCCTGTGTCATGATGCGGGCGACACGACCCGGCGCCATCGCGCCATCTCCTCGGCGAGGCGTTCGGCCGGCGGATCCCCCGGCCAGCGCGCCGGCGTCGCCAGCGCGATGTCCAACAGGTGGTGATACGCCTCGCGCGGTATCGTGATCGAGCCGAACTGGGCCAGGTGATCGGTCACGAATTGGGTGTCGAGCAGGACGAACCCGCCGAGCCGCAGGCGCGCGACGAGGTGCACCAAGGCCACTTTCGAGGCGTCGGTCGCGTGGCTGAACATGCTTTCGCCGAAAAAGGCGCCGCCGATCGCCACGCCGTAAAGCCCGCCAACCAGGTGCCCGCCAGCCAGCACCTCGATGCTGTGCGCATGCCCGAGCGCGGCCAGCCTGTTGAAGACACTCTCGATGTCGTCGTTGATCCAGGTTCCCGCCCGGCCCGGTGCCGGGGCCGCGCACGCGGCGATGACCGCGGCGAAATCGCCGTCCGACCGCACCGTGAAGCCGCCGTTCCGCACCTTGCGCGCCAGCCGCGCCGGCAGGTGGAAACCCTCGAGGGGGATGATGCCCCGCTCGAGGGGATCGAGCCACTCGAGCTCGGCGCTGGTCCGCGATGGCGCCATCGGGAACAGGCCGGCGCGATAAGCCCGCAGCATCAACTCGGGCGTGAGAAGCAGACGGCGCCGGCTGATCGATCGGTACGACACGCGACGAGCATGCGCCGGCGCGGCGGCGATCGCCACTTATTTCAATCGTGGCCCGGTCGCGGGGACGGTGTCGGCGGCCAGCACGGCCGGCGCGCTCGCACCGATATCCTGTGCGATCTCGCGCGCCACCTCGCGGGCCAGCGCCGCGTAGCCGCCATCGGCCATATGCAACCCGTCGGGTGCCATCAGCGACGTGGCGGGGATCGTTCCCGCCGCGAGCCAGTGCTGCATCAGCTCGTAGCGCGGGATGACGGGGACGCCGAATTCCCGGCCCAGCTTGCGCAGCGCGTCGCGATACGCGCGTGAGCCGCCGGCTCGATGCAGCACGGGTGAGACCTGCGGCTCCATCAGCATGGTGTCGATGCCCGCCCGGCGCAGCGCCACCAATCCAGCCCGCGTCTCGGCGATGAAGCGCCGCACCGGGACGTGACGCAGCGGATCGTTGCTGCCGGTCTGCCAGATGACCAGCGCAGGGTGCTGCGGGATCACCTGGCGCAACAGGCGTGGCAGCATGTTATCCGCATCCTGCCCACCGATACCTTCGTTACGCACCACCACGCGCACCGGCAGGCGCGCCGCCAGCAGGCGCTCAAGGCGTTGCGGATAGGCGTGGGAAGGGTCGCTCGCGCCGATCCCCTCGGTCGAGGAGGAACCGAAGGCGACGATCAGCAGCGACCCCCGCCGTGCCAGACGCGCCGCGCAGTGGCGCAGCGGCGTATCGGCATGCGCCGAGGGAATCGCGGCGGCGATCAGCAGCGCTCCGATCGCCGCGCCGATGCTCCGACGTGCCTCACGAACCACGGACATGCCAAGTGCCTACCACGAAGCGGGGTCCCGGGAAAGCACGCTCCACCGGGCCGGTGCGCCCGTTACGCGGCCAGCCGGTGCGCGAGCTTCTCGCGGGACCGCCGGTCGAGCCAAGCGGCCAGGGCGATCATCACGGCGAAACCGCCGGCGTTGACAAGAAGCTGGGCCACGAGGCCGGGGCCGAACGTGGTGAAGGCCAGCCGCCCGAACAGCGAAAGCAGCGTGCCCGCCGAGAACACCTCCAGCGAGTGTCGCCCGCACAGGGCCAATGGACGCAGCAGCCAATGGTCCTGCACCGCGCTGAACCGGTCGGAGGACAGAGCCAGCAACATCACCGCCGCAACGTCGAGGATGCGGCGGGGGTCGAGCGTGCTCTTGTCCGGCGCGACGACGATGAGGGGATGCCAGGTAGACCAGCCCCATTCGCGCCACGGGGCCACGGCCAGCAAAGCATAGAGCAGGTAGGCAACCGCCACGGCCCGCAGCGGCCACCACCGCGGCAGCGAGAATCCTCCCCTGCGGTGCTGCACCGCCAGCGCCATGCCCAGCGCGAACAGGAACTGCCACGCCAGCGGATGGAAGAACCAGCCATCATTCGACGGCCCGGCATCGATGTTGAGCCACGGATAAAGCTGAGCCACCCGCCAGAGCACAAGGGAAGGCAGCAACAACGCGGCCGGCGACAGCCGCCACAACGCCTGCATCAGCGGGAAGCTACCCAGCAGAACGATGTATAGTGGCAAAATGTCGAGAAACGTCGGGAGCTGCGCGAACCTTACGGCGCGGCGAATGCCGTGCAGCCCGGCCGGCCGCGACGGCTCAATGCCCAGGAACTCGGTGCCGAAATAATGCGCCCAGAGTGCCACGATCACGAATGTTGCCAGCAGCAGCAGCACTTCCGCGGCATAAAGCTGCAGGCACCGCAGCGCCACGCGAACCACGCCGGAGCGCAGGCCCTGCTCCTCGAAGATCCGGCCATAGGCCAGCATGCTCGACAGCCCGGCGAGGAGCACAAAGACCTCGGCAGCATCCGAAAACCCGAAATTACGCAGGGTGACGCTGCTAACCAGGTTGTTGCCGATATGATCGACGAAGATCATCAGCAGCGACGCGCCGCGCATGATGTCGATGCGGCCATCGCGGCGGCGGCGCGGCGTGGCCCCGCTCATGCTGTGCCCTCCTGTCAGCCGGCGGCGACCAGCCGTTCCAGCCAGTGGATCGTGTAGTCACCGACGGCAAAATCCGGATGAGCGACGATGCGCTCATGCAGCGGCAGCGAGGTCTTGATGCCGACCACCGCGAATTCGGACAGCGCCCGGCGCAGCCGCGCGATCGCCTCCGCGCGGGTCGGCGCGTGCACGATCAGCTTGGCCACCATGCTGTCGTACCAGGGCGGCACGGCGGCACCGGCATAGAGGGCCGAATCGACGCGCACGCCGAGGCCGCCGGGCGCGTGAAACGCCGTCACGCGCCCTGCCGAGGGTGCGAAGGTCTCGGGATCCTCTGCCGTCACACGGCATTCGATCGCGTGGCCGGAGAAGCGCACATCGTCCTGGCCGTAACCGAGCTCGGCCCCTGCTGCGATGCGGATCTGCTCTTTCACCAGGTCGATGCCGCAGACCATCTCCGTCACCGGGTGCTCGACCTGCAGACGCGTGTTCATCTCGATGAAGGCGAACTGCCCATCCTGCCAGAGGAACTCAAGCGTTCCGGCGTTGCGGTAGCCCAGCTGGCGCAGGGCCGCCGTCGCCGTCGCGCCCAGCGCGTCGCGCGCCGCGGCATCGAGCGCGGGCGAGCCCGCCTCCTCCACCAGTTTCTGATGGCGCCGCTGCAGGCTGCAGTCGCGCTCGCCGAAATGCACCACCTCACCCTGGCCGTCGGCGAGGATCTGCAGCTCGATATGCCGCGGCCGATCGAGATATTTCTCGAGGTAGACGGCGTCGTTGCCGAACGCCGCGGCAGCCTCGGTGCGCGCCAGGCGCCAGGCCTCCTCCAGCCCCTCGGCGTCGACCGCCACCTTCATGCCGCGCCCGCCGCCGCCGGCCGCCGCCTTGATCAACACCGGGTAGCCGATGCGGTCGGCAACGCGGCGGGCTTCGTCCAGGCTGGTCAGCTCGCCGTCGGAACCGGGCACGAGGGGAACGCCCAGGCCCGCCATGGCGGTCTTGGCCGCGATCTTGTCGCCCATCATGCGAATATGCGCCGCGGAGGGACCGATGAAGGCCAGGCCATGGGCCTCGACCATGTCGGCAAACTCGGCGTTCTCGGAGAGGAAGCCGTAGCCGGGATGAATCGCATCCGCGCCCGTTATCGCGGCCGCGGAGAGGATCGAGGGAATGTTGAGGTAGGAGTCGCGCGGTGGCGGCGGCCCGATGCATACGCTCTCGTCGGCCAGCCGGACATGCATCGCCTCGGCATCCGCGGTCGAATGCACGGCCACTGTCGGAATGCCCATCTCGCGGCAGGCGCGCTGGATGCGCAGTGCGATCTCGCCGCGATTGGCGATGAGGATCTTCTGGAACACGCGCCTATTCGATGATCAGCAACGGCTGATCATACTCGACCGGCGCGCCGGAGGCGACCAGCACCCGTGTCACGGTGCCGGCGCGAGGCGCCTTGATCTGGTTGAACGTCTTCATGGCCTCGATCAGCAGCAGCGTTTGCCCCGCCGCCACGCTCTGGCCCGGCGCGACATAGGGCACCGCTCCCGGTTCCGGCGAGAGATAGGCGACCCCCACCATGGGACTGCGCACCGCGCCGGGATGCACCGCATCATCGGCCGGACCCGGTGCGGCGGCCGGCGCGGGTGGCGCGGCGGGCGCCATCGCCGGGGCCACCATCGACGCTGCGACCGGCGCAGGCGCCCGAGCCACCCGCACCCGTCCCCCCTCGCCCTCGATCTCGATCTCGGTGAGGCCCGTCTCCGTCAGGATCGCGGCCAGCGCGCGTACCGCGTCCGCGTCGAATGCCGGGAGCTTCATTCCTGATCCTCCAGCAGTTCGGCCATCGCCTCGATGGCGAGGGCATAGCCGGTCACGCCCAGCCCGGCGATCACGCCCGTTGCCGCCTTGGAGACGTAGGAGTGCTGCCGGAACTCCTCGCGGCGGTGGATGTTGGTGATATGCACCTCGATCACCGGCAGATCGCAGGCCAGAAGCGCATCGAGCAGCGCGATCGACGTCGTGGTGAAGGCCGCCGGGTTGATGACGATGCCCTGCGCCATCATGCGGGCCTCCTGGACCCAGGTAACCAGCTCGCCCTCGTGGTTGGTCTGGCGGAACTCGATCGCGACCCCACACTGATCCGCCCGCTCCGCACACAGCGCCTCGACATCGTCGAGCGTCGCACGGCCATAGATCTGTGGCTGCCGCTGACCCAGCAAGTTGAGGTTGGGCCCGTTCAGCACATAGACGAGAGGACGGTCTGCCATGCGCGGGCGGTAGCATGGCCCGCGCGTCGCGCCAACTGCGCCGGAAGGCGCCGCCACCGGGCGCCCCCTTGGCGGGGGCCGCCTCTCCCGCCCATATTGCCGCCATGGATACGGCGACCCGTCTTGCAATCGACCTCAACGGCGAGGAGCGCGTCTTCGACGGACCGCTCAGCATCGCCGGGCTGCTCGAAGGCCTGGGGCTCGACGCGCGCAAGGTCGCGATCGAGCGCAACAAGACCATCGTCCGCCGGGCACACTATGCCGCGACCTGGCTCGAGCCCGGCGATACGGTCGAGATTGTTCACTTCATCGGAGGCGGATGATGGACGGAGCTGCAGCATCCACCGACACGTGGAGCGTCGCGGGGCGCCATTTCCGCTCACGCCTCATCGTCGGCACCGGGAAGTACAAGTCGCTGGAGGAGACGGCGGCGGCGATCGAGGCCTCGGGGGCGGAGATCGTCACCGTGGCGGTGCGGCGCGTCAACCTCTCCGATCCCAAGGCGCCGATGCTGCAGGATTTCGTCGATCCGAAGCGCTACACCTACCTGCCCAACACCGCGGGCTGCCACACCGCGGAGGACGCGGTCCGCACGCTGCGCCTTGCCCGCGAGGCGGGTGGCTGGAACCTGGTCAAACTGGAGGTCCTGGGCCCGCCGCCGCACCTCTATCCCGACATGGCGGCGACGCTCGAAGCCGCCAAGGCGCTGATTGCCGACGGATTCGACGTGATGGTCTACTGCGCCGATGACCCGGTGGCGGCCAAGCGCCTGGAGGATCTGGGCTGCGTAGCCATCATGCCGCTCGGCGCCCCGATCGGCTCCGGCCTCGGCATCCAGAACCCGGCGATGATCGCCATGATGATCGAGCAGGCAAAGGTGCCCTTGCTGGTCGATGCCGGCGTCGGCACGGCCTCCGATGCCGCGATCGCGATGGAACTCGGCTGCGACGCGGTGCTGCTGAACTCCGCGATCGCCCACGCCCGGGACCCGGTGATGATGGCACGCGCGATGAAGGCCGCCGTGGAAGCCGGGCGGCTCAGCTTCCTGGCGGGGCGGATGCCGCGACGGATGGGGGCCGATCCGTCGAGTCCGCTGGCCGGCCTGATCCGCTGACCTCGCGCTCCAGCACCGCATTCAGCTCGCCGCCGGCCAGAGCCGCAAAGGCCGAGACCCAGAACCAGAGCATGATGCCGGCCACCGCCGCGAGCGGGCCGTAGGTCGCGTCGAAGCGCGCCACCTGCGCCACGTAGGTCGAGAAGAGTGCGGTGGCCGCCATCCAGCCTGCGGTCGCCGCGAGCGCTCCGGGCAGGACGTGGCGCCGCCCGGTTGGCCGATGGCTGGGGCCGAACCGGTACAGCGCGCTCAGGACCGCGGCGACGAAGCCCGCCGTCAGTGCCAGGGAGGCGAGGTGGATCAGGGTGCGCGTGTCACCCGGAATGCCCAGGCCCCTCGCCGCGGCCGGCAGCGCCACCATCAGCGCCAGCCCCAGCACCGCACCGATAACGGCCAGCAACGTCATCGCCGCGGCGGTGATCTGCACGCGCAGCGTCGAGCGCCGCTCCTCGGCGTCATAGGCGAAGTTCAGGGCTGTCATCAGCGACCCGGTGCCGGTCGTCGCGCTCCAGACCGTGAACAGGGCCGAGATCGCGACGCCGAGAGAGAGCGAGGAACTGCGATGCGAGACGAGCACGCCAAGCTCCTGCGCGATCATCGTGTAGGCGGGCGGGGGCAGGAACGCCTTCAGGGTCTCGAGCTGCGGCGCCACCGTGCCGATATCGAAGACAAGACCGTAGATGGAGACGAGCATCGCCAGCGCGGGAAACAGGGCCAGCGTGGCGTAAAAGGCGCAACCGGCAGCGGCCAGCGACGTGCGGTGCGCCAGCACGCGAGTCACCAGAACGCGTGCCACCTGGGCGGCCAGCAGGTGCCGTGGCCGGCCTGCAGCCGGTGTCATCGCGATGCCCCTCCTCCTCGCCGTCCTGCCATTCTGATGCTCCGCCACCCGTGGTCCACGGCCCCTCGTTCCATGCCGCGCACGCGAGGCGAGTGCCATGCAGCCAACCGCTAGCAGGAATTCGTTTGCCGGAAGAGGCTCGACGAAAAAAGCGCTTGCAAGGGCGGGGGCTGACTCCTATGTGCCGCGTCCACGCAGCGCGCACGTGCCTCTGGCCCTCGGGTTACGCAACGACGTCAAGCGTTCTGGCAATCGTTTTGTCGCTGGTTCGTTCGACCGTTTCGCAATCTGGGCCCGCCGCCTTGGCCAGGCGGGCCTTTCACTTGGAGGCCATCTGCGGTGACCCAGAAAATCGCCCGGTATCTCGCCGAGCATCAGCCGGCGACGCCATGCCTGGTGTTCGACGTCGATCAAGCAGAAGCCAATTTCCGGGCTCTGCAGAGCGCCCTTCCGGTCGCGCGTATCTATTACGCGGTCAAGGCAAACCCCGCGGCGCCCATCCTCGAGCGCCTGGTTCGCCTCGGCAGCTTCTTCGACGCGGCGAGCATCGAGGAAATCGAATCCTGCCTCGCCGCCGGCGCCCGCGCCGACGCCATCAGCTTCGGCAACACCATCAAGAAGGGCTCGGCCATCGCCCGCGCCTACGCGCACGGCGTCGGCATGTATGCCTTCGACTCGGCAGAGGAGCTCGAGAAGCTCGCCCGCCACGCGCCGGGAGCGGCGGTCTATTGCCGCATCATGGTCGCCAATGCCGGCGCGGACTGGCCGCTGTCGCGCAAGTTCGGCACGACCGTGGAACGAGCCCGCGAGCTGATGCTGCGGGCGCGCGCGCTGGGCCTCGACCCGATGGGCCTCTCCTTCCATGTCGGCAGCCAGCAGACGTCCACCGCCAGCTATGAGGCGGCGATCGCCAAGGTGGCCGTGCTGTTCACGGATCTGCGCGACGCGGGCGTGAAGCTGCGCATGATGAACCTCGGGGGCGGCTTCCCCACTCGCTACCGCGACGAGGTGCCCGCTATCCGCGCCTTCGCCGACGCGATCGGCGGCGCCCTGGCACGGGCCTTCGGCAACGAGCTGCCAGACATCGTGATCGAACCCGGCCGTTCCGTCGTCGGCGACGCGGGGGTCGTGGCGTGCGAGGTGGTGCTGGTGAGCCAGCGCGATCCCGCCGACCCGGTGCGCTGGGTGTATCTCGACATCGGTCGCTTCGGGGGCCTGGCGGAAACCGAGGGCGAGGCCATCAAGTACCGCATCGCCACGCCGCACGACGGCACCCCGACCGGCCCGGTCTCGATCGCCGGCCCGACCTGCGACGGCGCCGACATTCTCTACGAGAAAGCCAACTACCGGCTGCCGCTCGCGCTGACCACGGGCGACCGGGTGGAACTGCACGCCACCGGCGCCTACGTCACGACCTACGCGAGCCAGGCCTTCAACGGGTTCGCGCCCCTGAAGGAACATTACATCTAGGCGGTCCGGCACCGGCGACGCCCCGGCCTGTTTTCTCCTTCTGCTGATGTTACAAGCACTGCAGGAGGACCGCCGATGGACGTAGATGCCCTCGCCGCCCTGGTGCCGGACGGCGCCCAGCTCGCTCTGGTGCCGGACAACTCGCTCTCTCCCGGCGCTTTCGCCCGCGCCCTGGTTCGCCGCGGCGTCCGAGACCTGCGCCTCGTCGGCGTCCCCGTCGCCGGTTATGCGACCGACCTGCTGATCGGCGCCGGCTGTGTCGCCGAGCTCGAAACCTCTGCCGTCACCCTGGGCGAGGCGGGCATGGCACCCCGCTTCGCCGCGGCCCTGGCCGCCGGGCGCCTGCGGGTCGTGGACACGACCTGCCCGGCCATGCACACGCGCCTGCAGGCGGCCGAAAAGGGCGTCCCCTTCATGCCGCTGCGCGGTGTCCTGGGCAGCGACCTCGTCGCGCATCGGCCGGACTGGAAAGTCATTGACAACCCGTTTCAGCCTCGCGGCGCGGAGGCAGCCGACCCGATCCTGCTGCTGCCGGCGCTCTCGCCGGAATTCGCCGCCTTCCACGCCGCCATGGCGGACGAGGAAGGCAATGTCTGGGTTGGCCGCAGGCGCGAGCTCGCCACCCTCGCCCACGCGGCGCAGCGAAGCCTCGTCACCGTCGAGCGACGCGTGCCGGGCAACATGCTGGAGGATGAGCGCCTGGCGCCGGGCGTCATTGCCGCCGTCTATGTCTCTGCGATCGCGGTGGCCCGGCACGGTGCCTGGCCCATCGGCCTGCTCGACGAATACGGCTACGATGCAGCGCATATCGATCTTTACGCGAAGCTGGCGCGCTCCGAGCCGGGGTTTGCCGAGTATTGCGCCCGCTTCGTTGCCGCCCCCACCGAGCCCCCGGCAACGATACTGGCTGCGGAATGAACGGAAAATCTAACGAATTGCTGCTGATCGCCGCGATCGCGCGGCTCATCGCCGACCCGGCCGCGCACCCGGCGCGACACGTGGCGGTTGGCGCGGCCTCCCCGATTCCGGCGGCCGCCTGCTGGCTGGCGAAAATGCAGGGCGCGGACATCCGGCTCTCGCTGCTGCATCGTCCGCGTGGCAACCCGTTCAGCGAAGGCACACGCGAGCTGTTCGATCTCGCGGGCCAGGGTCGGATCGACCTCTTTTTTCTCGGCGGCGGGCAGATCGACGGCGCCGCCAACATCAATCTCATCGGCACCGGCGCGTGGCCAGGCACCGGTGTCCGCTTCCCTGGCAGCTTCGGCTCGGCCTTCATGTACCTCACGGTCCACCGCACCATCCTGTTCCGCGAGGAACATTCGGCGCGCGTGCTGGTGCCGCGCGTGGACCATGTCTCGGCCCCAGGCATTTCGTCCCCTGGGACGTTTCGCCGCGGCCATGCTCAGGCGCTCGTCACCGGGCGCTGCGTTTTTCGTTTCGATCCCACAAGAGCGCGCTTCTCGCTCGCCTCGCTGCATCCCGGCGAGACGCGCGAGACCGTCCGGGCCGCAACCGGATTCGACTATGACGAGCCCGCCGACATCGCGACGACCGCAGGGCCAACCGAGGCGCAGGCCGCGACCCTTGCCGGCCCGGTCTGCGACGCGATGATCGAGACCTACCCGGATTTCTGCCGCCGTGTCTGGGGACGCGGTGCCAAGGAGGAAGCCGCATGAACGCCACCACCTCACCGGCAGGCCGGGGCAGAGGCCTCGCGGCTTCGGCGGGCGCCCTTGCCGGGCTCAAGGTCATCGATCTCACCCGCGTGCTCGGTGGCCCCTACTGCACGATGATCCTCTCCGATCACGGCGCGGAGGTCATCAAGATCGAGCCGCCTCAGGGCGACGAGACGCGCGAGTGGGGCCCGCCCTTCGATGGCGACGATGCGAGCTATTTCATCGGCGTCAACCGCAACAAGCGCTCGATCGGTCTCGATCTGTCGCGCCCGGAGGGGCGCGCGGTGCTGCTGCGCCTGCTCGAGGGCGCCGATGTGCTGGTGGAAAACTTCAAGCCGGGTGGCATGGAGAAATGGGGTCTTGGCTATGAGCGGGAGCTCGCGCCGCGTTTCCCACGGCTGATCCATTGCCGCGTCTCCGGGTTCGGCGGCGACGGCCCGCTCGGCGGACTCCCCGGCTACGACGCGATCCTGCAGGCGATGACGGGGCTGATGAGCATCAACGGCGACGCCGCGGCCGGCCCCACCCGCATGGGCACCCCCGTCGTCGACCTCGCCACCGGACTCTATTCGGCGCTCGGCATCATGATGGCACTGCACGAGCGAGAGCGCTCGGGCAAGGGCCAGTATCTCGACATGACGCTGCATGACTGCGCCATCGCGCTGCTGCACCCGCAGGCGGCCAACTACTTCCTCAACGCCAAGCGTCCCCGCGCCACGGGCAACGCGCACCCGAATCTCGCGCCATACGAAAAATACCAGACCCGCACCTGCGACATCTTCATCGCCGCGGGGAACAACAACCAGTTCCGCAAACTCTGCGAGGCTCTGGGGCTGGCGGGCCTCGCCGCGGACCCGCGCTTCGCGACGAACGCGAAGCGACTGGAACACCGGCCTGCGCTGATCGAGGCGCTGGCCGCGGCGCTCGTGCAAGCGGATGGGCACGAACTCTCGCTCAGGCTGCTGCGGATGGGGCTGCCGGTGGGGCCGGTGCAGGCGATCGACGAAGCCCTGGCGGCGCCGCATACCGAGGCCCGCGCGATGGTCGCCGAGCTCGACGGCTATCGCGGCCTCGGTACGCCGATCAAGCTGTCGCGCACACCCGGCGGCGTCCGGCGCAAGCCGCCGCGTTTCGCCGCCGACAGCCACGCGATCCTCGCCCAATACGGCTTCGATGCGGAAGCGATCGCGGATCTCGAAAAGGCGGGAGTCCTGGTCACCAGCCGGCGGCGCTGATCCGTCCGGCGCGCGTCAAGCCTCGGGCATGGTCTCCGCCGCCTCGCGCAACCGGCGAAAGCTGCGAACGGAGAACGGCAGCATCGCCAGATAGACGATGCTCATGCCCGCCAGCACCGCCCAGGGCTCGGCGACGAGCATGGCGGCGAGGAGGCCGGTGCCCAGCAGCAGCGGCAAGGCATAATCCGCCGGCACCTTGAAGTTCTTGAAGTTCCAGACCGGCAACGTCGACACCAGCAAGAGGGCCGTTCCCACCAGGATCGGCGCGCAGAGGAACGGGCTCTGCGCCAGTGCCACAAGCCAATGCCAGCCAATCGACTGCCCCTCAAGCCCGAGGAACAACGGGAAAAGTGCCAGCCCCGCGCCTGCGGGTGCGGGCACGCCGGTGAAGAAGTTGTAGGTGTAGGCGGGGTGCGGTCGTTCCGCGTAGAGACCGGCGTTGAAGCGCGCGAGGCGCAGGGCCATGCACACAGCGAACATCAGCGCGGGCAGAAAACCCCAACCGCGGGCACCATCGAGCGACCAGAGATAGAGCACGAAGCCCGGCGCGACACCGAAACAAAGAAAATCGGCGAGGCTGTCGAACTCGGCACCGAAACGCGAAGTCGCCTTGAGGAGCCGGGCGATCCGCCCATCCAGCCCATCGATCGCGCCCGCGACCGCGATGGCAATGGCGGCGGCGGCGAACCGTCCCTCGAGCGCGAAGCGCATACTCGTGAGTCCCGAGCAGAGCCCGAGCATGGTCAGCAGGTTCGGCACCATGCGATTGAACGACAAGCCACGAAACCGCGGCCGCTGGCGCGGGCGGAAGCGTCGGCGCAGGCGATGGATCGGCGTTGGCGACGACGGGCGCGTGCCGCTCATGCCGCTGGCCCGGGTCGGCCGGGCTCCGCCACGACGGTCTCGCCGCCGACCATGCGCTGGCCGATGGCCACGAGCGGTTCGACCCCTTCCGGCAGGTAGAGATCGGTGCGGCTGCCGAAACGGATCAGACCGAAGCGTGCACCGGCGGTAACCGCATCGCCCTCGGCCACCTCGCAGACGATCCGCCGCGCGATGAGACCGGCGATCTGCACGACCGCGATCACGGCGCCGCCCGGCAGGCGGATGGCCATGGCGTTGCGCTCGTTCTCCTCGGAGGCCTTGTCGAGGCTGGCGTCGAAGAACCTGCCGTGCCGGTAGGCGATCCGCGTGATCGTGCCCGCGGCGGGGATGCGATTGATGTGCACATCCAGCACCGAGAGGAAGATGCCGATGCGCCAGCGCGGCTGGTTGCCGAGATCAAGTTCGGCGGGCGGCGGCGCCTGGTCCAGCACCACGACCCGTCCGTCGGCGGGGGCGAGGAACACGCCGGCACGGGCCGGGGCCACCCGCTCGGGATCGCGGAAAAAATAGAGGCAGAACAGAACGAAGAGGGCGCCGAGCCAGGCCAGGGGTTCCCACAGCAGCAGGCCGAGCAGCATGACGGCCAGCCCGCCGGCAAGGAACGGGAAGCCGGCACGGTGCGGCGGTGCGAGGACCAGGCGAGTGGATTGCAACAGCGACATGGGCGGCGCTTATGGTTTCACGTGGCTTGGCGCAAGCACCATTACCGTGACGGAGCCGCTGTGTCCGGCAGCGTGAACACCTGCCCCGGATAGATCAGGTTTGGATCACGGATCTGGCTGCGGTTGGCGGTATAAATAATCGTATAATGTATCCCTTGGCCGTAGGTCGCACGGGCGATCTCCCAGAGGTTGTCACCCGGCTGCACCACGACCTGTCCGGCGGCGAGCGCGGTCGATCCCGTGTCAGCGCGGGTGAACGGCAGCTCGACGCGCGCCGTGACTTGGCCGCTGGCGTCCAGTTCATCGAGCCGTAGCCGATGCCGGCCCGGCGCCACCGCTATCGACGGCTGCAGCAGCCAACGCCCGTCCTGGCCCGCCGTGGCGTCGCCAGCCGGGCGGTCGTCGACATAGACGCGGACCGTCCTGCCAGGCGGCGCCGTCCCGGCGAGGCGCAGCTTGCCATCCGGTCCGTAATTCACCGAGGACAGCGCGGTCTTGGCAGCGGGCCCAGCCTGCGGCGCGCCCGGCGGAGCCTGCAGCACCTTGGCCGGACCGCCCGGCGGCGCCAGCAGGGCCAGCGCGCCTGGCGCATGCGTCCCGGGAGCCGGCGCGGCGTGGGGCGCGATGGCCACGACCACGGGCACTTTTCCCTCCGCCAGCGCCCCATCCGCGGAGCGCGCGGACAGCGTGAGCCGCGCGGTGCCAGGACCCAGGCTGCTCTGCGGCAGGATGACGAACTGGCCCGAGGCGTTGGCCGTGGCGGTGGCGATGGGCTTGCCGTTGGCCGCGACTGTCACCTGTGCGCCGGGAGCCGCCCGGCCGGCGATGACGACGCCGCCCTGAGGATCGACGCGAACGATGTCAAAGCTCGGCGCCGGGGCAGAGGGGCGGGCAGGAGCCTTCGCGCCCGGGCCGGCGGCTGGCGCCGGCGCGGAGGGCCCGGCGTGATCGGTCGCGCTCGCCACGGCGGCGGGACGCGCGGGCGTCGGTGCCGAGCCGCCCGGCGGCGGCAGGGCGTGCATGCGCATGACGACGGCCACGCCAAGCACGACCAGCCCCAGGGCGCCCAGCGCCAGGGACGCCACCACCCGAGACTTCGATCGCCGCGCGGCAAAGCGCGGTCTGCCGCCTTCATGACGTCCGGTCACGCGGCGCAGCCTAATGCATCGGCGCGACCGGGGAAATCTCCCCGGCCTTCAGGCGCCGGCAGCGGGCCGGAGACCAGGATCTCGGCTTGCCGAAACCCTGGTATCACCGCCCCCAGGTATCGATGATGCCGCCATCAGCGCCGTAGAGGAGTTTCCATGTCGACAACCAGCACGAGCCGCCCCCGCGCCCGCGATTTCGGGCTCGTCTGCGGCACATTGCCGCCTGGCGCTCTCAACGCCATCACCGACGTGGCCGGCGTGCGGGTCGGGCATCGGACGCTGCTCGGTGACGGGCTTGCCACCGGTGTGACCGCCATCCTCCCGCACGGCGGCAACATCTTCCGCGACAAGCCCGTCGCGGCCTGCGAGGTGATCAACGGCTTCGGCAAGAGTCTGGGCCTCGTGCAGTTGCAGGAACTCGGCCTGCTGGAAACGCCGGTCCTGCTCACCAACACGCTCTCCGTGGCCGCCTGCGCCGAGGGGCTGGTGCGCCATGCCATCGCCACCAACCCGGATATCGGACGCACCACCAGCACGGCGAACCCTGTCGTCGGCGAATGCCATGACGGGCCCATCAACGACATCCAGGCACTCGCAGTGAGCGCCATGCACGCCATCGAGGCGATCGAAGCCGCCGTGCCGGGCCCCGTCGCCGAGGGCAATGTCGGCGGCGGTACCGGCATGACCTGCTTCGGCTTCAAGGGCGGGATCGGCACCGCCTCGCGCCGCCTCGAGCTTGCGGGAGGGCGGCATCTGGGCGTGCTGGTGCAGGCCAATTTCGGCCGTGCCGGCGATCTCGTGCTGCCCGACGGGCGCCGCCCGCGCCCCGGGGACGTCGGCGACGCGCCGGAGCGCGGCTCGATCATGATGGTACTGGCCACCGACGTGCCGCTCGACCAGCGCCAGCTCGAGCGCGTCATTCGCCGGTGCGGCGCCGGCATCGCCCGGCTCGGCGCGTTTTGGGGCCATGGCAGCGGCGACATCGCCATCGGCTTCACCACCGCCAACCGCGTCGACCATGACGACCCCGGCGACACCATGACCCTCACGCGGCTCAACAACGCGCGCATCGACCTTTTGTTCCGCGCTGCCGCGGAGACCACCGAGGAGGCCATCCTCAATGCGCTGTGCGCCGCAGCCCCGCTGGCCGGGCGCGACGGCCGCATCCGGCCTTCGCTCGGCGACTGGCTCGCTGACCACCGCCGGTGACGGCAGGGCCGCCCCCTTGCCGGCGGCCGCCACCGCGGCCACAAGCCAGCCCATGTCCCACGTGAATTCCGTCGCCGTCTTCTGCGGCTCGCGTCCCGGCCACGATCCCGTCCACCTCGCGGCGGCGGCGGCGCTTGGCGCCGGCCTGGCCAAGGCCGGCATGCGCCTGATCTATGGCGGCGGCGGGGTCGGGCTGATGGGCGAGGTCGCCGCGGCGGTGACGGCCGGCGGCGGCAGCGTCGTCGGCGTGATCCCCGACTTCCTGATGCGCTCCGAGGCCGCCAACCGGGAGGTTTCGGAACTCGTCGTCACCGACAGCATGCACAGCCGCAAGCGGCGCATGTTCGATCTCGCGGATGCCTTCGTCTGCTTTTCGGGCGGCATGGGCACGCTTGACGAAACGTTCGAGATCATCACCTGGCGCCAGCTCAAGCTGCATGACAAGCCGATCCTGATCACCGATATCGGCGGCGCGGCCCGTCCGCTCGTGGCCCTGCTGGATGCCGTCGTGACACAGGGTTTCGCACGGCCGGACGCACGGCACCTTTACGAAGTGGTCGAGGGCGTGCCCGCGACGCTGGCGCGCCTCGAGGCGCTGGCGACGGCGCGCGCCGCCGCGTCCGTCCGGCTCTGACGTTTCCGCCTCGACCCGCCAGGGTCTTTGACGCGCGAGACAGGCACGGCTATACGCGCCGCGGCCGGAGTGTAGCTCAGCCTGGTAGAGCACTGTGTTCGGGACGCAGGGGCCGGAGGTTCGAATCCTCTCACTCCGACCATTCCCGCATCAGGCAGGACGAGACCCGACGGGCTCGGGCCTCGGGCGCCGCCGACAGGTCCAGACCCACCTCCCCTAGAACCCTTCAAGCTCGGGAACGGTGCGCCAGACCCAGAGCAGGTTCGCAAGCAGCAAAGCGGCCGGCACGAGGAACACCCAGCGCAGCCCGATGCTCGCGGCGACGCCGCCACCGACGAGCGGCCCGAGCGAGTTGCCGAGAAAGGTGGCCGAGGCGGTCATGCCGAATACCGTGCCGCGATCGCTACGCGCGACCAGCCGTCCGACCAGCGCGTTGGCCGTCGGCAGGATGCCGCCGATGAACATGCCCAGCCCGAAGCGCTCCGCGAGGAACACGCCATAGCTGCCGGCAAAGGCCTGCGGCACGCTGGCGATCGTGGCACCCAGCAGGCAGATCAGCAGCACCCGGCGATAGCCGATGCGGTCGCTGCGCTTGCCGAGGAAGGGCGATGCGACGAGGTCCGCCAGCCCGGTGATGGAGTAGGCGAGGCCCGCCAGCGTCGCCAGCGCCGGCACATGGCCCGCGAGCATCTGCACGTACAGCGTCACCATCGGCTGCGCCGCGCGCACCGCGAACTGCGCCAGCAGCAGCACCAGGAACAGCGGCAGCAGACCGGGGGAGGCAGCCACCATGCGCAGGCCGGCGAGCACGGAGCGCCTGGAATGGCCGGGCGGAGGCGGCGTGAAATGTTCGCGCACGCCGCCATGCACCGCGAGCGTGGTGAGGAAGGTCAGCAGCGAGGTGAGGAAGAACGGCACGCGGTAGCTCCCCGAGAGGTCGGCGAGGGCGCCGCCGATCACCGGTCCGACCAGCGAGCCCACAAGCTGGCCGGTGCTGAGCCAACCCAGCGCATAGCCGAGCCGGCGTTCCGGCACCTGGCTCGCAACCAGCGCGATCGCGGTCGTGGAAAACCCGGCGAACGCCCCCATCAGCGCCCGCCAGGCGAAGAACTGCCAGACATTGCCGGCGAAACCCATCAGCCCGGTGAACAGCGCGATCGCGAAGCCGGAGCGAAGCAGCATCAGCTTGCGGCCCTTGCGATCGGCGAGCGAGCCCCAGAGCGGCGAGGCGAAGGCCGCGACCAGCGGCGTGGCGGCCGTCAGGATGCCGGCCCAGATGAGGATGCGATGCGGGTCGGCGACGCCGAGATCGGGCAGAAACAGCGGCATGATCGGCGTCAGCACCGAGAACGACATCGTCATCACGAACTGGATGGCGACCATCGCCCAAAGCGTGCGCTGCCAATCGGCAAAGAGCAGGGGATCAGGCGTCTCGCCCGCCGCCTGCGCCTGACCGTCCGCTTCCTCCATCGCCCCGCGCGCCCCATGCCCTGCGATTTCGCGTGTTCCTCGATACCGCTTCGCCACCATGAACGACTGGCGACAGCACGCCACCGCGCAGGGCGCCGGGCAGCGTCGCGATCAGCGCACGGGATCGAGCCGCAGGCCGCTCCGGCTGTCGAAGACGTGCAGGCTGGCGGGCGGGATCGAGACCTGCGTCCGCTCGCCGCCGGTCCAGGCGCCGTGCACCTTGACCGACAGCAGGGTCTCGTCCTCCAGGCGGCCGAGCAGCACCGTCTCGGAGCCCAGCGGCTCGACGAGATCGATCGCAAGCGCCATCCCGCCGGCCTCGAGGCGCACATGTTCGGGGCGGATGCCCACCGTCAGCTGCCGGCC
The DNA here is from genome assembly GCA_028869995.1 of Rhodospirillales bacterium. Lineage (GTDB taxonomy): Bacteria > Pseudomonadota > Alphaproteobacteria > Acetobacterales > Acetobacteraceae > JAJXXT01. The sequence continues at coordinate 71,964 of JAGWQN010000116.1, forward strand.
CTCCTCGCCCTCCCGCCTGCCGTCGGCGAAGGCCAGCACGGTCCCGCCGGCGAGCCGCGCCGCGGTCCCGCCGGCCGTGAGTGTCGCATCGAGCAGGTTCATCGCCGGCGTGCCGATGAAGCCGGCGACATAGGTGTTGGCGGGGCGGTCGAACACCTCCATCGGGGTCGCCAGCTGCACCGGGACGCCGAGATGCATCACCAGCAAACGGTCCCCCAGCGTCATCGCCTCGACCTGGTCGTGTGTGACGTAGAGGCTGGTGACGCCAAGGCGGCGCTGCAGCCGGCGGATCTCGGCGCGCATCGAGACACGCAGCTTCGCGTCGAGGTTGGAGAGCGGTTCGTCGAACAGGAATAGTTTCGGCTCCCGTACGATCGCGCGGCCCATCGCCACCCGTTGGCGCTGCCCGCCCGACAGCTGGCGCGGCTTGCGTGCCAGCAGCGGCTCGAGACCGAGCAGCGCCGCCGTCTCCTGCACGCGGCGCCCGATCTCGGCCTTGGGCAGGCCACGGATGCGCAAGCCATAGGCCATGTTGTCGAACACGCTCATGTGCGGATAGAGCGCGTAGTTCTGAAACACCATGGCGATGTCGCGCGCCGAGGGGTCGAGCCGGGTCACATCGCGGCCATCGAGGATGATGCGACCGGCGGTCGGCTCTTCCAGCCCCGCGACCAGCCGCAGAAGGGTCGACTTGCCGCAGCCGGAGGCGCCGACGATCACCAGCATCTCCCCCGACGCGAGCTCGAGATCGATGCCGTGCAGCACCTCAATCGGACCGAAGCTCTTGCGCAGGTTCTCGATCACCAGGGTCGCCATCACTTCTCCCCCTCGGTGAGGCCGCGAACGAACCAGCGCTGCATCGACACCACCACCGCGACCGGCGGAATGAGCGCGATCACCGCGGTCGCCATCACCTTGTTCCATTCCGTGGACGTGTCGATGCCGATCATCTTGACGATGCCGATCACGATGGTGTCGAGGTTGGGGCTCGTCGCCACCACCAGCGGCCAGAGATACTGGTTCCAGCCATAGACGAAGAGGATGACGAACAGCGCCGCAAGATTGGCCGCCGAGACCGGGATCAGGATATCCTTGAGGAAGCGCAACGGCCCCGCGCCGTCCATGCGTGCCGCCTCGACGAGCTCGTCGGGGATCGCGGCGAAGGTCTGGCGGAACAGCAGCGTCGCCGTCGCGCTGGCGATCAACGGCACCGCGAGGCCGGGGAAGGTATCGATCATGTGCAGGTCGCCCATCACCGCGTAGGTCGGGATGATGCGAACCTCCACCGGCAGCATCAGCGTCACGAAAATCGCCCAGAAAGCGGTGCGGCGAAGCGGAAAGCGGAAGAAAACCACGGCGAAGGCCGAGAGGATGGAAATCACGATCTTGCCGATGGCGATCGCCAGCGCCATGCCGAAGGAAACCACCAGCATCCGCCACACCGGCGGCACGCCCGGCCCGCCATGCACCAGCACGTCCCAGAAGCTACCGATATGATCGAGGCGGGGAATGAGGGAGAGTTCGCCACGATCGATCGCCGCGGGGTCGAGCGTCGCGGCGCAGAAGGCGAGCCAGATCGGCAGCGCGAAGAGCAACGCGCCCAGGATCAGAACCGAGTGTGCGAGCCAGTTTGCCGAACGCCTCATGCGCGCCACCTCATGTCCCGCTCCGGCGGCCGAGGAAGCGGAACTGCAACGCCGTCAGCGCGACGACCCCCACCATCAGCACCACCGACTGCGCGGAGGAGGAGCCGAGATCGAGATTGACCACGCCGTCATTGTAGACCTTGACCACCAGCGTCTGGGTCGCCTGCGCCGGGCCGCCCTGGGTCATCGCCCAGATCGTGCCGAACGTATCGAAGGCGGCATAGACGAGATCGACAACCACAAGGAAGAACAGGGTCGGCGACAGCAGCGGCAGCACCACGGTGCGGAAGCGGTAGAGGCCTCGCGCGCCATCCATCCGCGCCGCCTCGATCACCGCCTTGGGAATCGACTGCAGGCCGGCGAGCACGAAAATGAAGTTGTAGCTCACCTGTTTCCAGGCGCTGGCCAGGACCACCATCAGCATCGCCTGGCTGCCGTTGAGCGCATAGTCCCACCGGATGCCGTGAGCGATGAGAAAGCGCCCGACCAGGCCGATCTGAGGATTGAGAAGCAGGATCCAAAGCACCGCCGAGACGGCGGGCGCCACCGCATACGGCCAGATCATCAGAACCCGGTAGAGGTTGCGCCCGCGCAACTCACGATCCGCTGCGACGGCAAGCACGAGACCCAGCCCGAGCGAAAGCGCGGTGACCGCGGCGCAGAACTCCACCGTGCGTAGGATCGCCGCCCGATAAAGAGGGTCCGCGAAGAGGTCGCGGAAATTGGCGAGACCGACGAAGACGACGTGGATCCCGAACGCGTCGGTGCGCGTCAGGCTCTCATAGGCGGCGACCAGCGCCGGCCAGTAGAAAAACACGAAGGTAAGAACGAGTTGCGGGGCAACGAGCAGCAGCGGCAGCTTCCACCCCGCAAAGATCGTACGTCGTTCCATGCGTCAGGCCGCAGGCGCGCAGGGGCGGTGGCGCGGGCCGGGTTTGCCCCCGGCCCGCCCGGCCTCAGCCCCCGACCGATTTCTGGAACGCACGCAGAACGACATTGCCGCGCGCGACGGTCTCGTCCAGTGCCTGCTTCGCCGTCTTCTTGCCGGCGAAGGCGAGCTCGCACTCCTCGTAGAGGATATTGCGGATCTCCGGCAGCCGGCCGAGCCGCATGCCCCGCGTATAGGGCGTCACGGGACTGCGCAGCAGCGACTGGATCGGCACGTCCGTGCCGGGGTTCTTGTCGTAGTAGCCCTGCTTGCGCGACAGCGCGTCGCCGGCGAGCGTCACCGGCACATAACCGCTGTTCTGCGCCCACATCGCATCCTGCTCGGGCAGAGCCAGGAACTGGAAGAACGCCGCCACCGCCTTGTATTCGGCGGCCGTGCGGTGCGGTGCGGTCATCGCCCAGAGGCTGGCACCACCGATGAAGGTGTTGTGCGGCGTCTTGGACACCGCGGGATCCCACGGCATCAGCGCCTCGCCGAAGTCGAACTTGGCGTTGCGCACGATATCGCCGCGCCCCGCCGAGGAGCCGAAGCCGATCGCCGCCACCCCCGTGTAGAACAGCGGATCGGGGGCCGAGTCACGCCCCCCATACTTGAAGGTGCCTTCCTTCTGCATCGCCATGAAGCGCTGCAACTGCGCCACATGGGCCGGCGAGTTGCACTGCAGTACCGCGCCCAACCCCTTGAACCCGTCATCCTCGCTGGCGAAGGGGATGTTGTGGATGGCGCTGAATTCCTCGAACTGGATCCAGGTGAGCCAGGACGTCGTCACCGCATAGCGGATAAGGCTGCCCTTGGCGGCCGGCGCCGCGGACTTGGCCGCAGCGGACTTGGCCTCGGCGTTGAGAGGATCGGCCCATTTCGCCTTCAGCACCCTGGCGGCCTGCATGACTTCCGGCCAGGTCTGCGGTGGCTTCGCCGGGTCCAGGCCCGCCATCTTGAAAGCGTCTTTGTTGTACCACATCACCGCGGTCGAGGAGTTGAACGGCATCGAGGCGAGCCGCCCGTCCGGCAGCGAGTAGTAGCCGCGCACCGCCGGGATGTAGGTCGCGGGCTTGATGTCCGCGCCCGTCTCCTTCGCGAGCTGCCAGATCTGCTTCACCGCGGGGCCTGCCGCCAGCATCGTGCCGGTGCCCACGTCGAAGACCTGGGCGACGTTGGGCGCCTTGCCCGCGCGCCAGGCCGCGATCGACGCGTTGAGCGTGTCGGGGTAGCTGCCCTTGAACACCGATGTCAGCTCGATGTCCTTGTGCGCCGCGTTGAATTGCCGGGTGATGCGGGCGACCTGATCGCCGAGCGCGCCGGACATGGAGTGCCACCACGTGATCTTGACCGGTTCGGCCGCGAGCACCTTGACGACCGGTGCGGCGGCGACGGGTGCTGCGGCGGCACCGGCCAGAAGCGTTCTGCGTTTCATTCCCAGAGATTCCCTCGCTGTTGGGATGCGGGTCGGGGCGTAGCGCCTGCCCGTTTCGGTTTTGTGACACTAATATGACACGCCGGTGAAGGTCGAGAGCGCTTGCGGGGTCCCGATCCGGAAGCTAGACGAATTTCGTCATCTCGCGAGCGCAGCATGGACCTCAAGGATCACATCCGCGGTGTGCCCGACTTCCCGAAGCCGGGCATCCTCTTCTACGACATTTCCACCCTGCTGCGGCACGCCGATGCCTGGCAGGTGGCGATGGGCCGCATGGCGCGCTCCGTGGCGGCCTGGCAGCCGGACCTCATCGCCGGCATCGAATCGCGCGGCTTCCTGATTTCCGCTCCCCTCGCGCTCAAGCTCGGCTGCGGGTTCATCATGCTGCGCAAGCGCGCCAAGCTGCCGGGCGTCACGATCGGGCTCGACTATGCGCTGGAATATGGCTCGGACCGCATCGAGATTCAGGAAGACGCGATCCAGCCGGGCCAGCGCGTGGTGATCGTGGACGACCTGCTGGCAACCGGCGGCACCATGGCGGCGGGCATCGCCCTGCTGCGCCGCGTCGGTGCTGTCGTGCCCGGGGCGGCCGCCCTGATCGAGCTTGCCTTCCTGGGCGGGCGCGGGAAGCTGGACGTCCCCTTCGAGGCGCTGGTCAGCTACGATAGCTGACGGCGCCCCGCGCGTAACGGGCTGCTAACGCGCGCGCGCCATGCTGGCGCGATGCGACGTCTCCTCCTTGCGGATCGGGTCAAGGGACGGGTGGACAGTTTCCTGGCCCCCCTGATCCCGGCGTTGGCACGCGAGTGGGACGTGCGCTTCGTCTCCCTGCCGCCCGGCGCCGAACTGGCGGCGGCGATCGCCTGGTGCGACGTGCTCTGGCTCGAATGGTGCTGGGACCATGCGGTCTGGGCAACGCGCGAAGGCCTGGCGGCGGGCAGGCCGACCATCCTGCGGCTGCATTCCGTCGAGGCGCTCGGCACCGCCTACCCCGAGCGTGTCGACTGGTCGCGCATCGACAGGCTGGTCACGGTGGGCGAGGACATCGCGCAGGTGATCCGCGAGCTTGTGCCGGGGGCGGCGCCGATCGTCATCCCCAACGGTGTCGACCTCGCGCGCTTCCGCCCCGTGGCGCCGGACCCGACGCAGGTGGCCTGGGTCGGCCATATCGAGCCCAAGAAAAACCCGATGCTGCTGCTGCAGATCGCGGCGCGGCTGCGCGGAAGCCACGCATTCCACGTCGCCGGCCCGTTCACCGATCGGCGCACCCGGCGCTACGTGCAGCACCTGGCCGCCGCACTCGGACTCGGCGGGACGCTGCACCTGCACGGCCCGGTGGCGGATATGCCGCATTTCCTCGCCGACAAGGGGGTCATCCTGTCCACCTCGATGTATGAGAGCTTCGGCCTCAACATCGCCGAGGGCATGAGCTGCGGCCTCGCGCCGGTGGTGCACGACTTTCCCGGCGCGGACTTGCTGTGGCCGGCGGAGGCGCTGTTCGCGAGCGTGGACGAGGCGGTGGCGCTGATCCGCGCGGCCCGTCCCGGCGCGCACTGGCGGGCCTGGACCGGACGCTACAGCCTCGACCACCAGGTCGCCGCGACGCGCGATCTGCTCGCCGGGCTCGACCCGGCGCGGCGCGGGGCACGCCAGCCCCTGGCGCCGGCTATTTCTTCGGCAGCTCCAGCCTGAGGGACAGCTCGCGCAGGCGGGCGGGGGCAACGGCGGCGGGTGCGCCCATCATCAGGTCCTCGCCCTGCTGGTTGAGCGGGAACAGGATCACCTCGCGGATATTGGGCTCGTCGGCCAGCAACATCACGATGCGGTCGATCCCCGGCGCCGAGCCACCATGCGGCGGCGCGCCGTAGCGGAACGCGTTCAGCATGCCGCCGAAGCGCGCCTCGACGTCCGCCGCCGTGTAGCCGGCGATCTCGAAGGCCTTGACCATGATGTCGGGCCGGTGGTTGCGGATCGCGCCGGACGACAACTCGATGCCGTTGCAGACGATGTCGTATTGGAAGGCCTTGATGGTCAGCGGATCCTGCGTCTCGAGCGCCTCGAGCCCGCCCTGCGGCATCGAGAAGGGATTGTGGCTGAAATCGACCTGACCGGTTTCCTCGTTGATCTCGTACATCGGGAAATCGGTGATCCAGCAGAAGCGGAACGCGTCGGGTTCGATCAGGCCGAGATCCTCGCCGAGCTTGGTGCGCACCTTGCCCGCGAACTTCGCGGTGTCCTCGCCCTTTCCTGCCGCGAAGAACACCGCGTCCCCGGCCTCGAGCCCGCAGGCGAGGCGGATCGCCTCCGCCCGCTCCGCCTCGAGGTTGCGCGCGATCGGCCCCTTCGGTCCCTCGGCGTCGAACTGGATGTAGCCAAGCCCGCCCGCTCCTTCCTCGCGCGCCCATTCGTTGAGCTTATCGAAGAAGCTGCGGGGATTGGCCGCCGTCCCCGGCGCCGGAATCGCCCGCACGATGCCGCCCGAGGCCGCGATCTTCGCGAACAGGCCGAAACCGGAGCCGGCGAAATGTTCGGTCACATCGGTGATGGTCAGCGGGTTGCGCAGATCCGGCTTGTCGGAGCCATAGGTCAGCAGTGCCTCGGCATAGGGAATGCGCGGGAAGTGCCCCTTGGTCACGGCGCGGCCGTTCGCGAACTCCTCGAAAACACCCGCGATCACCGGCTCGATCGTTTCGAACACGTCCTCCTGGGTCACGAAGCTCATCTCGAAGTCGAGCTGGTAGAACTCGCCCGGCGAGCGGTCCGCGCGGCTCGCCTCGTCGCGGAAGCACGGGGCGATCTGGAAGTAGCGGTCGAAGCCGGCGACCATCGCCAGCTGCTTGAACTGCTGCGGCGCCTGCGGCAGCGCGTAGAACTTGCCCGGGTGCAACCGCGCGGGCACCAGGAAGTCGCGCGCGCCCTCGGGCGAGGAGGCGGTCAGGATCGGTGTCTGAAACTCGGTGAAGCCGGCCTCGATCATACGCCGGCGGATCGAGGCGATCACCTGGGCGCGCAGCATGATGTTGCGGTGCACCCGCTCGCGCCGCAGATCGATGAACCGGTATTTCAGCCGGATGTCGTCGGGGAAGCGTTCCTCGCCCGCCACCTGCATCGGCAGCACCTCGGCGGCGGACTGCACCTCGATCGTCTCGGCCCGGAGCTCGACCGCTCCCGTCGGCAGCTTCGGGTTCACCGTGCCCTCGGCGCGCGCGACCACGGTGCCGGTGACCGTGATGACGCTCTCGACGCGCACCTGCTCGGCGGCCGCGAAGGCGGGCGTGCCCGCGGCAAACACGCACTGGGTGATGCCGTAATGGTCGCGCAGGTCGATGAACAGCAACCCGCCATGGTCGCGCCGCGCATGCACCCAGCCGGAAAGGCGAGCCGGCTGGCCGGCATCAGACGCGCGAAGGGCTGCGCAGGTATGGGTGCGGTAGGCGTGCATGGCGGATACTCGACTGGTTGCAGGACTGGCTTTGGGCTGAAACGCGCGGCAAACAAGCCGCCGCCCCCCCGGCTGTCAAGGCGAAGGGTGTCAAGGCCGCGCGGCGCGGTGTAGGGAGGGGCTCATGCCCAGGCAAGACCGCCCCAGTTTTCCGCCCCCCGTCCTCGTCACCGACTCCGCCGACCTCGCCGCCCTCTGCGAACGCCTCGCGAGCGAACCGATGGTCACGGTGGACACCGAGTTCATGCGCGAGCGCACCTACTGGCCGGAGCTGTGCGTGGTCCAGCTCGGGGGCAGCGCGGAGACGGCGGTGGTGGATGCCCTCGCGCCCGGTCTCGACCTCGCTCCGCTCGGCGCCCTGCTCGCCAACCCGAACGTCACCAAGGTGTTCCACGCCGCGCGCCAGGACATCGAGATCTTCGTGCTCAAATTCGGCGCCGTGCCGACGCCGCTGGTCGATACCCAGGTGGCGGCGATGGTGGCCGGCTTCGGCGATCAGGTCGGCTATGACACGCTGGTCGCCTCACTCACCGGCGGGCAGATCGACAAGTCGCACCGCTTCAGCGATTGGTCGGCCCGTCCGCTGTCGCAGGCACAGATCGCCTATGCCGCGGCCGATGTGACGCATCTGCGCCTGGTCTATGAAAAGCTCACGGCTCGCCTTGCGCGCGACGGCCGGCTCGACTGGGTGGGGGAGGAAATGGCCACGCTCACCGACCCCGCGACCTACCGCGTCGATCCGGAGCGGATGTGGGAGCGGCTGCGCGCGCGCACCAACAACCGCCGCATGCTTGGCATGCTGCGCGCCATCGCCGCCTGGCGCGAGCAGGAGGCGCAGCGCGCCAACATCCCGCGCGGGCGGATGCTGAAGGACGAATCGCTGCTGGAACTGGCCGCCACCGCGCCGAGCGATGCCATCGGCCTCGCCCGCGTGCGCGGAATCTCCAAGGGCTTCGCGGACGGCAAGCAGGGTGCCTCGCTGCTTGCCGCGATGGCGGCGGCGCGGGCGCTGCCGGAAAGCGCCCTGCCGAGCCCGACCGCCGACAGACAGGGTCCGCGCCCCTCGCCCGCCCTCGTGGCCCTGCTCAAGGTGCTGCTCGCGGCGAGCTGCGAAGAGCACGACGTGGCGCCGCGCCTGGTCGCCTCGTCCGACGATCTCGACCGCATCGCCGTCGGTGCTGCGGATGTCCCCGCGCTCGCCGGCTGGCGTCAGCGCATCTTCGGCGAGCAGGCCCTGGCCCTGCGCGACGGCAAGCTCGCGCTCGGCGTCGCCGGCAAGCGGATCAAGACGATCCCCCTCTGACGCGCCGCCTCCGGCGCATCGGCGGGCATTCAGTAGAGCGCCGGGACAAATTTCTGCTTGCTGAATTTGGGCCGCTTGTAGCCCTGGTCGCCCTGGCGCGGGGGCAGGTCGATCTCGACCGGCACCATGTCGTGATACGCCACCTGAGTCAGCAGATGCGCGATGCAGTTGAGGCGGGCGCGCTTCTTGTCGTCGGCATCCACCACGTTCCAGGGGCTCGTGCGCGTGTCGGTCGCGGCGAACATCGCATCCTTGGCGCGCGAATAATCGACCCAGCGCCGTCGCGCCTCGAGGTCCATGGCGGAGAGCTTCCAGCGCTTGACCGGGTTGCGCATCCGCTCCTGGAACCGCCGCTCCTGCTCCTCGTCGCTGACCGAGAACCAGTATTTGACCAGCACCATGCCCGAGCGGATCAGCATCTCCTCGAAAGCCGGGCAGGCGCGCAGAAAATCGTCGTACTCCTGCGCGGTGCAGAACCCCATCACGTGCTCGACACCGGCGCGGTTGTACCAGGAGCGATCGAACAGCACGATTTCCCCGGCAGCCGGCAGCTGCGCCACGTAACGCTGGAAATACCACTGCCCGCGTTCGCGCTCCGTCGGCGTGCCCAGCGCGACGACGCGGCAATAGCGGGGATTGAGGCTCTGCGTGATGCGGGTGATCACCCCGCCCTTGCCGGCCGCGTCGCGCCCCTCGAACAGCACGCAGACGCGCAGCCCCTTCCGGCGCACCCATTCCTGCAGCTTCAACATCTCGAACTGGAGCTTCGCCAGCTCCTCGACATAGTGGTAATTCTTCGGCGGCTTGCCGGGATGCGAGCGCCGGCCGAGCTCCCAGTATTGTTCCAGGGCCGCCGTCTCGTTGACGCGCTCGGCCAACTCGCCGCCCGAGTGCGGCGCATCGCCGTTCGCTGCTGCGCTGTCTGTGGCCTGCCGCTGGCGCTTGGCGTCCTTCTTGCCCATCTGCTGCCTCCAACATCCGCCTGCAGGCTAGCACCGGCGAGAGGCCGCGTCAGGCGCTGCGCGTCAGGCCTCGAGCAGGCGCTTCGCGTCAGGCCGCGAGCTCGGTGGTGGCGTCGAGACCCAGCGCCTCCGCCAGGCGGTCGAGCCGGCGGGTGACGCTCTCGCCGGCGAACACGCCGCTCCCTTCCGCGAGCCGCAGCTTGAGCGTCGCTCCCACCTCGAGCGCGGTGCCGCCGAGCAGGGCCGTGGTGCCCGCCGAGAGCGTGTAGGCGAGCCGCAGCGCCACGCCGAGGATGATCGCCCGGCGCAGCGCGTCGGGGCTCAGCAGCCCACGCGCAGGCGCCAGAAAGGCAGCGTCCGGCTCCGCCTCGTAGCGCAGGGCCAGCGTGGTGGCGAGAAAGGCGCGCGCATGATGGTCGAGGGCGATGCCAGGCTGGCGCAGGATACGCAGACAGGCCTGCTCGGCGCGGTATTCCGGGTGGTCGTGGCTGCCGATATCGCTCATCCAGCAGGCCACGGTGCGCAGGCGGCGCTGCTCGGCGCTCTCGGCGGCGAACAGCGGCGCGGTCCAGGTCACGAGCGCCGGCGGCAGCGCCGGGTCGCGGCCCAGCCGCAAGGCGTATTCGCGCCCGGCGGAGATCAGCGGGTCCTCGCGGCGGACGGCCTCCGGCACATGGGCCATGAACCAGCCTTCGCGCAGGCCGTTGGCGGAGAACACCACTCGCCGGGCGCCGGTGGCGCGCAACAGCCGGCGCAGCACGATCGCGGCATAAGGCAGGTCGTCGATACGCCGGCGCGGCGCGCCGGCCATCCGTTCCAGCGTCCGCCGCCCGGCACCTGCGATCACGCCGGCGAGATCGCGGGCCTCGTCGCGCCCGATCGTATAATGATGAACCATGTTGAGCGGGTAGCGTGTCTGTGCGATGTGGATGCGCGCCAGCGCCCGCCAGGCGCCGCCGACGACGTAGAGATCGCGCCCCGCACCCGCGGCCAGCCAAGGCACCGTCGCCAGCTCCGCCTCGGCGAGCGCACGCGCGCGGGCCGGGTCGTCGCCGGCGCGCTCGGCCAGGCGGATGACGCCGATCGGCAGCGTCGCCGCCGCCGCGCTGCGCCCGGCATCGAGCCGGACGAGCTCGAGCGAGCCACCGCCGATATCGGCCAGAATGCCGTCGGCATTGGGAATGCCGCACAGAACGCCGGCGGCCGAAAGCGCCGCTTCCTCCTCGCCCGTCAGCACCCGGATCCGCGCCTCGGGGATCCGCTCGGCGAGGGTCGCAACGAAGTCCGGCCCGTTCCTCGCGTCGCGCACCGCCGAGGTGGCCAGCACCTCGAACGGCGCGGCGCCCATCGCCTCGGCGATGGCGCGGTAGCGGTTCATCACCGTCAGCGCCTGCGCCAGAGTGGCGGCATCCAGCCGCCCCGTGGTGGTGACGCCGCGGCCGAGACGCAGCACGGCCTTTTCGTTGAAGATCGCGATGGGGTTGCGTCCCAACCCCTCGAACACCACCAGGCGGACCGAGTTGGATCCGAGATCGACGACAGCCGACCGGGACAGTCTGCGGGCCGGGGGCGAAGCGTCGGAAAAAAGCGGCAAGGGCGCCTCAATCCTCGCTGGTTCGCACCGTCCGGCGCATGGTCTGCGGCGCCATCGCGTCGCCACGCAGCGCCGAGCCGCGGCCGGAGAGCGAAGGGTTGGTCATGAAATGCTCATGGGCGGAGAACCGCTTCTTGCCACCGGCATGCACCCGCCGCCATACCCCGTCGGCGCCGAGCTCCCATGACTGGGCGGTATCGCGCAGGTTGGTGACCATGATCTGGTCGAGCACCTGCGCGTGCACCGTCGGGTTGTGGATCGGCACCAGCGTCTCCACCCGCCACTCCATGTTGCGCGCCATCCAGTCGGCGGAGGAGATGAACACCAGCGCCTGGCGCGAGGGCAGCGGCGCACCGTTGCCGAACACACAGATGCGCGAATGTTCGAGGAAGCGTCCAACGATCGACTTGACGTGGATGTTCTCGGACAGGCCCGGCACGCCCGGGCGCAGGCAGCACATGCCGCGGATCACGGCCTCGATCCTGACCCCGGCGCAGGAGGCTGCGTAGAGCCGGTCGATCAACGATTCGTCCACCAGTGAGTTCAGCTTGATCCAGATCGCGGCCGGCTGGCCCGCGCGGGCGAACTCGATCTCCTGGTCGATCAGCTCCATCAGCGTCGAGCGCGTGGTCAGCGGGCTGAAGGCCAGCGCATCCATCCGCTCGGGCCGGGCATAGCCGGTCATATAGTTGAAAAGACGCGCTGAATCCCGCGTCAATGCCGGCTCGCAGGTGAAGAAACTGAGGTCCGTATAAATGCGCGCGGTAATCGGGTGATAATTCCCGGTACCGAAATGCGCATAGGAGCGCAGGGTGCCGCCCTCGCGGCGCACCACGAGCGATAGTTTCGCATGCGTCTTGAGTTCGGTGAACCCGAAGACGACCTGCACGCCCGCCGCCTCGAGCTCGCGCGCAAGCCGGATATTCGCCTCCTCGTCGAAGCGCGCCCGCAACTCCACCATGGCGGTGACGGTCTTCCCCGCTTCCGCAGCCTCGATCAGCGCGCTGACGATCGGGCTGTCGCGGCTGGTGCGGTAGAGCGTCTGCTTGACCGCCACCACCGCCGGGTCGCGGGCCGCCTGGCGCAGGAACTGCACGACGACATCGAAACTCTCGAACGGGTGGTGGACGATGATGTCCTTGGCGCGGATCGCGGCGAAGCAGTCGCCGCCGAAGTCGCGGATGCGCTCGGGAAAGCGCGGCGTGTAGGGCGCGAAAAGCAGGTCCGGCCGGTCGTCGACGATCATCTGGCGCAGATCGACGAGGCCGAGCAGCCCCTCGGTCACGTTGGTCTGGTCGGGGGCGGCGCCCAGCGCGTCGGCGACCAGCTCGCGCAGTCCCTGCGGCATCGCGGCCGCGAGGGTGAGGTGGATCGCAACCCCGCGGCGGCGGCGCTTGAGCGCCGTCTCGTAGGAGCGGACGAGGTCCTCCGCCTCTTCCTCGAACTCCACATCGCTGTCGCGGATCAGCCGGAACAGCCCCTCGCCCACCACGCTCGCCGCCGGGAACAGACGCGGCAGCGAGAGCGCGATCAGGTGCTCGAGGAGCAGGAAACGGATGCCACGCCTGTCCGCGGCGGCATCACCGCGCACCGGCAGGCGAATGAAGCGCTCGATCTGCGCCGGCAGGGGAATGAGGGCCGGCATCGGCGCGGTCTCGCCCTCGCGCACCAGCAGCAACGCCATCACCAGGCCGAAATTGGGCACGAACGGGAACGGATGCGCCGGATCGACGGCGAGCGGGGTCAGCACCGGGAAGACCCGCTCCATGAACCACGCATCCAGCCAGGCGCGATCCTCGGCATCCAGCTCGCCGGGATCGACGACGCGGATGCCGGCGCCCGCAAGCTCCGTGCGCAGTTCGCCCCAGGCGCGCAGCTGCTCACCCAGCAGCTCCGCGATGCGCGCATCGACCGCGGCCAGTTGCTGCGGCGGCGTCAGCCCGTCCGGCGACACCGCGGCCACTCCCGCCTTCACCTGCCCCAGCAGGCCGGCGACGCGAACGGAATAGAACTCGTCGAGGTTGGAGGCTGAGATGGAGACGAAGCGGAGCCGCTCCAGCAAGGGGTGACGGCGGTTCTCCGCCTCGGCGATCACGCGGGCGTTGAACGCAAGCCAGGACAACTCGCGGTTGATGAAACGCTGCGGCGAGCCGGCGTCGATCACGGAGTCCGGCTCGGACTGGAGATGATGTCCCAGCTTGGAAGTCTGGTACGATAGATCGGGGGCGTTCATCCAGCGCTCCTGTACCAAGAAGTCTACAGGAAGGGCAGCCCGATTGGGGAGGCTCGATCCGAGGCCACCGTCAAATCTTCATCGGCGTCAGGCCCGGCGCCCGGCGGGCCCTCCCCGGGGACCAGCTCCGCCAGGGCCGCAGCCGCCATCGTCCTCGTGACCCGGCGCCCCAGCGCCAGGCTCGCATGGTCGAGCCGGGCCGCCAGTTCGCGCAGCAGGCCGGGATCGCGCGGCGCGCGGCGCAGCAGCCAGACGCGCAGCGCCGGTGCCACGGCGAGATGGCGTTCATCGAGCAGGCGCGCGAACAGCGCCTCCAGCAGCGCGTCCTCGGGCGGGCCGATCCCGATCACCGAGCTGGCGCGCAGCCGGCTGGCAAGATCGGGCAGGGCGATACGCCAGCGCGACGGCGGCTCGCGTGCAGCAAGCAGCACGAGCTGCCCGCCCTCGGCGGCGGCGTTGAGGAGGTGGAACAGCGCCGCCTCGTCGATCAGATCGGCGTCATCCACGATAATCGGGGCCGGCGGCGCCGGACGGGCTGCGCCGCACCAGGGCACGCCGCCATGTCCCTCGGCCCAGATCGCCAGAAAGTGGCTCTTGCCGGTCGCCGGCCCGCCCCACAGCACCAGACGGCCGAACGACCAGCGCTCCGGGGCGGCAAGCCATTGCCGCGCCGCTTCGTTGGAGGGCATCTCGACCAGCGGCTCGCGCGCCAGGTCGGCGGCGGCCAGAGGTAGTGGCAGCACGAGTTGTCGGGCCGTCATGCCCCACCCGCTCCCTCCGGCGGATCAAGGTAGAGCGGGCTGGCGAGATAGCGCCGCAACCAGAAGCGGCTCAGCACCCCGATCACGGCGGAAACGGGGACCGCCAGCAGCACGCCGAGGAAGCCGAACGCCTCGCCACCCGCGAAGAGGGCGAAGATGACCCAGACCGCGTGCAGCTCGACGCGGTCGCCCAGGAACCGCGGATAAATGAAATAGTTCTCGAACACCTGACCGAGCCCGAAGACGACCAGAATCCGGAAAACCCCGCCCCAGGTTCCCCATTGGCCGGCGGCGAGGGCCAGCGACGAGACGAAGCCGGTGATGGTGCCGACATACGGCATGAAGGAGAGCGTACCCGTCGCCAGCCCGACGATCAGGCCGAGGTCGAGCCCCGCGAGGGTCAGCCCCGTCGCATAGAACGCCGCCAGCGCCAGGCAGCTCAGCGCCTGCCCGCGCAGCCAGGCCGAGAGAATCCGATCCACCTCCCGTGCCTGGTCGCGCAGGATGCCGGCGTAGCGGTGCGGCAGCCAGGCATCGACGCTGGCGACGACTTTCGGCCAGTCACGCAGCAGGTAGAACGCGACGAGCGGTGTGACGACGACCAGCATGACGACGTTGAACAGCGCGACGCTGCCACCAATCAGCCGCGTGACCGCGCTGCCGATGAAGGCGAGCACCGTGCCTGCCTGGGCGCTCACCAGGTCGTGCAGCCTGGTGTTCACCACGCCGGGTCCGAGCTGGTGCTCGAGGCGGTTGATGGTGTCATTGGCGAGCTTTTCCAGCTGCCCGACATAGGCCGGAAGTCGGTGGAGCAGCAGGCCCAGCTGCGCCATCACCAGGGGGTAGAGCAGCAGCAGCGCCACCGAGCCGAGCAGAATCAACCCCACGACCAGCAGCCCAGCGGCGTAGGGACGCCCAATGCCGACCCGCGTCATCCGCGTGGCCAGCGGATCGAGAAAATAAGCGACCACCGCCGCCGCGACGAAGGGCAGCAGGACGGCCGAGAAAAGCCGCAGCGCCAGCCAAAGGACGACGAGCAGGGCCGCGAGGAAGGCCAAGCGCTGCGCGCGCGAGGCGCTGGTCGGTCGGCTCTCGCTCATCCCGCGCTCCCCCGGGCCACCTGCAGCGCGTAGGCGCCGCCCGAGGCCAGCGTGCTCGCCGCCACCAGCGCGGTCAGCACATCGATCACCATGGGCGGCACCGCAACGCTGCCCGCGCGCAGCAGCGCCAGCGCGATCAGGCCGATCTGCAGGACCGTGTTGGCTTTGGAAAGCAACAGCGGCCGGATCTCCACCCGTTGGTCCAGCACCGTCAGCACCAGCACGCCCCCCACGATCATCACGTCACGAAAAACCACCAGCATCGCCAGCCAGTCCCGCACCTCGCCGACCGCGGCCAGCGTCACATAAGCGGACACCACCAGAGCCTTGTCGGCGAGCGGGTCCAGCAGCATGCCGATCCGCGTCGGCCCCTCGCGGCGCGCCAGCCAGCCATCGATGCCATCGGAGATGCCGGCGCCGGCGAACAGCGCGAATGCGAGCAGGGAATGGCCATGCAGCACCAGCCACACCGTCGCGGGTACCGCGCAGATCCGGGCCAGCGAGATGGCATTCGGTATCGTCAGGACGTCGGCGCGCACGGGTGGGGCGCCAATCCGGCTACCGTCGGGCATCGTCCCCCCGTCTCGCGGCAGCCGATGGGCAGGCCGGATGGCGCAACTGCTTCTCCTCGGTGGCGCTTTCGCTCGCGACCTTATACACGGCCCGATCATGACAGGCATGACCTATCGCGACGCCGGCGTGAACATCGAGGCGGGGGATGCGCTGGTCGAGCGCATCAAGCCAGCGGCCAGGGCCACCTCCCGGCCCGGCGTGCTGGGCGGGCTCGGTGGTTTCGGCGCCCTGTTCGACCCGCGCGCCGCCGGGTTCACCGACCCGATCCTGGTCGCCACGACCGACGGGGTGGGCACGAAGCTGCGGGTTGCCATCGAGGCCGGGCGTCATGACGGCGTCGGTCAGGACCTCGTGGCGATGTGCGTCAACGACCTCGTCGTGCAGGGCGCGGCGCCGCTGTTCTTTCTCGACTATTACGCCACCGGCGCCCTCGACCTTGCCGCGGCCGCCACGGTGATCGAAGGCATCGCCACCGGCTGCCGGCTCGCCGAGTGCGCGCTGGTCGGCGGCGAGACCGCCGAGATGCCCGGTATGTACGGCGGCGGCGACTACGATCTCGCGGGCTTCGCGGTTGGGGCTGCGGAGCGCGGAACACTCCTGCCGCAGGGCGTGGCACCAGGACAGACGGTCCTCGGGCTCGCCTCGTCGGGCGTGCATTCCAACGGCTTCTCGCTGGTCCGCCGCGTGGTCACGGCAAGCGGCCTGAGCTGGAGCTCGCCGGCCCCGTTCGACAGCGAACGGACGCTCGGCGAGGCTCTCCTGGAGCCCACGCGGATCTATGTCCGCCCCCTGCTTGCCCTGCACCGCGCCGGGCTGATGCGTGCCGCCGCGCACATCACCGGCGGTGGCCTGCCGGGCAATCTGCCGCGCGTGCTGCCGCAGGGAACCCGCGCCGTGCTCGCCGCCAACTGGACACCGCCGCCGGTCTTCCGCTGGCTCGCCCGCACAGGCGACGTCGCTCCGGCGGAAATGCTGCGCGTGTTCAACTGCGGCATCGGCATGGCGATCGTGACCCAGGACGGCGCGGCCGCACGCGCCCTGCTCGAAGCCGAGGGGGAAACCGTGGTCGAGCTTGGCCGCATCGAGGCCTACAGCGCGAGCCCCGATGTCGCGGTCGATACGCCCCCGGGCTGGCTCGAATGAAGCGGCGCGTCGGCGTTCTGATTTCGGGGCGGGGCTCCAACATGCTGGCGCTGGCCGAGGCCGCGCGCGACCCGGCCTACCCGGCCACGATCGCGGTCGTGATCTCGAACGATCCCACGGCGGCCGGCCTCGCGATCGCAGCGGCGCACGGCATCCCGACCCGCGCCATCCCGCACCGGGCGTTCGGCCGCGACCGCGCCGCGCACGAGGCCGCGATCGACGCCGCCCTCGCCGCCGAGGAGGTCGAGGTGGTGTGCCTCGCCGGCTACATGCGCCTGCTCACGCCTTTCCTGGTCGGCCGTTACGCGGGGCGGATGCTCAACATCCACCCCTCGCTGCTGCCGGTCTTCCCGGGGCTCAACACCCATGCGCGGGCGCTGGCGGCGGGCGTCAAGTTCCATGGCTGCACCGTGCACCTGGTCACCGAGGCGATGGACGAGGGCCCGATCCTGGCGCAGGCGGCGGTGCCGGTGCGGCCCGACGACGACGAGGCATCGCTGGCCGGGCGGGTGCTCGCCGAGGAGCACCGCCTCTACACCGCGGCCCTCGCGCGCTTCCTGAGCGGCGACGCGGGCCGCGTCCCCACCACGGCGCTGCACAACCCCTTGCCCGATCTGTTCGCAGCCCCCTAAAAACAACAGCAACGACAAGCGAGAGGGAACATGGCCGCCACGATGCAGCCCATCAGCGAGGACGCCTTCACCGCGGACCGGCAGCATTTCCTGCACGGTTTCGTGACCTTCGTGGCCAGCGCCGCGTCAATCGCCGCGCTGCTGCTGATCCTGATGGCGATTTTCCTGGTCTGAACCCAGGCTCGGGACGCGACGGTCCCCCAAAGGCGAGCGGCGCCGGGGTTTCCCCACGGCGCCGCCCTCGTGCGTCAGTCGCGCGCCAATCAGCGCAGATCGAACCGATCGGCG
Source organism: Rhodospirillales bacterium (assembly GCA_028869995.1). GTDB lineage: Bacteria > Pseudomonadota > Alphaproteobacteria > Acetobacterales > Acetobacteraceae > JAJXXT01. The sequence goes on from JAGWQN010000116.1 coordinate 90,004, forward strand.
TTCATCACCTTCGTCCATGCCGCCACGAAGTCGTGCACGAACTTACCGGCGTTGCCGTCGCTCGCGTAGACCTCGGCCAACGCCCGCAGCTGCGAGTTCGACCCGAACACGAGATCGACCCGGGTCGCGGTCCATTTCAGCGCCCCGCTCGTGCGGTCGCGGCCCTCGAAGACGTCGTTGGCCGCGGATACGGGTTTCCAGCTCGTCGCCATGTCGAGCAGGTTGACGAAGTAGTCGTTGGTCAGCTGACCCGGCCGTGAGGTGAACACGCCATGCTTGACGCCGCCGACATTGGCGCCGAGCACCCGCAAGCCGCCCACCAGCACCGTCATTTCCGGGGCCGTGAGCGTCAGCAGCACCGCCTTGTCCACGAGCATCTCCTCGGCCGGGACGCCGATATCCGCCTTGACATAGTTGCGGAAGCCGTCGGCGAAGGGCTCGAGCACCGCGAAGGACGCGACATCGGTCTGCTCGGCGGTGGCGTCCGTGCGACCCGGCGTGAAGGGCACGCTCACGGCATGCCCGGCGTCCTGCGCGGCCTTTTCGACCGCCGCACAGCCGCCCAGCACGATGAGGTCGGCCAGCGAGATCTTCTTGCCGCCGGTCGCCGCGGCATTGAAGGCCTTCTGCACGCCCTCCAGCACCCCCAGCACCTTGGCAAGCTGTGCGGGCTGGTTGACCGCCCAATCCTTCTGCGGTGCGAGGCGGATGCGCGCACCATTGGCGCCGCCGCGCATGTCCGTCCCGCGGAAGGTCGACGCCGATGCCCAGGCGGTGGAGGCGAGTTCGGCAACGGTGAGCCCGCTCGCCAGGAGCTTGCCCTTCAGCGCCGCGATATCCGCGGCATCGACCAGCTTGTGGTCAACGGCGGGGACCGGGTCCTGCCAGGCCAGAACCTCCTGCGGGACCTCGGGGCCGATATAACGAGCGCGCGGCCCCATGTCGCGGTGCGTCAGCTTGAACCAGGCGCGGGCAAAAGCGTCCGCGAACTGGTCGGGGTGCTGATGGAACCGGCGGGAGATCTTCTCGTAGGCCGGGTCCATGCGCAGGGAGAGATCCGTCGTCAGCATCGTCGGCACGCGCTTCTTGGCCGGATCGAACGGATCGGGAATGATCGCCTCGGCGCCCTTGGCGGTCCATTGATAGGCACCCGCCGGGCTCTTGGTCAGTTCCCACTCATAGCGGAAGAGAATGTCGAAGAAGTCATTGGTCCACCGGTTCGGCTGGGTGGTCCAGACGACCTCGAGGCCGCTGGTGATCGCGTCGCCCGCCTTGCCGCTGGCGTAGCTCGACTTCCAGCCCAGCCCCATCTCCTCGAGCGGAGCGGCCTCGGGCTCGCGGCCGACCAGCGCCACGTCGCCCGCGCCATGCGTCTTGCCGAACGTATGGCCGCCGGCGATCAGCGCCACCGTCTCTTCGTCGTTCATCGCCATGCGCGCGAAGGTCTCGCGGATGTCGATCGCCGCCGCCACCGGGTCGGGCTTGCCGTTCGGCCCCTCGGGATTGACGTAGATGAGGCCCATTTGCACCGCGCCCAGCGGGTTCTCGAGCTGGCGCTCGCCGCTGTAGCGCTGGTCACCGAGCCAGGCCTTCTCCGAACCCCAGTAGATGTCCTCCGGCTCCCACACATCCGCCCGCCCGCCGGCGAAGCCAAAGGTCTTGAAGCCCATGGATTCGAGCGCGACGTTGCCGGCCAGGATCATGAGGTCGGCCCAGGAGATGCTGTCGCCGTACTTCTTCTTGATCGGCCAGAGCAGCCGCCGGGCCTTGTCGAGATTGGCGTTGTCGGGCCACGAGTTCACCGGCGCGAAGCGCTGCTGCCCGCGCCCGCCGCCACCGCGCCCATCGGCGATGCGGTATGTCCCGGCGCTGTGCCAGGCCATGCGGACGAACAGGCCGCCGTAATGGCCGAAATCCGCCGGCCACCAATCCTGCGAATCCGTCATCAGCGCGGTGAGGTCACGCTTCAGCCCCTGATAGTCGACCTTCTTGAAGGCCTCGGCATATTTGAAAGAAGGCCCCATCGGGTCGCTCAGCGACGAATTCTGCGCCAGCACCCTGAGATTGAGCTGGTTGGGCCACCAATCCCGGTTCGATTGGCCGGCGAACGTCACCTGCGCGTGGATCCCGTGTGCGAACGGGCATTTGGCGTCATCAGCCATGGCTTCTCTCCCTGGTCTCTGAATGGTCCGGACGGCCGGAACGGTCGCGGCCTTTTAGCCTTGGCCGTCCATCAGGTGAATTCGCTTTTGATGATCACTCGGATAAATTTACCTGATGTCGCAACCCACGCTCCGCCAGCTCCGCTATTTCGACGCTGTCGCCCGCCACAGCCATTTCGGCCGCGCCGCCGCAGCCTGCGCCATTTCCCAGCCGGCCCTGTCGATGCAGGTCAAGGAACTGGAGGAGGCGCTCGGCGCGGTCCTGGTGGAACGCGGCGCGCGCAAGGTGCGCCTTACCCGGTTCGGCGAGGAGGCGGCGCGGCGCGTGGGCGCGATCCTGCGTTCGGTGGACGAGCTCGGCGATCTCGCCCGCGCCTCGCATGACCGTCTGTCCGGGCGGCTTCGCATCGGCATGATCCCCACCATCGCGCCCTACCTGCTGCCCTCCGTCATCGCCCGTCTCAACCGCACCCACCCACAGCTCGACATTCATGTCCGCGAGGCGCTCACGTCCCGGCTGATCGAAGAGCTGGCCGGCGGCAGGCTCGACACCGCGATCGTGGCGTTGCCCGTCTCCGAACCGGGGCTGACCGAAATCCCCCTCTTCACCGAGAATTTCCTGCTCGTTCGCCGGGCCGCAGATGGCGCGGCCCCCGTGCCGGGCCCCGAGGCGCTGCGGGAGATGAGGCTGCTGCTGCTCGAGGAGGGACATTGCTTCCGCGACCAGGCCCTCGCCTTCTGCGACCTGCATGGCACTCAGCCGCGCGAGGTGCTCGATGCCAGCTCGCTCGCCACGCTGGTGCAGATGGTGGCCGCCGGACTCGGCGTGACGCTGATCCCGGAAATGGCGGCCGCGCTGGAGACGCGTGCAACCGGGGTCGCCGTCGCGCGCTTCCCCGACCCGCAGCCGGCGCGCACCGTGGGCATGGTCTGGCGCAAGGCGAGTCCCCTGGCCGGTCCCTTCCGCCACCTGTCGGAGTCGGTCGCAGAGGCCGCCCAGGCCGCCCGCCCCTGCAGCTGAACCCCGAGCCTCAGCCTTTCCGGCTCCGGACGAAGGGACGCGGCCGAGAGCAACCACCGGCCTGGTTGAGGCTGCCCGGCCCAGCCAAGCCAAGCCGGAGATAAGCTGCTCTCAATTATATGTTTTCTAGAACAAGAAATCCGCTCCGAAGAGTCCATCGGAGCGGCTATGGCCCTAGGGCGCGGGAATATCCGTGCCGAGATGGAACAGGCAGTCCCCGCGCAGGGTACGGCCGGGCACGCGGCGCACCAGGACCAGCCCATCGCGGGCGAAATGCTGCACCGAAGGCTCGCTGCCCGGCGTCTCGGGCGTATGGATGCGAGCGGCCGGCTGCCCGGCCTGAACCATCTCGCCCGGTTCGGCCAGCGGTTCGAAGATGCCGCTCTCGCGCGCATGCACGAAATAATCGTCACCACCGACCGCAACGTAGCGGGTGGCTCCGGGCACCGCGCGCGCAGCGGGGAGGATGCCCAGATGGGCCAGCAGGTTGACGACCCCGCGCTCCGCAATCGCGAGCCCGTCGCGGCTCAACGTGCCGGCGCCGCCGAGTTCGGAACCGAGCGTCGGTATCCCCAGCCGCTTCGCCGCGCCGGTGAGCGTGCGGTCCGCACCCGTCCCCTGCCCGCCCGCGGCGACATAGGCGAGCGGGGCCGCGAATGCCGCCAGCGCCGCCTTGGTCTTTGCGAATCGCGCCGCGTCGTCGTCGCGCTCGATGAGCGCGCACGGGACATACTCGAGCGAGGAGCCGCCGGAATGCAGATCGCACGCGAGGTCCGCGAGCGGCGCCAGCTGCTGCGTCACATAAGCCGCGATCTGTTGCGTCGGCGTCCCATCCGCATCGCCCGGGAAACTGCGGTTGAGGTTTCCCGCGTCGATCGGCGAGGTGCGCCGGCCCGCCATGGCGGCGGGGAAGTTCAGCATCGGCACAATGATGACCCGGCCGCGGATCTCGCGGGGGTCGAGCGTGCGGGCGAGGTTGGAGAGGGCGACCTGACCCTCGTACTCGTCGCCGTGCGTGCCGCCGGTGAACAGCGCCGTCGGCCCCGCGCCGTTGCGCACGACGGTGATCGGGATCGGAATGAAGCCGTAGGCCGATTCATGGACGGAATGATAAAGCCGGACATAGCCGTGCTGCTTCCCGTCCCGTTCGAAATCGACCTCAGCCCGCAGCCGCGTCGGCTTGGTCACGTCCATGCCATCCCTCCCCGTCATCGCCGCCTCAGGCCGCCTGCCGCGACATCAGCGCCGCCAGCGCCTGGTCCACCAGTTCCGCGATGATGGCCGCGACCGGCTGCACCTCGCCCACCATACCGACCGACTGGCCCGCCATCACCGAGCCCATCTCGATGTCGCCGTCGATCACCGCGCGACGCAGCGCGCCGGCCCAGAAATGCTCGATCGACAGCTGCGCTTCCTCGCGCGTCGTCTCGCCGGCCTGGAAGCGGCGGATCGTTTCCGCCTGGTGCTCGAGAAACTGTTTTGTTCCCGCATTGACCAGGCCACGCACCGGGATCACCGGGAAGCGCGCGTCGAGCTGAACGCTGGGCACCGCGTCGCGCGCCGCGGCGCGAACGAAGGCCTGCTTGAAGTTCGGATGCGCGATGCTCTCGGTACTCGCGGCAAAGCGTGTGCCGAGCTGCGCGCCCGCGGCGCCCATCTCGAGGTAGGACAGGATCGCCTCGCCGCGGCCGAGCCCGCCGGCGACGAAGACCGGAACTTCCTTCAGGTGCGGCAGGATCTCCTGCGCCAGCACGGTGAGCGAGACCGGACCGATATGCCCGCCCGCCTCGCTGCCCTCGATCACGATCGCATCGGCGCCGCTGCGCACCAGGCGCCGGGCCAGCACCAGCGCCGGCGCGAAGCAGACGAGCTTCGCCCGTTCCTTCACCGCCCGCACGGCAGGCCCCGGCGGGATGCCGCCCGCCAGAACCACATGCCCGACACCGGCCGCCAGCGTCACGCGGATCAGCTCGTCGAGCTGGGGGTGCATGGTGATGAGGTTCACGCCGAAGGGTTTGGTGGTCAGCGCCTGGGTGGCCGCGATCTCGGCCTCCAGCAGCGCCGGCGTCATCGCCCCGCAGGCGATCACGCCAAAACCTCCGGCATTGGAGATGGCCGAGACGAGGTGGCGCTCGCTCACCCAGCTCATGGCGCCGCCCATGATGGCGACCTCGGTGCCGAGGAAGTCGGTGCCCCGGCGCCACAGCGCATCGAGCCGCGCGCGCGCGGCCGACCTCGCGCGCGCCATGCCGTCGTCAGGCATCGAGGCCATAGGCGGTGTGCAGCGCGCGGACAGCGAGCTCCGTGTAGTCGGCAGCGATCAGAACCGAAACCTTGATCTCGCTGGTCGAGATCACCTGGATGTTGATCCCCTTCGCGGCCAGCGTCGCAAACATCGTGCTGGCGACGCCGGCATGCGAGCGCATGCCCACGCCGACGACGCTGATCTTCGCGACATCGGAATCGGCAAGCAGGGAGGCATAGCCGACCTCGCCCTTGGAGGCGGCAAGCGTTGCCTGCGCGCGCGGCAGGTCGGCACGCGAGATGGTGAAGGTGAGGTCGGTGCTGCCATCAGCCGAGACGTTCTGGACGATCATGTCCACATTCACGCCCGACGCCGACAGCGGGCCGAAAATCGCCGCAGCGATTCCCGGCCGGTCCGGCACGCCGCGCACGGTCAGCTTCGCCTCGTCGCGCGAGTAGGCGATGCCGCTCACGATCTCCTGTTCCACGATCTCCTCCTCGTCGACCACCAGCGTGCCTGGCTTGTCCTCGAAACTCGAGAGCACCTGCACGCGCACGCGCTCCTTCATCGCCAGCTCGACGCTGCGCGTCTGCAAAACCTTGGCGCCCACCGAGGCCAGCTCCAGCATCTCCTCGTAGGCGATGCGTCCCAGCTTGCGCGCCCGGGGCACGATGCGCGGGTCGGTGGTGTAGACGCCGTCCACGTCGGTGTAGATGTCGCAACGATCGGCCCGGAGCGCCGCCGCCAGGGCGACCGCCGACGTGTCCGACCCACCGCGCCCGAGGGTGGCGATGCGCTGATCCGGGGCCACGCCCTGGAAGCCCGCCACCACCGCGACCTGCCCCGACTGCATGCGCCGCACCAGATCCGCGCCGTCGATCGAGGCGATGCGCGCCTTGCCGTGGGCGGCGTCGGTGCGCACCGGGATCTGCCAGCCCTGCCAGGAGCGGGCGTCGACGCCGATCTCCTGCAGCGCGATCGCCAGAAGGCCGGTCGTGACCTGCTCGCCGGTCGCCACCACCGTGTCGTACTCGCGCGCGTCATGCAGCGGCGAGAGCTGCTGGCACCAGGCCACCAGCTGGTTGGTCACCCCGGCCATGGCCGAGACCACCACCGC